>DASQAK010000033.1:0-25024 GCA_035635755.1 Candidatus Methylomirabilota bacterium | reverse complement strand
GCCTCAGCAATGGCGGCACGGTGGGAAATCCCGCGAGTAGACAGGCTGCTTCAGGAACTCCTCCGGGCTGTACTTCCAGAACTGGCTCACCGCCGGGTAGGTGTAGATGACGGTGTTCTGCAGCTTGCCCCCTACCCGCTCCACCTTCCGGATGTAGATGTTCTGGGTGGGATTGCCGTAGGGATCCATCTTGATCGGTCCGCGGGGCGCATCCCCGATCTCGACGGCGCGGAGGGCGGCCATGAACGCCGCGCGGTCCTCGAGACGGCCGCCCACCGCCTTGGCCGCCTCCGCCACCACGCGCGCGCCCGTGTAGCAGTTCTCCGAGTAGAAGGACGGCAGGCGATTGTTCTTCTTCTCGAAGGCGGCGCGGAAGCGCCGGTTCGCCGGCGTGTCGAGGGCGGCCGAGTAGTGATGCGCGCTGATCACGCCGATGGACTCGTCGCCCAGCTCGGGCAGGACGTGCTCGTCCGTGTAGGTGCCGCCCGCGATGAGCGGGATCCGATCCTTGAGCCCGCTCGTGGCCCACTGCTTGGCGAAGAGCAGGCTCCACCGTCCGAGGGCGAGCACGAACACGGCATCCGCGTCCTTCCGGATCTGGGCGAGGTAGGGCGCGTAGTCCTGCACGTTGAGGGGGATCCACACCTTCTGGATGATCTGGCCGCCGTTGTCCTCGAAGGTCTTGTGAAAGCCTCCCGCGATCTCCCAGCCGAAGGCGTAGTCGAGCGAGACGATGGCGATCTTCTTGTAGCCGAGCACCCGGGCCGCGTACTCGCCGAAGGGATGCATGTTGCCCCCCGCCGAGAAGCCGGTGCGGATGAGCCACTTGGGGCGCTTGCGCTGGGTCAGGTCGTCGGCGGAGTTGATCGGGTAGATGGTCGGGATGCCCTGGGCCTCGATGTAGGGCACGAGCGCATAGGCGACGTTGGAGAGGATCACGCCCGCCAGCATGTGGACCCGATCCGACTCCACCAGCTTGCGGGCCTTGGTCACCGCGGTAGCGGGCACGCCTTCGTTGTCTTCCAGGATGACCTCGAGCTTGCGACCGGCGAGCTGCCAGCCCGTCTCCTCCCAGTAGAGCTCGCAGCCGCTGTACATGTCCTTGCCGGCCTGAGCGATGGCGCCGGACAGCGGCGAGATGAAGCCGATGCGCACGGGCCCCTGGGCGGACGCCTCCCCCGTGGCGCCGAGCACGGCCGCCAGGGCGAGCACCACGGTCGCGATCAGAACACGCGTGGGCTGTCTTCCCCGTCTCGTCACGCGGGGAGCCCGAACAGCGAGGTCATCTTGGTCGAGCCGAGCATGGCGGCCATGTCCGCCTCCGGCGTCGGACGCTCGAAGCGGCTTGCCGCGTCCAGGATCTTCGGGAGGAGCGCGAGGTCACCGGCGGTGTTGACGAAGATGTCCGGCAGGCCGAGGATCCAGTGCATGGCTCGGTCGATGTCCGCCTGGGCCTCCAGCGGTTGGTACCACGTCGTGTGCGTCCGGTCCGCGGTCGCCCACGGGCCGCGCGCGATCGACTTGATGATCTGCACGGCCACGTTCCGCTCCCGGCAGATCGTCAGCACCTCCTCGAAGCTCCGCCGGTAGCGCTCGTTCTGCGCGAAGAAGAAATTGAAGGGCAAGAGCACGGAGTCGAAGTCGAAGCGCGCCAGGCTGCGCCGATGCATGGCGGCGATCGTCCAGCCGTGCCCGGTGACGCCGATGAAGCGGACGAGCCCCTGCTCGCGCGCCTCCACCGCCGCCTCGAGGGCGCCGCCTGGTCCCATGGCCTGGTCCCAGTCGTCCGGATGCCCCAGGGAGTGGAGCTGGATCATGTCCACATGATCGACGCGCAGCCGCTCGAGCGAGCGGTGGATGTCCGCGCGGGCCTCAGTGGCGGTGCGCGAGCCCGTCTTGGTGGCGAGGAAGAAGTCCTTGCGGTGACGGGCCATCCAGGGGCCGATGCGAAGCTCGGAGTCTCCGTACCGCGCCGCCGTGTCGATGTGGTTGACGCCGTGGCGGAGCAGCACCTCGAGCGCGCGGTTCGCGTCGGCCTGACTGGCCTGGGCCAGCGCCGCCGCCCCGAAGAGCGTCACCGTGCTGTGGTGACCGGTCCGTCCGAATGGTCGTTGCTCGATCATCGTGGGCCCTCCTGGCGCGCCAGCATAGCGCAATTGATCACCCGGCGCGCTGCTCGACCAGGCGCCAGCCCGCCTCGGCCATCGGGCGCGCGCGCTCGCCGCGGGCGCGGGCATTGGCGTCGTTGGCCGTCCCCGCGATCACGCGCCCCATGATGCCCTGCGCGATGGCGGCCAGGCGGAACATCGAGAAGGCGACGTGGAAGCTCCAGTCGGGAATATCGTCGCGGCCCGTGCGGCGACAATACGCGGCGAGATACTCCTCTTCCGTGGGGATGCCGAGGGCCTTGAGATCGTGCCCGAGGACGCCGCCCAGGATGTCGGGCTCGAGGTGATAGGACATGGCGTTGTAGGCGAGATCGGCCAGGGGGTGGCCGAGCGTCGAGATCTCCCAGTCGAGCACGGCGACGACACGAGGCTCCAACGGGTGGATGATGACGTTGCCCAGCCGGAAATCGCCGTGGACGATGGTGGTCAAGTCGTCTGACGGAATGTGGCCGGGTAGCCACTCCATGAACCGCTCCATCGCCTCGATGCGCTCTGTCTCGGAGGCGCGATACTGCTGGCTCCAGCGATGGAACTGTCGCGCGAAGTAGTTGCCCGGCCGCCCGAAATCCGCCAGCCCGAGCGCCTGCCAGTCCACTCGGTGCAGCCGCGCGAGCACGTCATTCATCGAGTCATAGATGGCCGTCCGCTCGGGCGGCGTCAGTCCGGGCAAGAGCGGATCCACCATGATGCGCCCGCGCACCCAGTCCATGACATAGAAGGGCGTGCCAATCACCTCGGGATCCTCGCAGAGGATATAGGTCTTCGGCACCGGCACATCCGTCCGCCCGAGCGCCGTGAGGATTCGATACTCGCGGTCGACGGCGTGCGCGGAGGGCAGGAGCTTGCCCGGCGGCTTGCGCCGGAGCACGTACTCGCGGTCGCGGGTCGCTAGGTAATACGTGGGGTTCGACTGCCCGCCCTGGAACTGGCGCACCGTCACCGGCCCGGCGAACCCGGGAATGCGCGGGGACAGATAACGCTCGAGGGCGGCGACGTCGAAGCGGTGGCTCTCGCGCACCTCGATCGTGTCGGACGTCAGTGTCGTCTCGCCGGCCATGCGGGTCGCTCCTCTCGGAGGCTGGATTATACGCGCCGCGCTTTGCCAAGCCCAGCCTCGCAGAGGCCGCGAAAAGACGCGTGGCCTCGCATCGTCTATACTGTGCCCCGGATGCTCGCTCCGCCACGCGCCCGGTCACTCTGGCTCGCCGCCGGCGTCCTCGCCGGGGCCCTCATGCTGGCCGCGGCGCCCGCCCCGCTGTCCGCGGTGCGCGCGCAGGGCGCCTATCTCACCGGTCAGCTCCTGATCGCCACCGACGACCTGAAGGATCCACGCTTCATCCGCACGGTGATCTTCATGATCCGCCACGACGCCAAGGGCGCCATGGGTCTCGTGCTCAATCGTCCGCTCGCGGACGCGCCGCTCGCCACGCTCCTCGAGCAGGCGGGCATGGACCCGAAAGGCGCCGCGGGCTCCGTGCGCCTGCACGTGGGCGGCCCCGTCGAGCCCACGCGGATCTTCGTGCTGCACAGTCCCGAGTATGCCGCCTCGGACACCTTCCGCGTGGGCAGCGAGGTCGCCGTCACCTTTCATCCGGATATTCTGCAGGCCATGGCCGCCGGGCGCGGGCCCAAGCGGTCGGTCTTCACGCTCGGCTACGCGGGCTGGGCGCCGGACCAACTCGAGACGGAGATCAAGGGCGGCGCTTGGTTCATCGCCGCCGCCGAGGCGGGTATCATCTTCGACGACGCCTACGCCACGAAATGGGACCGCGCCATGTCCCGCCGCCGCATTTCGCTGTAGTCGTCGACGATTCCCGCGAGCTTCCAGCGGGCGGGACTGAGGGGTGCCCGGCGGCGGGTTGCCGGCGTCCGCTCAACCTCCTCGCCTCGCGCGCCTCCTCGCTCGGGCGCCTCCGCCTGGCCCCCCATCCCCCGAGACGGGGGTCGCTCGCCGCCCCTGCTTCGCAGGGCCGACTCGCGCGGCGGAGGCGCCCTGCGCTTCGGGGCGCGCTACGGCTCGTCGGATTCGCTCCCGCCGGCAACCCGCCGCCGGGCACCCCTCAGCCCCGCCCTCACAATGCGTCGACAAGCTCGCGCAACTACTCTTGGAGCACCGCGAGGCGGCGGGAGGGGGCGAGGGCATCCCCCGTGGACCCGTATCTTCTGCGCGCCGCCGAAGCGTAAAACCAGAATCTCGTGGCCCGTTCAGAGTGCTCGAGCGGGTAGCGAGTCAGCGTGGTCCGCGGAGGATGCCCTCGCCCCCTCCCGCCGCACTGCCGGCACGCATGCTAGCGGGAGGCTCCGGTCTTGGGGTCCGCGGTGGCGAGTTGGCCATTCATGCCGAGGGGGCCGTGAAACTTGCACGTGGAAGACCAAGGCATCAGGCAAGTCGCGTACCTAGACTAAGCACTCAAGCACTTGCACCGCACGTCTCCGTAGCTCTCTGTCAGTATCCAGGATTCAACTGTGACCTTTGGCGTGACCTTCCTGGACGATTTCGAGGGGGGTACAGCCCAAAATTGAAGGCCGCCCCCTTCCACGTTGGAAGCCTTCCACTCGCCAGAAGACTCCCGTGCGAGCCCCCGGAACTCGGAGGAACACATCCGTGCGAGGGTCACCAGTGGCACGGCTCGAAACGGTCTAGTTTTTCGTGGCGGGTCCCTACGTCACCAGGAACGCCGCACCTTGGACGGAGGAAGGTACTCGCTCATAGGCGAGGAGTACGGCGGGCGCGGAGAGGGCCTTGGACGGCTGGGCTCACCGAGCCAGCGGTACACGGCAAACCCAACTATCACCAAGCTGACTGTCCACAATGCCATCTCGGTCCGAGAAGGTTGCGTCCCCGCCACGCGGCTCAAGACGGCGATGATCCCAACGACCGCGAAGTAGCGCCGGAGCCAGGCGTTCATGTCACTTTCCCGTCAGCTCACTCGCGTCCTCGATATTGAGCCAGGTCATCGCCTACTGGATGACCTCATCCGCCCGCGACAAGAGTGATGGCGGGATCGTGAGGCCAAGCGCCTTCGCGGTCTTGAGGTTAATGACCAATTCTAGCCGCGCAATCTGTTCGACGGGGAGGGCGGCCGGCTTCGTTCCCTTGAGAATCCTGTCTACCAGCCGCGCCCCATCGGTCCGGCCGACCGAGAAATAGTTTGCCCCGTAGGAAAATAGTGCACCCTGCTCTGTCCACTCCCTTCGATGACCGGGGATCGCGAGGTGCCGTTCGGCCGCGAGACGGATCACGAGCGCCGGGAATTTCGTGACGAGGCCAGAAACGACCACGACCGCTTGGACGTTCTCGCGGCTCGCCAAGGTGAAGACTCGTTCAATGTCGGCTTGCGTCACCACGGCTCGTTCGACCAATTGAAGCTTTCGCGCCGTGGCCGCGGCTCGTACGGCGGTCAACTCTTGGAGCGATGTGTGATCGGTGGGATCAAATAAGAGCAGGAGCCGAACGAGGTGGGGAATGAGCTCTGTCAGGAACTCCACTCGCTTTGCCGGGACATCGCCAAAGATGCCCGTAATGTTTCCGCCGGGATGAGCGAGGCTCTGCACGAACCCCTCACCGACTGGGTCGGTGAGGACGTGGAGAAATAGGATGGGAATTCCCGCCGTTGCTGCCTTTGCGGCCCGGACGGCTTCATTCTCGAACGCCACGATCACGTCCACCTTTTCACGAACGAACTCCCGCGCGGTCGCCTGAGCGGCATTTTCATCGGGTAGGTTACGGAAGTCCCAGCGCAGATTCTTGCCCTCCTCATACCCCAGCTCCTTCAAGCCTTCTCGCAATCCGTATAGAGCCGGAGGGACATGGTCGAGCCCTATGTGGAATAGCCCGATTCGATAAACCTTCACCGCCTGCTGCCCCTCCGCGGCGAGCGGCGTGGCGAGGATTCCGCCAGCTATGCCAGTGATGAAGGTGCGCCGGTCCATCATTGGATCACTTCGTCCGCTCTCACCAGCAGCGACGGTGGGATCGTCAGCCCGAGCGCCTTGGCGGTCTTGAGGTTGAGCACAAGCTGGTACGTGGTCGGCTGCTCGACGGGGAGGTCGCCTGGTTTCGCTCCTTTGAGAATCTTGTCCACGTAGGCGGCGGCACGACGGAACATCTCGGGGAGGTTGGTCCCATAGCTCATCAGGCCGCCCGCCTCGGCGAACTCTCGGAGCGCGAACACTACGGGCAACCGGTTCTTCACAGCGAGCTGGGCGATCTGCACGCGCTCGCGGAAGAGGATCGCGCTCGTGACGACGAAGAGGGCGTCGGCGCGATCCTTCACGGCCGTGGCGAAGGCGCCACGAAAATCGTAAGGGGGACTTCGGAGCTCAAGTGGTTGGACCCGGATGCCCAGGGATCGTGACGCAGCGTCCGCAGCGTTGAACTGGTCCGTGGCGGAGGCGTCCCACAGAATGGCCACCCGTGTCAGCTTCGGCAAAGTCGCCTTGAGAAGGTCCATTCGCTTGGCGGTCAGCTCGAGCTGCTGGAGGAACACTCCAGTGACATTCCCGCCCGGGCGCGCAAGACTAGCTATGTACCCCAGCGCCAGGGGGTCGTAGTCGATGGCGACCATGACAACGGGGATCGTAGTCGTGGCCTGCCGAGCTGCCCGAAGCGACGCTTCAGTGCCGCCGGCGAGGATGACGTCCACCCCTAAGCGGGCCAGCTCAACGGCAAGGGTCGGGAGCCGCTCGACGTTTCCCTCGGCGTTGCGAAACTCCAAGGCGAGGTTCTGACCGTCGACGTAACCGAACTTGCGTAACTCATCGGCGAAGCCATCGTAGACTCGCGGGTTCGCGCTAACCAGGATGCCCACCCGCGATATCTTCCCCGGCTGCTGTGCCTCAGCGGCGAGCGGCGCGGCAAGGAGGCCGCTCGAGACCAGCGTCATGAAGGTGCGCCGTTCCATCGCGTGATCCTCCCTTAGTTGAACGACCCCGCCCGTCGAATGCGGCTCTGCTCAGGCAAGCAGCCACGGGATGTGCTGGCGCACCTCGGCCATGCCTGCGCGTTCCATGGCGAGAGCATCCTAGTCGAACCTCGCTGCCTCGGCCAGTCTCAGCAGCTCACGCCACAGGTGGCCGAAGGTCACTTGACAGCGACTCTCTCCCGGCCCATCCTCCTGCGCATCGGGCGGCTCGAGTGGCTACCGACTTCGGCCGGGAGTGTGTGATCGAATTTGGGCTGTTGCCATCCAACCATCTCGGGGTGAGGAACGGGGAAAGCCTATGAAACGATCGCTTCTAGGTTGGCTATTTTTGCTCGTCTCTCTCGCCCCATCGTCCGCCGCCTATGCCGGGTATTCCAACCTCTTCATCTTCGGAGATAGCCTTTCGGACTCAGGGAACAACGCCGCCGTCCTGGCGCCCAACGTGACCCCGGTCCCAATCTCCGGAAACAGTTTCATCCCCACTTTCCCCTATGCGTCGGGGCACTACACCAATGGGCTGGTGTGGGCGCAAAGCTTCGCACCGGCGCTCGGGCTCACCGCGAACGCCTCGCTCCTGGGGGGAACGGACTACGCCTTCGGCGGGGCGCGGACGGGCCCACTCACGCCCACTCCCTTGCCGGGCGGCTTGCTCAGCCCCTTCCCTCCAAGCCTCGAGACCCAAGTCGCGTTCTTTCTCCTCCAGCGCGCAAATGTCGCGCCAAGCAATGCGCTCTACGTGGTGGCCGGCGGTGGGAACAATGCGCGTGACGCCCTCGTCGCCGCGGCCGGCTGCGGCGGCAACCTTACCTGCATCGGGGGGATCATCCAATCCGCCGCCCTCACGTACGCGGGAAACATCGCCACCATCGACGCCGAGTTGGAGGTGGCGGGCGCGAGAAAGATCGTGGTGTGGGATGTGCCGGACATTGGTGATACGCCGGCGGTCCGGGCCGCGGGTGCCTCGGCCGCGGCGCTGGGAACGCTGATCGCCGCCTCGATGAATGCCGCGCTCCTCGGTGCGATCGCCAGCGATCCCGACGTGCAGCTCTTTGATCTCTTCGGCCTGGTCGACGCCATTGTGGCGAGCCCCGGCGCCTTCGGTCTGACTGACGTCACGAACGCCTGCGCCCAGTTCGTTACGTGTGATCCGTCAAAATTCCTCTTCTGGGATGGCATCCATCCAACCTCGGCGGGGCAGCTGATCATCAGCAACGCGCTCCTCGCACAGGTCCCGGCGCCCGCCACGCTGGTACTGCTCGCTGTTGGGCTCGTGGGACTAACGGGCACCGCATGGAGACGACACCGCCGCACGTAGCGCAGTATCGACAGGGCGGTGTCACCCACGGGCGTCGATTCCCCCTCGGCGCTCGTGGTGTTTTCACTTCCCCTTCGGCCCACGCGGCACACGCACTCCGACTACGACCCTGGCCTATCCCAGTATGTTTTGTAGTCTTCCACTTGGTGCACAAGATCTAGGGCGAGCCCGAAGTGGCGAACGTGCGCGTCGAGAGCGAGCAGCAGGCAGCAGTGCGCTCCCATCAGCGCATGGTCTGCGTCGTTCCGCTGGGGCCCGACCTTGAACGAAACCCCGTCAGTGGTCAGTTGCATCCGCGCCGTCAGCCCGATAGCCGTAGGGTGACTGTGGAGCGTCGGCCAGTAATAGAAGATCGTGTAGTACGCGTCTAATCCGACGGAGCGTGCCATGCTTTTGAGATCCAGGTCAGTCCACGAACGCTGCCCCTTCGGGACCCGTTCCTTGATCCGCCCCGCCGCGTCGCGAATCTCGGTCAGTTCTCCGCTCGTGAAATACTTGGCCGGGTCGTCGCCGTCCCCCCAGCAAGTGATTCACCAATTTCTGTTTCTCGATGAGGTGCCAGTCGGCGAAGTCTTCGGCCTTCTCAGGATGCTGGAGCAGGTACGTCATCGTGACCACGCGCTCGTACAGTCCCCGCAGGAGCTTGAACGCTCCTATCCCGTAGCCGTTTCCGGACAGGAGGAGGATCTCGCTGAAGTCTTCGGGAACGTGCCGACCGAGCATAAACGCGAGACGTTCATGCGGGTGTTGCCTTTTCGATTGCTGCCTTTCCTCCGATCCTTTCGTAAGCTCCTGTGCATCACCGACGGGATCGTGAACCGTGACCTTTTCCGTGACCTTTCAATCCTGGCTCCGGAGCTTGCTCTACAACCCCTTGTCTACACTCATTATTCCGTTCATGCCGAGGGGGCCGTGGAACTTGCACGTGAAGGTGACGACGCCGGAAGGCGGCACCGTCACGTCCACCTCGATGGTCTTCTTGGGCAGGATGTCGCGGTCGATCTGCTGATCGGCGATCGTGATGTTGTGGAGTGTCCCCGACTCGTTCTCCACGCGGAGACGCACGCGCTGCCCCGGCTTGCCGCGAAGGAAGGTGGGCCCGAAGTAGTAGTCGTCCGCCTCCATCTTCACCACGCGCTGGCCCGAGATGTCCCGGCTGCCGTGGTCGTGGTACAGAACCCCGGCGATGGTCACCGACTTCGCGCTCTTCTGCGACGCCGCCACCGTTGCCGCTCCCGCGGGCACGGCCGATCGGGGCGCTCCCATGGGCTGGACGGCGATCTTCCGCGGGGCATTGCCCACGGCAATGGTCGCGGTCACCGTCCGCTTCCCCAGGTCCACGACGGAGACCTCGTTGGAGCCTTCGTTGGTCACCCATGCGGTGCGACCGTCGGAGGCGATGGCGATCCAGTGAGGAATCTTCCCGATCGGTACGGCGGCGGCCAGGCTATTCGTCGTCATGTCGACGATGTCGAGCTCGCCCGGTCCCTGGGCCGGCACGAGGGCCCAGCGACCGTCAGACGTGGGCGGCGCCTGGTGGGGCGAGGCGCCTACGCCGATCTGGGCCACGATCTGGTTCGTCGCGGTGTCGAGAACCTGGATGGCGTTGACACCGGCCAGGGTGAAATAGACGCGCTTGCCGTCGGGGGAGGCGTCGACCGCGCGCGGTGTCTTGTCGAGGGGCACCGCGCTGGCGCGCGTCATGGTCTTGAGGTCGAGGATGACGAGGGCGGCCTCGCCCTGCTTCTGCGAGGCGACATAGGCGCGGCTCCCGTCGGGCGAGAGGGCGCCGTTGTGGACCTGCGGCACCGCGATCTCGCCCGTCACCTTGTCCGTGGCCGTGTCGACGACGAGCGCGCGATTCGTGCCGAACGCGCAGACAAGCAGCTTGCGTCCGTCGCTCGACATGGCGAGGCCATGAGGGTTCGCGCCGACATCGATGGTGGCCACGATCTTGTCGCTCGCCGTGTCGATCACGCTCACCGCCGAGGCGCCGTCGCTGCTGACGTAGACCTTGCGCCCGTCGGGCGTGACCACGAGGCCGTGCGGGCCCTTGGGCACCGGGATGGTCGCCACCACCCGGTTCTGGCTCGTATCGATCACGGCCACCGCGTCGTCCTTGAACAGACCCACGTAGGCCTTGGGTCCCGCGGCCGCCGCGGATCCGGCCAGCCACGCCACCAGCACTACCGCCACCACGCCCGCCGCCAGTCGCCTCATCGCTTCCTCCTTTGAATGAGCGCGTCGCGCCCCTGACTGCGCTAACGCCGCGGGCGGTCATTCGTTCCATCGAAGGCGCGACGGAACGGTTCCGTGGCCTCTTCGTTAAGCGTATGGTGAGGACCATGCAGGGCCGGGGCGAAGGAGAGCCGTCGGGAGCCATGGGCCGGGAGGCGCTGGCCTATGCCGATGGTCTTTACAATCTGGCGCGCTATCTCACGAGAAACGAGAGCGATGCCGAGGATCTCGTCCAGGAGACCTATACGCGGGCGCTCAACGCCGCCGCGCAGTTCACGCCCGGGACCAATCTCAAGGCCTGGCTCTTCCGCATCCTGCGCAACACGTTCGTGAGCCGCTATCGACGCGAGCGTCACAATCCTGTCACGGGCGGGCTCGACACGGTCAGCCCGTCACTGCCCGTACCCGAGGACATCGGCCGCCAGCGTGACAGCATCGAGCTCGACCGGCTCCGGAAAGCGGCCGCCGAGGACATCGAGCGCGCGCTCATGGGGCTCTCGGAGGACGGTCGCACGGTGATCCTGCTCGACCTGGACGGGTTGACGGAAGCGGAGACCGCGCAGGTGCTGGGGTGCGCGGTGGGCACGGTCAAGTCACGGCTGTCGCGCGCGCGCGCTGCTCTCCGCCAGGCCCTGCGGGACTGGGAGACCTGAGGCGCATGGACTGCGGCGACATCCGCGAAGTGCTCCTCGACTATCAGCAGGGACGGCTTGCCTCGGAGGCCCATGGCCAGGTGCGCGCCCACCTCGACGGCTGCCCGAGCTGCGCCCACGAGGATCGTCTCGAGCACGAGCTCACCTTGGCGCTCGAGCGCCGGCTTCCCCAGTACCCCGCTCCCCTCGCCTTCAAGCGCCGGCTCAGCGCCCAGTGGCCCGCCGAGGCCTCACCCTCCGCCACGCGCCGACCGTGGCCGAAGAAGTGGGCGGCCCTCGCCGTCGCTGCCATGATGGTGCTGGTGCTGGCACCGCTCGCCTGGCAGAGCGTGCTCGGGCCGCCGGACGCGGGAAGGAGCGCGATGGTCACGGAGGCGGTCAACGATCACGTCCGCCTCCTCCAGAGCCAGCGGCCGCTCGAGATCGAGAGCAGCGGCATCCACCAGGTCATCCCCTGGTTCTCGGGCCGTCTCGACTTCGCTCCCGGCGCGCGCTTCGCGGGCGACGCCGACTTTCCCCTGCGGGGCGGCGCCGTGGGCTATTTCCTCGACCGCAAGGCCGCGACACTCGTCTATGGCCGGCGGCTGCACTCCGTCTCCGTCTTCGTCGTCAAGGCCGAGGGCCTGCCCTGGCCGCGCCGCGGGCTCGAGCGCGTGGGTCGGCTCGAGGTCTACCGCGCGTCGTCACGAGGCTTCAACGTCATGCTCTGGCGGGACGGCGAGCTCGGCTATGCCCTCGTCTCCGACGTCGGCCCGAAGGACCTGACGCTTCTCGCCGAGAAGTTCGCCCGCAGCTCCTGACGCGCCTTCTCAGTGCGACGGGGAGGCGTGGCGGTACGTCGGCGCGGCGAGCCCGTCGATCATCACGTTGACGCAGGCGGGTAGGCCGGAGCGGACCGCGCGCTCGATGGCGGGCTCGAGGTCCTCCGGTTGCTCGACGTATTCCCCATGCCCGCCCAGGGCGGCGGCGAGCTTGTCGTAGCGCGAAGGGAGTAGCTCGCAGCCCACCGCGCGATCGGCGCCATACTGCTGTCGCTGCAGCTGGTGCTCGGCATTCCAGCGCGCGTCGTTGCCCACGATGGCGACCACGGGCAAGTCGTAGCGGAGGGCGGTGTCGAGCTCGAAGCCGTGGAAGCCGAAGGTGCCGTCACCGAGCGCGGCGATCACCGTGCGCTCCGGGTGGGCGAGGCGGGCGCCGAGGGCCATGGGCAAGGCGCTGCCGATCGAGCCCGCGGGGCCATTGATGAGCCGGGTGTCCGCCTCGCAGCCCGCCTGGATCCACTGGCCGAACTCGCCGCCGTCGGCGACCAGGATGGCGCCGCGATCGAGCCATGGCTGGAGCGCCGCGCTCACGCGGAGCGGATGAATGGGCGCGCCGGGCTTTCGGCGGAGCGTGTGCCACTCGTCGGGCACGAGCCGGCGCGCCGCCGCCATCAGCTCGCCCCAGGCCCGCCACCGTCCGCTCATGGCACCGCACGAGTCCGCCAGCCGCTCCGCGAGCAGGGCCGGATCCGTCACCATCCCCAGGGTGACGCGGCCGCTGCCGTCGAGCGCCTCGGCATCCCAGTCCGCCTGCACGAACCGACAGGCGGAGGTGAAGGCGGGCGGCGCCCCGAAGCGCACCGCGAAGTCGAGCCGCTTGCCCAGGAGCAGGACGAAATCCGCCTGCTCCAGATAGGTCGCCGCCATGTGAAGCCACGGGTCATTCACCCCGCGCGGGCTCTCCATCGCGAGGGCGGGGATCCCCGTCGCCGAGGAGAGGCGCTCGACGCTCTCGGCGCGCGCCGGGCGTGACATGGCCGACCCGGTCAGGATGAGGGGATGCCGCGAGGCTTCGAGGAGCTCGAGGAGGCGCCGCAGATCGGCATTCGCGACCGGGATGGGCGGGCGATGGATCGCAGGAAGCCGATCCTGGCTTCCTTCCACCTCGTGCTCGAGGAGATCGCCGGGCAGGCTCACGTGCACGGGCCCGGGCCGACCGCTCTTCGCGAGATCGAGCGCGATGGCGATGTCTTCGCTGAGTCGCTCCGCCTTGCTGGCCGTCCAGGCGGCCTTGGCGACGGGGGCGGCCGCCGCAGCCTGGTCCATCTCCTGAAAGGCGCCGCACCCCGCCTGGCCCAGCGGCGACGCCCCGCTCAGAAGCACCACCGGCGATTCGGACATGAGCGCGCCATAGAGCGCGGACAGCGCGTTCAGGTGCCCGGGCCCCGCGGTCACGAGGGCCACGCCCGGCTCCTCGGTCAGCCGGCCCCAGGCGTCGGCCATGTGCACGGCGGCCGCCTCGTGGCGCGTGTGGATGATGCGGATCCCGGAGCCGACGGTGGCGTCGTAGAGGGACAGGATCTGATTGCCCGACAAGGAGAAGAGTCGACGCACGCCGGCGGCGACCAGCGCCTCGACGACCAGATCCGCCCCACGCTCGGGCACGAGTCGCGTCCTAGGAAGCTCGGAGGGGGGCTCTGCCCCCCTTCCGAAGCCTCCCCCCGAAGAGATGGCGCCGGCAAAGCCGGCGCTCGAAGCGGAACATTCTTGTGCGCGGCGGCACGTGAGTCATTCGAACAGACCCCTAGCGGACGCGGCCGCGGGCGGCCACGGGCCAGACCACTTCCACCTTCTCGCCGCGCACGCCGTAGAGCTCGTCCACCATGTTGCTGACCACGCAGCAGTGATTGGGCACCACGTGGACGATCTCCCCCACCTGGGGCCGCTCCGCGCAGGCGGAGAGGTCCACGATGCCGTGCTCCTCGGAGAGATTGCCCACGACAGCCTCGGGGTATTCCAGGACGCGGCCGAAGCCTTTCTGCCCGTACTGGTCGGAGGTCAACACCTTGGTCCCGCAATCCAGGATGGCGCGGCCGTCCGTGGGCCGGCTCACCACCGTCGCGCGCACCCGCATGGCGCAGTTGTCCCAGGTCGCGGTGCCGGAAGAGACGACCATGACGTCGTTGAACACGCAGGTGCCGGCGCGATGCTCCGTCAGCATGGGAATATTCTGCGCGGTGAAGAGCGCCGGCGTTCCCCCGCCCGAGACCACGGGCACGGGCATCCCCGCCCCCTTGAAGAGCGCGAGGGCGCGCTCGAAGAACTCCCGCGTGGTCGGCTCGCGATTGGGAAAGGTCATGAGACCCCGGAACTGCATGCGGGGGAGCCGCGCGGCGAGGCGGGCCAGATCGAAGACGGCCGCGGGCGTCTGCACGCCGGTGCGACCGAACCCCGTGTCGCACTCGACGAGAAACCGGACGTCGACGCCGTGGCGCGCCCCCGCTTCGCTGAGCCCGCGCGCCACCACCTCGTTGTCGAGGACCACCGCGAGCCCCGGGGCCCGCCGGCACAGGGCCATCAGGCGCTCCGTCTTGGCCTGGCCCAGGATGTTGAAGGTGAGCAGGATGTCGTCGGCCACGCCCGCGTCCACGAAGACCTCGACCTCTCCGATCTTCTGGCACGTGATGCCCATGGCCCCCGCCTGCATCTGCAGCTTTCCGATGGCGGGGATCTTGTGCGTCTTGATGTGCGGGCGATTGCCGATGCCGTGCCTGGCGAGATGCGCCTGCACCCGCCGGATGTTGTCTTCCATGATGTCGAGGCGGATGGTCACGGCGGGCGTGTCGAGATCTTTCACTGCGCTCATGGGAGGCGCTCCCGTGGGTTCGAGCCCACGCTCAGACATGGGCATGGCCGCCGTACTGCACGCCGAGGACGTACATCACCTTGCCCAGGCCGATGAACTCCGAAAGTACCCAGGTCAGCTCCAGGCGCTCCTCCTCGCTGAAGAGGTCGCCGAGCTCTTCCCAAAGGGCGTCGTCCACCCGGTGGTGGTCGAAGAACAGGCGATCGGCATAGCGGAGCGCCGCCTTCTCGCGCGCGGAGAAGGGCCCGCGCTCGTAGTCGGCGAGGGCCGCCACCAGCTCCTCGGTGATGCCCTCGCGCCTTCCCAAGGCGTAGCGCGTGGCCATTCAGTAGGCGCAATCGTTGAGCTGGGCCAGGCGCAGCCGCGCCAGCTCCTTAGTGCGATGCTCCACCAGGCCTTTGCGGACGAGCGGAGAGTAGAAGGCAACGAAGCGCTTGAGGGTCTCGGGCAAGCGCGCGAGGGTGAGGATGAAGTTCGGATCGCCGCCCTCGGCCTGCCAGCGATCCAGCATGAGGTGCAGCTCCGGATCGAGACTCTCCGGCGACAGCAGAGGCAGGCGCGGTCGAGCGGCGCCTTCCATCGTCACGGCGCGCTCACGGTGACGCCGCCGCCCGAGGAGGTGACGGTGAAATTCGTCTCGTCCTGCCTGGCGTACGCGTAGGGCGCCCACCCCGTGGGCGGCGCGGGGATGCGGGCGAGAAATGGCCCCCCGGCGACGCCGTTCACGGTCTGGGCCAGGGTCAGCTGCTCGAGCGAGCCGGGCAGCGCGCCAAACGTGGTCTGGTACATACGCACCGCTCCCGCGATCTGCTGGGCGTCGGCGCGCGCCTTGGTCGCCCGCGCCGCGGGCAGATCCTGCTCGATGGCCTTCTGCTCGCGCTGGCAGGCGACCACCGCGAGCCCGGCCATGAGGAGCGCGGCGACGGCCACAGGGCGCGCACGCACGGCGGCTATTTCATCGGCGAATAGGGCGTGGGCCGGAGCATCTGCGCGGTGAGCCTGGCCACCAGGGGCCCGTTCTTCTCCGTCTCCGCGAACTTGGCGAGGCGCTCCTTGTCGGTGAAGAACGCGTGCCACTTCTTCTCGCGGTCCGCGAGGCTCTCGTAGGCCAGCATATAGATCAGCTGGTCGGAGGAGCCGCCCAGCTCGTTGGTCCAGAAGCCGACGACGTCGATGCCGTGCTTCTTGAAGAAGTCCAGGGTGATCTCAGCGAATCGCTTGTTGAGATCAGGGAGCCGGCCGGGCATGGCGTGGTAGGTGCGAAGCTCGTACATCATGGACGTGGCCTCCTCTGGATGGAAGTTGGTGTGCCACTGTAGGCTCGCGTTTTCACGCTGTCAAATGGTACGGGGGCAATCTGTCTCGCCACGAAATGCGTGTTTGACCTGCGGCGCCGCGCCGCAGTATTGTACGGACCCATGGCCGACAAATTCGTCACCCTTCCAGAGATCCGGCAGCACGCGAAGAAGGTCCTGCCCCGCGACGCGTGGAACTTCGGCGACGGCGCCGCCGAGACCGAGATGACGCGCAAGCGGAATCGCCGCGCCCTCGACCGCCTGGCCATCCGCCAGGACATTCTCGTCGACATTCGCGAGATCGACCTGTCCACGCGGCTCCTTGGCGTGCCCATGTCCTGGCCCGTGGCCGTGGCGCCCATGGGCGGTCTCATCCTCTTCCATCCCCAGGGCGATCTCGAGATGGCCCGCGGCGCCGCCCAGGGCGACACGCTGCAGTTCCTCTCGGGCGCGGCGGGCTGGTCGGTGGAAGACGTGGCCAAGGCGGGCGCGGGGCCCAAGATGTTCCAGCTCTACCATCACGGCGACCGTGCGTGGGTCGCCGACCTCATGGCACGGGTCGAGGCCTCCGGCTATCACGCGGTGGTGCTGACGGTCGACGTGCAGGTGTATGGCCGCCGCGAGCGCGACATCGTCCACCGCTTCAATCCGCGGGAGGCGATGGCGCACGCCCCCAACCCACGCGGGCCCGACGGGAGCTATCCCGAGCGCCTGACCTGGGACGACGTGGCGTGGCTCAAGAAGACGACGCGGCTGCCCATCGGCATCAAGGGCATCATGACCGCGCGCGACGCCAAGCGCGCCGTCGAGGCGGGTGTGGAGCTGATCTGGGTGTCGAACCACGGGGGCCGCCAGCTCGACCATACCCAGGGAACGATCGACGCCCTGCCCGCGATCGCCGACGCGGTGGCGGGGGCCGCCCCCATCGTGATCGACGGCGGCTTCAACCGCGGCACGGCCGTGCTCAAGGGCCTCGCCCTCGGCGCCACCGTGGTGGCGACGGGCCGCGCCGCGCTGTGGGGCCTGGCCGCCGACGGCGCCGCCGGCGTCGCGTGCGCGCTGGGGATCCTCCGTCGCGAGCTCCGCACGACCATGGCCCTGTGCGGCCAGACGAGCGTCAAGGGCCTGAGCGCCGACCTGATCTCCCGAGTCGACTGACCGCGGATCAGAGCGCCGCGAGCCAGCCGGCGGCGGCGCCCCCCAGCACGAGCACGATGGCGGGCACCCGTCCCGTCCACAGCGCGAGACCGGCGAGGATGGCGATCACCACGGACGGCGCGCCGTGAATTCCCGCGCGCGCGAGCGTGTAGACGCCCGCCGCCGTGAGACCGATCCCGATCGGGGTCATGGCCCGCTCGGCCACCTGCGCCCACGGACGCTGACGAATCTCCGCCCAGTTCCGCGCGATCACGGCGGTGAGGAGCGAGACGGGCAGGAACATCGCCGTCCCCGCGAGGAGCGCACCCACGAGCCCGTGGGCGCGATAGCCCACGAACACGGCCACGAGCATGCTCGGCCCGGGCGTGAGCTGCGAGAGCGCGTAGCCGTCGATGAACTCATGCGGCGTGACCCAGGCGTGGCGCACGACCTGCCGCTCCATCTCCGGCACCACGCCCAGCCCGCCGCCGATGCAGATCAACGAGAGCCAGAGGAAGGTCCAGGTCAGCCGGGCGAGATCGGCGATCATGGCGAGCCCGCGCGCGGCCGAAACAGCCACAGGCTCGCCGGCGCCACGAGCGCGATGGTGAGCGCCGTATTGACGCGGAGCACGCCGACGAGGAGAAACACCGTGGCCGCGATTGCGATCGCGCGCCCGCTCCGCAGCGAGACGGACATGAGGCGCCCGGTGGTGACGAAGACGAGGCCGACGATGGCCGCGGCCACGCCACGAAGCCCATGGGCCATGGTCGGGCTGAAGTCGCCACGGAAGTAGAGCGCGCTCAGGCCGAGCAGGATCAGGGCCCCGGGCAGGATGAGCGCCACCGCGCCCCAGGCCGCGCCGCTCGCCCCGCCCAGCCGGAAGCCAAGGGCGACGGCGAGGTTGGAGAAGTTGGGCCCGGGCAGGAGCTGGCAGAGCGTGAGGTCTCGAACGAACTCTTCCCGCGTGACCCAGGCGCGCCGCGCCACCAACGACTCGTAGAAGTAGGCGTAACGGCCCCCGCCCACGCTCGTGAGTCCCGTCCAGGCGAAGACGCGGACGATCCGCGACAGCCGTACCCGGCTCACGCGCTAGTTTGCTCGGAGGGGGGCTCCGCCCCCCTTCCGAAACCTCCCCCCAAACAGATTGCGCCGGCGAAGCCGGCGCTCGAAGCGGAACATTCCTGCCCGTGAGAGCATGGGAATCAGTCGGACACGGTTGCCAGCGGTCGAGAAGCCGATGGGATCGCTCAGCGGTGCACCTTCAGCTCGATCTCGACGAAGACGAACTCGAAGGCGTTCGCGTTCCTGACATCGTGCTCCACGCCGGCGGGGCGCGTGTAGGATTGTCCCCTCACGAGCTCGGCCGAGGACGCCCCCTGGGGACCCGTGATGGCGAGCCGTCCCGTGGTCATGGGCACCACCACGTAGGCGTACTCGTGACGGTGCCAGCCGGTGGCCGCATTCGGGGCGAAGCGCCACTCCGTGACGCGCACGCGGTCGTCGTCGATCTGTACCGTCGCCACCGCTCGGAGATCTGGAGAGGAGGGCATGGGGTCGTGCGCGCCCGGCTCAGAGAAAGCCCGGGGACTGGTATTCACAGAAGCCGTCGCGCACGGCGCTCGGGTACCAGACGCCGCCCGTCATCAGGCAGCGCGACTGGAGATCCTGCTGGGTATAGCCCTGGGGCTCCGCAAGGCAACCGGCGAGTAAGAGCAGGGCGGCCAAGGCCAGCCGCGCCGCGGAGATCGTCATGACGGCTGACTCTAGTCGCGCCGTCGAGACCCTGTCAAGGCGCGGTATGCTCCCCTCCGGGAGGCGGGACGGCCATGGCGGAGCTTCACGGCAAGGGCAAGAAAGGCAGGCGCGCGATGCTCTGGATCGTGATCGCGGCGGTGGCCGTCCTCGTCATTGGCCTGTTCGTCTTCAAGATGTCCGCCGTCCCCCGCATCCACGACATCACGACGGACACCGAGGACCCGCCGCAGTTCGTGGCCCTCCTGGCCACGCGCCAGGCTTCCTCGAACGGCGCGGCCTACGGCGGGCCCGCGGTGGCCGCTGAGCAGAAGAAGGGCTATCCCGACATCATTCCCCTCCTCCTTGCCGATCCTCCCGAGCGCGCCTTCGCGCGCATCGAGGCCGCCGCGCGGGGGCTGGGATGGCACATCGTGGCCGCGGTACCCGCGGAGGGCCGGCTGGAGGCCACGGCTACCACGCCCCTCCTTCGCTTCAAGGACGATGTGGTCGTGCGCGTGGTCCCGGCCCTCAACGGGAGCCGGGTGGACATCCGCTCGGTCTCGCGCTTCGGCCGGGGCGACATGGGCGCGAACGCCAAGCGCGTCCGCGCCTTCCTGGCGGCTCTCGCGGCGCCGGCCCTGCGCTAGCGTAGCAACGGGGCCCGGATCGCTCCGGGCCCCGGACCGCGGTACGCGCCTGACTACTTGGCGGCGGGACGCACCTCGATCGTGGTGACGATGTGCTGATTGCCCTGGGTCTCGTAGCTGACCTTCACCTCGGCGCCAGGCTGGAGAGCCTGGCGGTCGACCTTGACGTTGGTGGGAATCATGAGCTGGATGCCGTCTTCAAGGGTCACCATCCGCCCGGACTGGTCGACGGACTTGACCTTGCCCTGCACATCCGTGGCAAAGGCCAGCGGTGCGAATACCAGCGCGGCCACCGCCACCACCATGACCATCGTGAGAACTTTTTTCATTGCCCGCATTCCTCCCCGTGTTCTTCCTGTTGAGGTTTCCTGCTCTCGGGCTCGACGATCCTTGCCGAGCGAACCTACACGGGGCGGGCAACGCGCGTGCCAGCGGCCAAGCGCTTGAATAGTCTGCCTTGGGGAATTTTTGACAGCGGGACGAGAATGTAAGACCTGCGAGACACTTTGTAAGATTTACGAAGGAAAAATGTTCGGGTGACGTATGCTTCGGCCCTAGGGCTGGGCTCCACGCCATGACGACTTCCCGTAGCCTCTGTCTCATCACCGCGCTGATCTTGACGGTAATCGCCACTGGCTGCCTCCACATCGCCGGTCTTCCGGCCGAAAAGTTCATCTATGAGGACGACCTCGACATCTACACGATTGACCTCGACGGGCAGAATGTGGAGCGGATTCTCAAAAAGGTCGAAACGCGTAGCGGCGTCGACGCTCACGAGCGCCTTCATGACGTCTATTTTCAGCCCAGCCTCGCGCCCGAGGGTCGGCGCTTCGTCTGCATCAGGTTCCGGAACTATTCACCGTATCGCCACAACGATCCCGCTCTGAACGATCTGCAGTCGCGCGAGATCGTGATTGCCTCCTTGACCGGGGGGTCGGCACAGGAATCATCTTTGCTCTGACCGGTGGACCCGGGGGACCGCATTCGGCGTGGCGCATCGATCCCGTGAGCTCTCACGTCACGCGCCTTTGGAGGGGTCGGCTGGGTCGGGAGGTGGGCAGAGTCGAGCATGTCCCGGCGGAGCTAGACGAGGAGACCGTGGCAGCACTATTCGGCTCACGCGAGCTCCCCGTTTTCGGTCCACGCTTCTCGTCCAACCGACGCTTCTACTTTTTCGTCAAGCTGGACTACGGATGGATCAGCAAGGTGTGGATCGGGGGATATGATCGGGGTTCTGGGCGTGAATGGGTAGTCAAGACGCTTCATCGGTGGCTCGTATTCGAATAAGCGCCCCTTGCGTCAGGTTAGTCCGGCCTCGTGGACGAGTGCGAAAGCAATGCTGACGCGCGGCCGACGGTGTTACGATTTGCCCGATGCCCGAGCCCACGCGACCCTCGAACTTCGTCCGCGAGATCATCGAGGAGCACAACCGCACAGGCCGCTTCGGCGGCAAGGTGATCACCCGCTTCCCGCCCGAGCCGAACGGCTACCTGCACATCGGGCACGCCAAGGCCATTTGCCTCGACTTCGGCCTCGCCCGCGACTACGGCGGCCGCTGTCACCTCCGCTTCGACGACACCAACCCCACCAAGGAGAGCCAGGAGTACGTCGACGCCATCATGGCCGACGTGCGCTGGCTCGGCTTTGACTGGGGCGAGCACCTATACCACGCCAGCGACTACTTCGGGCAGCTCTACCAGTGGGCGGAGGAGCTGATTCGCAAGGGCAAGGCCTACGTGGACGACCTGTCGGCCGATCAGATCCGCGAGTCCCGCGGCACCCTGACCGAGGCGGGGCGCGAGTCGCCGCATCGGAGCCGCTCGGTGGAGGAGAACCTCGATCTCTTCCGCCGCATGCGCGCGGGCGAGTTCCCCGACGGCAGCAAGACCCTGCGCGCGAAGATCGACATGACCTCCGGCAACATCAACCTGCGCGATCCCGTCATGTATCGGATCCGCAAGGCCACCCACCAGCGCACGGGCGACGCCTGGTGCATCTACCCCATGTACGACTGGGCCCACGGCCAGTCCGATTCCCTCGAGGGCGTGACGCATTCCATCTGCACGCTCGAGTACGAGGACCACCGCCCCCTCTACGACTGGTACCTCGACGCCCTCGGCATCCATCACCCGCAGCAGATCGAGTTCGCCCGCCTCAACCTCTCCCACACCGTGATGAGCAAGCGGAAGCTCCTCCGCCTCGTGGAAGGGGGGCACGTCAGCGGCTGGGACGACCCGCGCATGCCCACCATCGCCGGCCTGCGCCGCCGGGGCTACACCCCCGAGTCGCTCCGAGATTTCTGCGACCGCATCGGCGTGGCCAAGTCCGACAACACGGTCGAGCTCGCCCTCCTCGAGCACTGCGCGCGGGAGGACCTGAACAAGCGCGCGGAGCGCCGCATGGCCGTCCTGCGCCCGCTCAAGCTCATCGTGGAGAACTACCCCGAGGACAAGGTCGAGGAGATGGAGGCGGTCAACAATCCCGAAGACCCCTCCGCGGGCACGCGGAAGGTGCCCTTCAGCCGGGAGCTCTGGATCGAGCAGGACGACTTCCGCGAGTTCGCCCCCAAGAAGTACTTCCGCTTGACGCCGGGGGCCGAGGTCCGCCTGCGCTATGCCTACATCGTCCAGTGCACCGATTTCAAGAAGAATGCCGCGGGCGAGGTGATCGAGGTGCGCTGCCGGTACGATCCCGCCACCGTGGGGGGCGACAGCAAGGGGCGGAGCGTCAAGGGCACCATCCACTGGGTGTCCGCAGCGCACGCCGTGGACGCGGAGGTGCGGCTGTACGAGACGCTCTTCACCAAGCCCGTTCCGGACGCCGAGGAGGATTTCACGGCCGCCCTGAATCCGCAGTCGCTGACCGTGCTCTCCGGGGCCAGGGTGGAGCCTGCGCTCGCGGCCGCGCCACCGGGCACGCGCTTCCAGTTCGAGCGCACCGGCTATTTCAGTGTCGATACGCGCGATTCGGCGCCCGGCCGCCCGGTCTTCAATCGGACGGTGGGGCTGCGGGACACCTGGGGCAAGATCGAGAAAGCCTCGAGCTAACCGACTCCCGGATGGCTCGATCCGGCAAGGAGAAATGCTGATGCGACCCTTCCGCCGTCTCCTCTCCGCGCTCCTCGCGCTCCTTCTCCTGCCCGCCGTCCTCCTCTCCCCGCTGTCGGTCCCTCCGGCCGGGGCGGCGGGCCCGGAGGGCCAGATGGTCTGGGGCGTCCACATCACGCTCGCCCCGACCTGGTTCGACCCCGCGGAAGCGAGCGGCATGATCACGCCCTTCCTGGTCTACTACGCGCTCCACGACGCGCTCGTGAAGCCCATGCCGGGCCAGCCGCTCGCCGCGAATCTCGCCGAGTCGTGGTCGGTTTCCAAGGATCATCTCGCCTGGGAATTCGTCCTGAGAAAGAACGCCCGCTTCCACAATGGCGAGCCCGTCACCGCAGAGGACGTGAAGTTCTCCTTCGAGCGCTACCGGGGAGCCGCCAACAAGACGCTGAAGGAGCGGGTGGTCGCCGTGGAGACGCCGGATCCGGGGCGCGTTCGCTTCCGCCTCAAGCAGCCCTGGCCCGATTTCCTCACCTTCTACGCCAGCGCCACCGGGGCGGGCTGGATCGTGCCCAAGAAGTACGTCGAGAAGGTCGGCGATGAAGGCTTCAAGAAAGCGCCCGTGGGCGCGGGCCCCTACAAGTTCGTCTCCTTCACGCCCGGCGTGGAGCTGGTGCTGGAGGCCTTCGATCAGTACTGGCGCAAGACCCCGAGCGTCAAGCGCTTCGTCTTCAAGGTCATCCCCGACGAGTCGACGCGGCTGGCCGCCCTCAAGCGCGGTGAGGTGGACATCGTCTATTCGGTGCGCGGCGCCCTCGCCCAGGAGCTGCAGCGCACCTCCGGCCTCACCCTCAAGCCCGTGGTGATCCAGGGCACGTTCTGGCTGTATTTCCCGGAGCAGTGGGATCCGAAGTCGCCGTGGCACGATCGCCGCGTGCGGCTGGCCGCCGCTCAGGCCGTGGATCGCCAGACCATCAATCAGGCCGAGACGCTGGGCTTTTCCCGGATCAACGGCAGCATCATCCCGAGCACCTTCGAGTTCTTCTGGCAGCCTCCCGCCACCGCCTACGATCCGATCCGCGCCAAGCAGCTCCTCGCGGAGGCCGGCTATCCCAACGGCTTCGACGCAGGGGACTACTATTGCGACGTCTCCTACGGCAATCTCGCCGAGGGCGCAATCAACTACCTCCAGGCGGTGGGGATCCGGGCCCGGCTCCGCCCCATCGAGCGCGCGGGATTCTTCAAGGAGTACGCGGAGAAGAAGCTGAAGAACATCATCCAGGGCTCGAGCGGGGCCTTCGGCAATGCCGCCACCCGTCTCGAGGCCTTCGTGGTCGCCGGCGGCACCTACTCCTACGGCAGTTATCCGGACATTGACGGGCTGTTCCAGGAGCAGGCGGCCGAGCTGGACAGAAAGCGCCGCGAAGCGACCCTGCATCGCATCCAGCAGCTCGTCCACGACAAGGTCATGTACGCCCCCATCTGGGAGCTCGCCTTCCTGAACGGCGTGGGGCCGCGCGTGCAGGAGAGCGGGCTCGGCCTCATCGGGGGCCACGCCTATTCCGCCCCCTACGAGGACGTCAAGCTCAAGGCCAGATAGGGCGGGCCGCGGTCTCGCAATGCCCTTGACGGCCCCGGGGTGCCCCCGATAGTATCGGGGCCGCAAGCAGATTGGCCCTGGGGGACTTCTCACGGGAGGTGAGCGTTATGAGCTGGGAAGCGCCGGACTTCATCGAAGTGAAGATGGACGCTGAGATCAACTCGTACCAGGACGACTTCGACCGCGAGCAGGACGACCGCTTCTAAGGGCGGATCAGCCGCCCGATCAGCGCCGACAGCCCTCCGCCTGGCCCATGCGCAAGCGGGGGGCTGTGGTGTCTCTGGGGGTCTATCGTGCGCATCCGAGTGCTGGGCGCCGCGGCGGGCGGCGGCTTTCCCCAGTGGAACTGCGGCTGCCCGAACTGCCGGGGAGTCCGCGCGGGCCTCATCATGGCCACGCCCCGCACCCAGGAATGCGTGGCCGTCAGCGCCGACGGCGAGTGCTGGTTCCTGCTGAACGCCTCTCCGGAGATCCGTCACCAGATCGAGAGCTTCCCCGGGCTGCACCCGCGCGAGCCCCGGCACTCGCCCATCGACGCCCTCGTCCTCACCAACGGAGACCTGGACCACACGCTCGGCCTGCTCTCGCTCCGCGAATCTCACCCGCTCGTCGTCTATGCCACCGATCGCGTGCGTCGC
>DASQAK010000032.1:0-4542 GCA_035635755.1 Candidatus Methylomirabilota bacterium | reverse complement strand
GGCGCCCGCGAGTGGGACGACGCCCTCTCGCGCGCCCGCTTCGAGTTCCGCTGGGAGGACCAGTTCAACCTGTCCCTGGATCCCGAGACCGCGCGCTCCTTCCACGACGAGACCCTGCCCGCCGAGGGCGCCAAGGTGGCGCACTTCTGCTCGATGTGCGGCCCCCACTTCTGCTCGATGAAGATCACGCAAGAGGTCCGCGAGTACGCCAAGCAGCAGGGGCTCCAGGACGACAGCGCGGCCCTCGCCCAGGGATTGCGGGAGAAGGCGGCGGAGTTCAAGAAGGTCGGCGCCCAGATCTACGTCCCCAAGACCTAGATCGGATTACTCACCAGCCGACGCCACCCTCACCCAACCCTCTCCCCTTCGAGGGGAGAGGGTTGGGTAAGGGGCCGAGGGTGAGGGGGCTCATTCCCTCGTCAGGTACTCCCGGAAGGTCTGCCCGCGGCTCGTCCAGTAGAAGACCCTGGCCGTGCTCTCGCACAGCATCGATCCCACGGCAGGGAGCTTGAGCGTGAGCACGCGCTCGGGGTGCGCCCCGTGCTTCACGAATCCCGGTGGCTGCACCCACAGCACCTGTCTCGAGGGAAACATCGCGTCCGTTTCCTGGAACAGGACGAAGGCCCGATAGCGGCCGTCACGCTTGGCGAGAAAGACGACACCCCAGAGCTGCACCGTGCGCGACGCCTGAGCCTCGCCAATCCGGAGAAGCGCCGCGTAATCCTGCCGTCCGTCGCCGTCGAAATCAGCGCGAAAGATCTGATCGCGCCGGTGCTCGGCGCCGCAGCGGTCCACGTAGACCTCGTCTGCGGCAACCACGACGGCTGCGGCATGGAGCCTCTTGATGGCGGCGGTGAGCTCGGTGGGTAGGCCGGTCGCGGGCGATGCCTGCGGCGAAGCCACGGTGGGCGCGAGCAGCCCCACCGCGAACGCCGTAGCGAGAAGACGGTGGAGCCTCGTCAGACGGGCGCCCTCGCGGCCGCGGCGGCGGCGTGGAGGAGGGGCTCGGGCGTGTCGGGATTGATCGAGCAGTCGGGTCCGAGCAGGAGCCATCGTCCTGCCATCTCGGCGATGGCTCTGCGGGCGCGGCCGGCGAGAGCTTCGGGCGTGTAAGAGGCGATATCCGGCTTCGCGGGGAATCCGCCCACCGCGGCGCGGCCCGTTTTCCGGTGGCCCTCAGAGAGCGTCGGATTCCCCGGCACCGTGGCCCAGGAGAAGGCCGTCACCGGGTAGTCGGCGAACTCGTCGAAGAGCACGTCGCTGCCGCAGACGTGGAGCAGGTTGAAGGGCGCGCCCTCCACCGCCCGCAGCACCCGCAGGTCGTAGGGGCGCTGGAAGCGCCGGCACTCCGCGGGGCTCATGAGCTCCCGCGTGGCCACGTTCGTGGCGTAGAAGAGCCCGTCGGCGCCCGCCTCCAGGCACAGAGCGGCGTAGCCTGCGAGCGTCTCGCTGATCGCGCCGAGCGCGCGCGCCATCTCGACCGGCGCAGCGCGCATGCAGGCCAGCGCCTGCTCCCGGCCGCCCTTGATCAGCGCCGGCATCACCATCAGCGGCGAGAAGATCGTCCAGATGATGGGCGTGTCGTCGCCGACGGCGGCGCGAATGGCCCGGAGCGCCTGGAGCTGCTCGCCGAGCGCTCCCGTCCGCGGATCGGCGGGGGCGAGCTTCACCAGGTCGGCGGCCTCGGCCAATGGCGTGCGCGTGACCGTGTACTGGATGGCGCGATCCCCGGAAGGCGCGTAGGTCAGCCCCCACATCTCGGCGAAGCACTGGGCGCGCGACTGGGGCTTGAGGTAGTCCCAGTCGAAGGTCTTGGCCAGGCGCAGGGTCTCCGCGGCCAGCCCTTCCGCCGAGTTCTCCGTGGCGAAGTTGTGCAGCCAGAAGGCGACGGGCACACGATCCACGGGCGCCCCCGAGAGCGCCGCCAGCACACGCTCGCGCTTGGTCATCGCCGCTTGAGCCGCAGGTCCTCGTAGGGCGCGGTGTAGGGATCGTCGGCGAGGGCATTGACGCCGTCGACGGCGACGCGCGGGCCGATGCCCACGAAGTAGGCGTACTCGAGGACGGGCCCGAACATCACCCGCTCGTGGATGATCTGCTGCATCTTGGTCAGGATCTGCCGCCGTGCGATCGGGTTGAGCTCGTTGGCCTGCGCGTTGAACAGGCCGTCCACTTCCGGGTAGCTGCCGTAGGCATAGAGCCCGCCGGTGACGGCGTACTGCTCGAGGCGGGTCGCCGCATTGCCGGGGGAGCCGCTGCCCGCGAGGATGACGTGCTTGAGCGTCTTCTCGCCGAACTGCTTCAGGAAGGCCGCGCGCTCGAGAAGCCGCAGGCGGATCTTGATCCCCACGGCGGTGAGGTCGTTGACCACGGGCTCGCCGATGCCCGAGCCCGCGAAGGGCTCACTCGACAGCTCGCCGGCGTCGAAGCCATTGGGATAGCCGGCTTCGGCCAGGAGCTGGCGCGAGCGCTTCGGATCGTGGGCATAGCGGGGCGGGTCCCAGTAGTACTCCAGGCTGTGCGGAATGAAACTCGAGGAGATCTTGCCGAGTCCCAGATATCCCGCCTTGTTGATGGCGTCGCGATCGATGGCGAGGTTGGCGGCCAGGCGCACCCGGCGGTCATGCCAGGGCGATCTGGGATCGGTCTGGTCGGCGAAGACGAGCCAGAGCGCGACGGGAATCTTGGCCGCCTTGAGGGTGAGCTCGGGATTGCGCTTCACTTCCTCGGCGAGCGGACCCGAGAGCCCGTAGATGACATCGACTTCGCCGCGCTTGAGGGCGGCCAGGCGCGTGCTGTCGTCGGGAATGACCTTGAACACGAGCGTCTTGACTGCGGGGGTCTTGCGCCAGTAGCCGTCGAAGGCCTCGAGGGTGAGCTCCACCCCCGGCTTGAAGGAGACAAGGCGGTAGGGGCCGGCACCGATGGGCGCGCGCTTGTAGCCTTCGTCACCCACGCGCTCCACGTACTTCTTCGGAACGATCCAGGCGGCCCCGGTGGCGGGCGTCCCGAAGAACGTCATGAAGTCCGGCCACGGCTGCTTGAGGCGGAAGCGCACGCGACCCGGGTTGACGATCTCGACGGCCGCGACCTTGGCCTTGAGCACGGTGGCGCTGGCGCCGCGATAGCGCTCGAAGGAGAACTTGACGTCCTCGGCCGTCACGGGCTCGCCGTCGTGGAACTTGATGCCCTTGCGCAGCACGAACTCGTAGCTGAGACCATCCGGGCTCTGCGACCACGACTGGGCGAGGGCGGCGCCCATGCGCTGCCCCGGCAGCGGCCGCACGAGGGCGTCGTGCACGGCGTAGTAGACCATGAGGGGAAGCGCCGTGCCCGTGGCGTCCGCGGGATCGAAGAAGGCGGGAGTGAGCGAGACGTGCACGCCCCACGTCATGGTCCCCTCGGCGGCCGGAGCGGGAGCGGTCCACGCGACGAGGGTCAGGGCAAGCGCCGCGGCCGCGCATCGAGGCAAGACCGAGATCATGCGCGTGCTTCTCGTCGTTCCATGGCTCTCCTTTGTGAATGTGCAGCGTGACGCGGGCCCGCTCAGCCCGCGTCGGGATCGATGCCGTGCTCTTTGAGCTTCTTGCGAAGGGTGTTGCGGTTGATCCCGAGGAGCTGGGCCGCGCGCACCTGGTTGCCCTTGGTCTCGCGCATGACCGCGCGCAGGAGAGGCTTCTCCACCAGCCCCACCATGAGGCTGTGCAGGTTGGCCGACGTGTGCCCGCGGAGCCCGCGGACGCACTCGACCATCTTCTTCTCGATGATCTCCTCCAGCGAGGCGTCCGCCTCCACGCCCGCGGCGGCCGAGACGGGCCCGATGGGCAGGTGCTCGGGCACGATCACGCCGGCCGAGGCCATGACCATGGCGCGCTGAATCACGTTCTCGAGCTCGCGGACATTGCCGGGCCACTCGTAGCCGGCCAGGCGGTCCATGGCCTCGGGGGCGATCACCCGCTCGCCCAGGGTCTCGGCGTACTTGGAGAGGAAGTGCTCGACGAGGAGCGGAATGTCCCCGCGCCGCTCGCGCAGCGAGGGCAGCGACAGGCTCACGACGTTCAACCGGTAGAAGAGATCCTCCCGGAAGCGGCCCGTCTTCATCATCGCTTCGAGATCACGGTGCGTGGCCGCGAGTACCCGCACGTCCATGCGGATCAGCTCGTGGCCGCCCACGCGCTCGAAGGCCCGCTCCTGCAGCGCGCGCAAGAGCTTGACCTGCAGCTCGGCCGGCATGTCGCCGATCTCGTCGAAGAAGACGCTGCCGCCGTGGGCCAGCTCGAGCTTGCCGAGCCGACGCTCCTTGGCATCGGTGAAGGCGCCCTTCTCGTGGCCGAAGAGCTCGGACTCGAGCAGCGTGGCCGGGATGGCCGCGGCGGAGATGCCCACGAAGGGACGGCCGGCGCGGCGGCTGTAGTGGTGCAGGGCCCGCGCCACCACTTCCTTGCCCGTCCCCGACTCGCCGCGGAGGAGCACGCTGACGTCGCTCGCGGCCACGCGCCCGATGGTCTTGTAGACCTCCTGCATGGTCGGGTGCCGCCCCAC
>DASQAK010000031.1:0-15477 GCA_035635755.1 Candidatus Methylomirabilota bacterium | reverse complement strand
CGCGAGAAAGGCCGTCACGAGGCGCTCGATGATGGCGTAGCCGAGGTCTTCCTTGCTCCTGAAGTGGTAGTAGAAGTTGCCCTTGCCCACCCCGCTCTCACGCAGCACGTCGTCCAGCGACGTGCAGTGATAGCCCTGAAGATGGATGAGACGGCTCGCCGCGTCCAGGATCTGGTCCCGCGTGGCTGCACCCTTGGCGCTCTTCGTCTCGGCCAGCATCTGCGGCATCGCTCCCCCTACCGGGACCTTCACAGGAGATTTTGTACCAAACGGTCGGTAAAAGGCTAAACCACACTTCTAGATCTGTCAACTCTAGAAATAGTCGACGACCCCGAGACTAGATCAGCTAATTCAAATACTTGGAAAGCCAGAGACTGGTGAGATTCCAGGCGCCTGCTGCCGCGTCGGGGTGAAAGGACGGCCGGTCGTCGCAGAAGAACCCGTGTCCTGCCCCGGCATACACCTTGACCTCGAACGTCTTCTTGAGCCGCCTGAGTGTCTCCTCCAGGCGGCGAACCTGGTCCATCGGGATCATGCGATCGGCCTCGCCGAAGAGGCAGAGCACGGGACACTGGATGCGTGAGGCGTCGTGGAGGGGGGCGGTCGGAGTGTCGGCGGCGATGCCGCCGCCATAGAAGGCAATGGCGACCTTGACGGCGGCAGGATGCCGGCACGCCGTGAGGAACGCGATACGCCCGCCCACACAGAAGCCCGTGATCCCGATCCGATCGCCGCGCACCTCCGCGAGGGACTTGAGGTGCTGGATGACCACGCCCATCTCAGCCATGAGAGCGGCATCGTCGAAGCGCTGGATATAGCCGATGGCGCGAGACACGTCCTCGTAGGGCACGATGGGGCTGCCGAAGCGGTAGAAGAAATCGGGCGCGATCGTCACGTAGCCCTCGCGGGCGACCCGCTCCGCCACCGCCTTGATATGCGCGTTGAGCCCGAAGGCCTCCATGACCACGATGACCGCCGGATAGGGACCGCCGGTCGCCGGCCGGCAGACATAGGCGGGCATGAGACCGTCGGCGGTGGGCAGCGAGTCCGTGTCTGTCCTGATGTCCATGGCCTCCCCCGCTACACGGTCAGGAGCTTGAGCAGATCTGCCGTCAGATCGTAGAGCTGGGCGCAGCCGGCGGGGCCGCCGACGAGCGCCTGGATGCGCTTCCGGAGTCCCGCGTCCACCGTCTCCCCTCTGAGCGAGGCAATCCTACCCTGGGGCTCGGTGCAGAGGCCCTGGTACGGGAGCCGCGAGGTGATGGAATCGGCGGCGGCGATACGGCCGGACTCGACCTCGATCTCGTAGTGGATGTCGAAGCCGTGGACATTGTCGTGCATGGAGTGGAAGCAGTGGAGCCGCGGGCCGGTGCGCACGAGGCGCAGCACTCTCTTGCGGACGAAGACGCGCGAGGCGCCCGGAGGCGGGCTGTAGAGATCGGCCACCATGGGCGTGGTCACCTCTCGCGCCTCGAGCAGCGCGCGCCCCGCCTGGCTGTACGTGAAGCACGAGTCGGGGAGGTCGATCCAGCCCGTGGTGTCGAGGTCCCAGCACGCGCGCGGGCCGCCCGTGGCCATGGCCGCCGCCGTCGCCTCGCGCGGAAGCTTGGCGACCTGGCGAGCGAGCCGGGCAACCTCGACGCCCGCGTCCACGAAGAAGCTCGAGCCGGCGCCCGCGCCGGCCAGCTCGGTCAGCCGTCGCGCGAAGCCCGCCACCATCCGCGCGCCGCGGAGCTCGGCAAGCCGGGAGGCCGCCGCCCTGTCCATCCGGTCCGTGAGCGCGCGGGCGCGGGCCTCGCGCACCTCGTAGCCCGGAGACGGCGTGCACACCGCGCTCAGCTCGACGCCAAAGGACTCGTCGTGCACGCGCACGGTGTGGGTGAACGCGTCCTCGTGGGTATTGTCCACCCACCCTTCCACCACCCGCTCGTAGCGGTCGCGTCCCTGGAGGAGGGTCGAGCCGATCATGAGGCGGGGCCGGAGAGCGCCGGCGTGAACCGGCGAAGCCGGAGGCTGTTCGCAACGACCGACACGGAGGAGAGCGCCATGGCGAGTCCGGCCAGGATGGGCGAGAGCGTGATCCCCCAGAGCGGGTAGAGCGCGCCTGCCGCCACCGGCACCAGGAGCAGATTGTAGCCGAACGCCCAGGCAAGATTCTCGCGGATGATGCGGATGGTGTGTCGCGAGAGCAGGACGGCCGCCGCGACTCCGGCGAGATTCCCGCTCATGAGGGTGACGTCGGCCGCCTCCATGGCCACGTCGGTGCCCGAGCCCATGGCAATGCCCACCGAGGCCTGGGCGAGAGCCGGCGCGTCGTTGATCCCGTCGCCCACCATGGCGACGAGCCGGCCCCCGTTCTCCTGAAGTCGCTTGATCTCGGCGGCCTTGCCATCGGGCAGCACTTCGGCGAGCACGTGCTCGATGCCGGCCCCGCGGGCCACGGCCTCGGCGGTGGAGCGGGCATCGCCCGTCAGCATCACGACCTGCAGGCCAAGGGTCCTGAGCGCCTGCACCGCGGCTGGAGCTTCCGGCTTGAGCCGGTCGGCCACGGCGATCAGGCCGAGGGCGTGACCCCTCGCCCCCACGAAGACCGTGGTCTTCCCCGCCGCGGCCAGCTCACGTGCGCGAGCCTCGAGCGCGCTGACATCGATCCCGCGCGCCATCATGAAGCGGGCGTTGCCGAGAACGATGCGCCCGGCGGCGTCCTGGGCCTCGACCCCGAAGCCGGCGAGGGCGCGAAAGCCGTGGAGCGGGGGCAGCGCGAGACCGCGCGTCTTGGCCTCGCTCACGATGGCTTCACCGAGCGGGTGCTCGGAGCCCTGCTCCACGGCGGCGGCGGTGGCGAGCACATCAGCCTCCTCCACGCCGGAGGCGGGCACCACGTCCGTCACCGTCGGCTTGCCCACGGTGAGCGTCCCTGTCTTGTCGAAGACCACGACCTCCACCTTGTGGAGCAGCTCGAGAGCGGCAGCGCTCCGGATCAGCACGCCGAGCTCGGCGCCCCGGCCCGTGCCCACCATGATGGCGGTGGGAGTGGCAAGTCCCATGGCACAGGGACAGGCGATGACGAGCACACCGACGGCGTTCGTGAGGGCTCGGACGAAGACGGGCGCGGGCCCGAACCAGAGCCAGGCGACGAAGGTCACGCTCGCGATCACGAGCACCACCGGGACGAAGACGGCGGCCACGCGGTCGGCGATTCGCTGGATCGGGGCCTTTGAGCCCTGCGCCTCTTCGACGAGCCGGACGATCCGCGCGAGCACGGTGTCGGCGCCCACCCGGGTGGCCCGGACGACGACGCTGCCCGTGCGGTTGACCGAGCCGCCGACCACGCTCGATCCTGGTCCCTTCGCCACGGGCAGGCTCTCGCCCGTGAGCATGGATTCGTCGACGGTCGAGGCGCCTTCGCTCACCTCGCCATCCACGGGCACCCGCTCTCCCGGACGGACTCGCACCGTATCCCCCACCGCGATCTGCCCCACGGGGACATCCATCTCCTGCCCGTCGCGGAGCACGCGTGCCGTTCGAGGCGAGAGGTCCATGAGGCGGCGGATGGCCTCGGAGGTGCCTCCGCGCGCGCGCGCCTCGAGCCAGCGCCCGGTCACGAGGAAGGTCATGAGGAGGGCGGACACCTCGAAGTAGTGCATGGCCCCCGCGGCCATGAAGGCGTGCGGCCACAGGGTCACCGCCACGCTGAAGAAATACGCGGCATTGGTACCGAGCGAGACCAGGGTGTCCATGCTCGCCGAGCGATGGCGGAGATCACGCACGAAGCCCGCGTGAAACTGCCCTCCCACCCAGAACTGGACGGGCGTGGTGAGGGCCCACAGCAGCCAGGGATTTCCGAGCCAGGCGGGGGCCCACGTGAAGATCTCGCGCATGCCGCCGATGATGACGGGCAGCGAGAGGGCGGCGCCGACCAGGGCCTTGACGCGAAGGCTTCGATCCAGAGAGGCCCGGGCCGCGCGGTCGCGGGCCTCCGATTCGGGGGTCCGCTCGATCTCCTCGGGCACGGCGTAGCCGGCGCCCTCGACGGCTCGGCGCATGGCCTCGAGATCGGCGGCTTCCGGCCGGGCCCACACGGTGGCCCGCCCCGTCGCCAGGTTGGCGTTGGCGTCCTCGACGCCCGGGACGGTGCGCAGGGCCCGTTCCACCTTGCCGACGCAGGCGGCGCAGTGCATCCCCTGGACGGGGAATTCCAAGCGGGTCTTGCTCTCCGGGGCGGCCATGGCTCAGCGCCCGCCGAAGCGCGAGAAGACGTCGAGGAGCTCGTCCACCTTCTTCTGCCTGTCCCGCGCCGTGCCGGAGCGGATGGCGTCAGCCACGCAGGACTCGATGTGGCGTCCAAGGATCAGTCGCTGCACCTGCTCCACGGCGCCCTGCACCGCCGTCAGCTGGAGGAGGATGTCCACGCAGTACTTGTCCTCTTCGACCATGCGCTGTATGCCCTGCACCTGTCCCTCGATCCGGCGCAGTCGCCCCAGGGTCTTGGCCTTGCTCTCGTCGTCGATCATCTCGCCGTCTCCTGTTCGAGCACTCGCCTCGAGGGACCCCGGGCCATGGTGCCTCGGATGAGCCACCAGCAGGCCAGCGCCGCCATCAGGTGCTTGAGAGTGTGTCCGCTCATCACGCCGCCCATCGCGAAGATCCGGCCGTCGAGCACCTCGAAAATCTTGGCCGCTCCGTAGATGACGAGGACGACCACAATGTCGCCCCCGCGAGTGTAGCGAGCCGGGAACAACCAGAGCATCAGCGGGATGGCGAGCGCGGGGAAGAACTGGACCAGCACGTAAGGTCGGAGATCACCCGCGCCCGCCGCCTCGCTCGCGTGCCAGTAGGCGATGCTGGCCAGGCCCGACGCCAGGAACACGGGCAGGAGGACGAGACCCGCGGCCACGCTGACACGCTCGGCGACCACGGCCGACAGCATGCCCATGAAGACGAGCGTCATGGGCAGCCGGTCCCACACGAGCCGGGCGTTGTCGGGCGCGGCGTGATACCAGGCCGAGCCCAGGCCCGTGAGGGCCACGCCGACGCAGACCACCGCAAAGGGCCAGCGCTCCCGAGGATCGGTGAATGGATCGTCCGGCCCCCCGGCCGGCGCCGACACGACTCGGATCAGGCCCCAGAGGCCGACGAGGGGAAAGGCGAGATTGGACCAGACGTCGAGGCCGTTGGGAACGCCCCAGAGCGTGCGCCTATCGGCAAAGCGGTGGTAGGCGGGATCCTGGGCGATGCGCGGGAGGACGGCGACGAGCGCTGTCGCCGCCACCGCGGCTCCCACCACCACCCCCACGCGACCCCCTGGAGTCATTCGCTAAGAACCGGGGGGGAGCGACCGCCGGATTTTCCCGGGGTTGGCTCGGCTCGCCTTTGGCTGCGCCTCACACGGCATCCCCGGACCCCCCACCGGTTCGAGATCCGATTCGTATACCCTACAGGGGTATGCTACCATGCCCGGCCCGTCCCCGCGAGTGCCCTCAGAGATCCGGGAAGAGCGAAGGCTGGCTGGGGGAAGTCGGGCGCTTTCGGCCGGACGCGCGCTTGCCGCGGCCCGTCGCCTTCGCCGAGGGCTTCGGGCGCTCGCGCTTGGGCCGGGTCCAGCCCTTCTGGTGGGCGATCTTGTCGCCCTGCTTGATGACGAGCAGATCGGCGAGACGGGCCATGGGGTGGGCGATCAGGTCAAGGTACTTGTCCCAGTAGCGGGGCGTGTAGGCGAGCGTCTTCATCTGATCGAGGGCGAGGGTGAGGGCGGCGCGGTCGCCCTTCTTCGCGGCCAGGCGCAGGAGATCGAGGACCCGGGCCCGGCTGATGCGCGACGGGCGAGTCACGCGCGCCCCAGCTCGCGCCGGAGCATCCGCGCGGCCTCGACCATCGAGCGCAGCTTGGACACCCCGACCCACCGCGGCGTCTCCCAGAGCCCGCAGTCGGGCACGAGCCAGAGGCGCTCCGCGGGAACGTGCTTGAGAGCCAGCCGCGCGCGCTCCGCCACTTCCTCGGGCGTCTCCACGCGGAAGGCCTTGACGTCGATGACTCCCACCGCCACCTCGGCGTCGGTGGGGAACTCGCTCCACAGCTCGAGCTCGCTCATCTCGCGGTTGGCGTACTCGAAGACGAACTGATGCACGCGCGCGTCGAGGAGCGCGGGGAAGAGCGGCCGGTAGCGTCTCGGCGTGGCGAAGGAGTTGTTGTGCGCGTTGCCGAAGCAGACGTGGAGCGCGATCTTGGCGCGGACGCCCTCCAGGGTGGCATTGAGGGCGGAAACCATGGGGCGCGCCTCACCCTTGAGGACGCGATGCTTGCCCGCGGTCATGACGTAGTTGGGCTCGTCCACCTGGACGAAGTCGCAACCCGCGGCCACCAGGGCCTTGATCTCGGCGTTGACCACCGCGATCAGGTCCGCGATAAGGCTGTCCTCGGAAGCGTAGGGGCCGCCCCGTCGCAGGGGGATGAGGAGGGTGATGGGGCCGGGCACGGCCACGCGCATGGGGCGGTCGGCGTGGGGGCGGGCGAAGCGGAACTCCTCCACGATGCCGAGACCCTGCGGCGCGCTGATACGATCGACCACCTCGAAGGGGCAGTGCGCATCGTAGTTGGGCGGCCCGAGGCGGCGCGGCACCGGGAGCGCCCGGATGCCCTGCAACCGGTCGTAGAAGCCGCGGATGAAGGTGACCCGGCGCATCTCGCCGTCGGAGATCACGTCCACCCCGGCTTCCACCTGATCGCGGATGGCCAGGCGCACGGCGTCCTCGTACGCTTCCTGGAGGTCGATGGGTCCGAGGCGATCGGCCTGCGCGGCCTCGCGGACGAGATGGATCCAGGAGGGCAGCCCGTGGCTGCCGCACACCGTCGTGGGGATGAGCGGCATGGCCCCCGTCATGGCTCGCCCTCCTCTTCTGGGTGGAGGCTACCGGAAAGCGACGTCGTACTGCTCCCGCTGGTAGGACGGCATCGCGTGCACGGAGACCTTGCGGTCGATGGCGGCCTCCAGCCGCTCGAGCCCCTCGCGCTCGTCGGTCTCCAGGTGACGTGCGAGCTCGGGATGGGCGCGGATCACCGCCTCGCGCCCGGTCGCCTCGCGGGCCCCCGCCTGGACTTTGCGGAAGATCTCAGCGGCCAGGGTGGGATCCGAGCGGACCACGCCGCTGCCCTTGCAGGTGGGGCAGGAGGCCGTGAGGAGCGACTGCAGCCCCTTGCGCACGCGCTTGCGCGTCATCTCCACGAGCCCCAGCTCCGAGATCTCGAGGACATTGGTGCGCGCCTTGTCGTCGACGAGGGTCTTCATGAGAGCGGCATAGACCTGATCACGATGCTCCGCCCTCTCCATGTCGATGAAGTCGATGATGATGATGCCGCCCAGGTCGCGCAGGCGGATCTGGCGCATCACCTCCACCGCGGCCTCGAGGTTGATCTTGAGCACGGTCTCCTCGAAGTCGCGCTTGCCCACGTACTTTCCCGTGTTGACGTCGATGGCCACCAGGGCCTCAGTGTGGTCGATGACGATGTAGCCGCCGGACTTGAGCCACACGCGGCGCCGCAGCGCCTTGTCGATCTCCTTCTCGATGCCCGTGGCCTCGAAGATCGGCGCGGGCTCCTCCCAGAGCTTGACGCGAGAGGCGAGCTGGGGCACGAGGGACTCCGCGAAGTGCAGGCACTTCTCGTAGGCGGCGGGAGTGTCGACGAGAAACTCCTCCACGTCGGCGGAGAAGAGATCGCGGACCACGCGGAAGGTCAGGTCCATCTCCTCGTGGAGCAGGGACGGCGCGCGGGCGGAGTCGAAGCGGCTCTGCACCTGACCCCAGAGCCGGGTGAGGAACTCGATGTCGGCCGCGATCTCCTGGGCCTCCTTGCCTTCGGCCACGGTGCGGACGATGAAGCCGCCGGGAGGCGGGGGCAGCGACTTGACGATGCCCCGGAGGCGCTCCCGCTCGGCGTCGTCGTGGATGCGCCGGGAGACGCCCACGTGTCCCGATTGTGGCATGTACACGATGTAGCGGCCAGGGAGAGAGACGAACGCGGTGATGCGCGCGCCCTTGGTGCCGAGGGACTCCTTGGAGACCTGGACGAGGACCTCCTGCCCCTTGCGCAGCATGTCCTCGATGGGCACCGTCGTCTCGCGCCGCGAGGCCTCGCGGTCTCCGTTCGCGCCCGCGGCGCGCTCGCTCTCGTCGAGGTCGGCGACGTCGTCCTCGGCCTCGCTCTCGGGGAGGACGGCGCGCGGGTCCTCCCCCCGGCTCGCCGTGTAGTCGCCGGCGTAGAGGAAGGCGTCCTTCTGAAGGCCGATGTCCACGAAGGCGGCCTGCATGCCGGGCAGGACGTTGGTGACGATGCCCTTGTATATGTTGCCCACGATGGAGCGTCGACCGGCGCGCTCCACATACAGCTCGACGAGCTGAGTCCCATCCTGCACGGCGAGACGCGTTTCCGTCACGCCGGCATTGACGACGATCCGCTTTCCCACGGCAGCAGTCCCCAGTCCGGGGGCGGAGGCCCCCGATGAACGATGCGTGACCCGCCTCGGAGGGCGGGCCCCGGTTACTGGAACTGCCGCATTCGCACCGAGAGAAGGAGTCCCAAAGCCATGAAGGACACGACCATGGACGAGCCACCATAGCTCATCAGCGGCAACGGAATGCCCACGACGGGCAAGAGGCCCGTGACCATGCCCAGGTTGACGAGCGTCTGGGCGGCAAACAGCGCCGTCACGCCCAGCGCCACGATGCGCCCGCGCGCCTCCCTCGCGCTCAGCGCGATCTCGAAGCCCCGGAGAACCAGGAGCCCGTAGGCCAAGACCAGGACCAGGCAGCCGATGAATCCCCACATCTCGGCGAACACGGCAAAAATGAAATCCGTATGGCGCTCCGGCAGAAAGGCCAGGCGGCTCTGTGTGGCGCCGCTGATGCCCTTGCCCAGGAGCTGACCGGAACCAATGGCGATCTTCGCCTGAATCACATTGTACGCCGTTCCCAGCGGGTCGCGGAACGGATCGAGGTAGACGAGCAGACGATCGCGCTGATACGGCTTGAGCGCGAGCCAGGCGAGCGGCATCACCGCCACCGCGCCCCCGGCCAGCGCCCCCAGGATGCGCAGCCGAAGCCCCATCCCCACGAGGATGGCCCCCAGGACGGGCACGAGGACGAGGGCGGTGCCGAGGTCCGGTTGACGGACCACGAGCACGAACGGCACCGCCACGAGGGCGAGCATCCAGCCCAGGGTTCCCCGCGTTGTCTGCGGGGTGCTCCGGCGCCAGGTGAGCGCCCACGCCAGGGTGACGATGAAGATGATCTTGAAGAGCTCCGAGGGCTGGAAGGTGATCGGCCCCACATGGATCCACCGCCGGGCCCCGGAGACCGTGCGGCCCAGCACGAAGACGGTGACGAGGAGGGCGACACCAAGGAGGTAGAGCCCGGGGGCGGCCCGGACGATGTTGCGGTAGTCGAGAGCGGCGAGGATGAGCAGGGCCACCAGCCCCACCCCGACCCAGACGAGCTGGCGCCAGGCGAGGGCGGGGCCTCCCCGCCCCGCGCCGAGATTGGAGAGACACACCACGCTGAGGGTGACGAGAACGAACGCCGCCCCGAGCAGCGGCCAGTCGACATTGCGGAGGAGACGACGATCGAAGCGCAGGATCATCCCGGGATCATCCGTCGATGCCGAGAGTGACCATGGCGACCTTCTCGAGGAAAATCGCCTGGTAGATCTGGCGCGCGATGGGAGCGGCCACCTGCCCACCCTTGCCGCCCCGCTCGACGAGCACGACCACCACGACCTCGGGATCGTGCGCGGGGGCGAAGGAGGCGAACCAGGCGTGGTCCTGTCCCTTGGCGCTGTCGCTCTTGGCCACGCTCTGCGCCGTGCCCGTCTTGCCCGCCACCTCGATGCCGGGGATGCGCGCCGCGGCCCCCGTGCCACCTTCGTTGACCACGCCGGAGAGCGCGTGCTGGAGGAAGGCGAGCACGACGGGAGAGAGGTCGACGTGCCCGATCATCTTGGTCGACGTGGCATAGGCTATGGAGCCGTTCACCCGCTCTACCCGCTGCACGAGGCGCGGCTGCCAGAGGATGCCGCCATTGGCGACGGCCGCCATCATCCGCGCCACCTGGATGGGCGTGACGAGGAGCTGGCCCTGCCCGATCGACATGTTCACGGTGTCGCCCGCTTGCCACGGCCGGCCGTCCGCACGCCGCTTTCCCGTCCGGAACGGCACGAGGCCCGGCTTCTCGCCGACCAGGTCCACGCCCGTCGCGGCGCCGAGACCGAACGCCTGGGCGTAGCGGGCGATGGCCTCGGGCCCGACCTTGAGCCCTGCCTGGTAGAAGAAGATGTTGCAGGAGTGGATGAGGGCGGAGCGCGTGTCCACGTGGCCGTGGCCGCCCTCCTTCCAGTCCTTGAAGGTCCACTGGCCGAGATGGAACTGGCCGTTGCAGTACGTACGGTCCATGGGCGTGAGGCTGCCTTCCTGCAGACCCGCCGCCGCCACGATGACCTTGAAGACGGAGCCCGGCGCGTACTGGCTCTGCAAGGCGCGATTCATGAGGGGCGTCAGGGGGTCCCGCACGAGCTTGGCCCACTCCTCGCGGTCCAGGTTGCCCGTGAAGCGGTCGAGGGAGAAGGCCGGGCTCGAGGTCAGAGCGAGGATGTCGCCATTTCGCGGGTCCAGGACGACCACGGCGCCCGACTTGCCGGCCATGGCACGCTCGGCCACTTCCTGGATGCGCCGATCCACCGTGGTGATGACCTGGGCGCCGGGATTCGGCTCCTCTCGCCGCATGACCTGCACCTGTCGGCCGAGGGCGTCGACTTCGATGCGCTCGCCGCCGTCGCGGCCCCGGAGGTATTCGTCGAGAAGGCGCTCCAGCCCCGACTGGCCGATCATGTCGCCGCGCCGGTAGCGCCCCTGCTTCATCTGCTCGTCGCTGACCTCGCGCACGTACCCGAGGAGGTGCGCGGCGAAGGTGCTCGTGGGGTAGACGCGCTGGGGCTCGACCTCGATGACCACGCCTGGCAGGTCGAGCTTGAGCTCCTCGACGCGGGTCACCTCCTCGAGAGAGAGGCCCCGCCGCATCCGGACGGGCCGGATGGAGTCGGGGGGCACGCGCTCGAGCCCCTCCTCCAGCTCCCGCAGCGGGATCTTGAGGAGCACGGAGAGCCGGGCCAGGACCGTCCCGCGGTCCTCCATCTCCCGCGGGATGAGCGAGAGCGTGAACGCGGGGCGATTGTCCACGAGGGCGAGGCCATTGCGGTCGAAGAGAATGCCGCGCGGCGCTGCCACGGGCCGGATGCGGATCCTGTTCTTATCGGAGAGCTCCTGAAGCTTGCCGCCCTCGAGGACCTGGAGATACCAGAGCTGGCCCAGGAGGCCGACGAAGGCCACGGCGACCACGGCGGCGAGGGCCAGGACACGCCGCCGCCAGGCTTCCCGCTTGGCCGCGGACTCCTGGTTCAGATCCATGGGTTCAGATCCATGGCTGCCACTGGCGCAGCGTGTGGGCAGCCTCGACGGCGAGGAGGAAGGCCGCGGCCATGAACCCGTTGTAGAGCGCCTGGGGCAGGATGACGTGGAGCAGGAGATCGCCGAGCGACGCCGGGAAGTGGAAGAGCTGCAGCAATCCGAAGCGCAGCAGCCCTTCCGAGACGGTCAGGAGCAGCATCCCGGGAACCTGCACGAGAGGATGATCGACCCAGACGCGGCCGGGCAGGTAACCCATGGCGAAGCCCGTGAGGGCAAGAGTGGCCGCCTGAATTCCGATGAGACCGCCCCCCGCGGCGTCCTGGAGGAGGCCCAGCGCGAAGCCCACGAGGCAGGCCGCCTCGGGTCCGCGTCTGAAAGCCAGGAGGGCCGTCAGGATGAGGGGCAGGTCAGGGGTGACGCCGACCACGGCGAGGGAGGGGACCACGCTCGACTGCGCGAGGGTACCTCCGAAGGCCATGAACAGGAGAGAGAGTCGCACCGTCTAGCCGTCCGGCGTGAAGAGGCTTGCCACGTCATGGGAGGCCTGACCGGTGAGCACCAGCACTTCCTCGACGCGGGCGAAGTCGACCACGGGGACGAGCACGGCGAAATGGAAGAGGGCCGAGCCCTTGTCCTCGATGGCCGTGACGCGCCCGACAGGGATGCCCTTGGGGAAGAGCGTGCCCAGGCCCGAGGTGACGATGAGATCCCCCGCAGCCACCCCGGCGCCGTCGCGCGCCATGAACTTGAAGCGCAGACCTCCGCCCGGCTCGCCCTCCACGAGACCGGCGGTGCGGGTGCGCTGCACGACGGCCCCGACCGTCGAGGTCGGATCGTTGAGGAGCTGGACGACGGAGGCGCCGGCCCGCACCTGCACGATCCGGCCCACTAGGCCGTCGGGGACGATCACGGGCATCTGCTGCGCGACCCCGTCGGCGCGGCCCCGATTGACGGTGACCGAGCGCGCCCAGCCGCCGCCTTCCCGCCCGATGATCTCTCCGCCCAGAGTCGTAATGGGCAGGCGCTCGCGGAGCGTGGCGAGCCGCCGGAGGCGACGGTTCTCCTGATCGGTCTCCCGCGCCTGGAGCGCCTCGATGCGGAGACGCTCGTTCTCGGCGTGGAGGGCGAGGTTCTCGGCGCGCACCCGCTTCCAGTCGGCATACGAGTTCCAGACGGACAGGGCGCCGCGGTGGGCCTTGGTCAGGAGGTTCTGCACGGGCGTCAGGGCCAGCGCCACAAGATCGCCCGCCCGGGCCGGCCCGCCCCCCCTCGTCTGAACGGTCAGGAGCAGGAGGGACGTCAGCAGCACTGCGATGAGCAGCGCGTATCTCCGAAATCTCACCTGATACCACCCAGGCCGACGACCGAGCCGTAGCGCCGCGAGACCGCGGCCGCGCTATGCGGGGATCGCGACCTTCTTGAGGAGCTCCAGCTCGTCAAGGACCTTGCCGGTGCCGAGGGCGACGCAGGACAGCGGCTCGTCGCCCACGGTGATCGGCAGGTCCGTTTCCTGTCGCAGCAGCAGGTCGAGCCCGCGCAGCAGGGCGCCCCCGCCCGTCAGTACGATGCCCTTGTCCACGATGTCGGCGGCCAGCTCGGGCGGCGTCCTCTCCAGGCACGTGCGCACCGTGTCGACGATGGCCATGACGGGCTCCCGCAACGCCTCCCGGATCTCCTCGTCGGTGACCACGATGGTCTTGGGGATCCCGTCGATGAGATCGCGGCCCTTGACTTCCATGGTGGAGCGCTCACCCGCCATGGGATACGCCGAGCCCAGCTTGATCTTGATCTCCTCCGCGCGACGCTCGCCCACGAGGAGGTTGTAGTGCTTGCGGATGTACTGCACGATCGCCTCGTCCATCTCGTCGCCCGCGATGCGCACGGACTTCGAATACACGATGCCGGAGAGCGAGATGACCGCGACTTCCGTGGTGCCCCCACCCATGTCCACGATCATGTTGCCGCCGGGCTCCTGGATGGGCAGGCCGGCGCCGATGGCCGCGGCCATCGGCTCCTCGATCAGGTACACCTCGCGCGCGCCCGCCTGCATGGCGGAGTCGCGCACCGCGCGCTTCTCCACCTGGGTGATGCCGGAGGGGACGCCGATCACGATGCGCGGATGCACGAGCGTGCGGCGCCGGTGCACCTTGCTGATGAAGTAGTGGAGCATCTTCTCCGTCACGTCGAAATCGGCGATGACGCCGTCCTTGAGGGGGCGGATGGCCTGGATGTTTCCCGGCGTGCGTCCCATCATCGCCTTTGCTTCGTGGCCGACGGCGAGCACGGAGTGATCGGCGGAATGGATGGCGACGATGGAGGGCTCGTTCATGACGATGCCCTCGCCTCGGACATAGACGAGCGTGTTGGCGGTGCCGAGATCGATGGCGAGGTCGTTCGAGAAAAGCCCGGCGAGGAAACTCAGAAGCATAGGCAAATCACTCCTCTGATCCTGCGACTTGATCGAAAAACAACGACATTGCGAGTGTAGCACCCCACGCGGAAACGAGACAAGATAGCGTGCCTTTCCAGGTGGATGGCGCGCATCGAGCTCCGTCCGGCGGGGTCGCCGGAGGGCCCTTCAATCTTTTCGGCTACTTGAATCCGCATCCGGAGGCCCCGGGGACCGCGAGAGGCGGGGCCAGCATGACAAGCGCGCGGAAACTATGCCACCATGACGCGGCCGGCCCCACGGGCCGGCCATGCACCGATGGACGATCTCGAGAGCTGGTTCGACAAGGGCGTCACGGACGGCTTGCCCGTGGTGCCGCCGACGCGCGAGCGGGTCGAGCGGATGCTCGCGGGCTCCACGCGCGCCCGCGAGGAGCTCATCGGCGAAGTCGCTCCCAACTACGGGCGCGCGACGGCGGAGAAGGTCGCCATCAATGCCGTGATGGCGGGGTGCCGTCCCGACTATCTCCCCGTGGTACTGGCCGCCGTGGAGGCCGCGTGCGAGCCCGCCTTCAACCTGCACGGGATGTCGACGTCCACCCACTTCTCGGCGCCCCTCATCGTCGTCAACGGCCCCATTCGCGAGCGCATCGGTCTCAACTGCTCCTTCGGGGTCTTCGGCCCCGGGTATCGCGCCAACGCGACGATAGGTCGGGCCCTCCGCCTCGTCATGATCAATGTCGGCGGCGCCAAGCCCGGCGAGACCTCCATGTCCACCTTCGGCCATCCCGGGCGCTACACGTATTGCATCGGCGAGCACGAAGAGGCGAGTCCCTGGCCGCCCTACAGCGCGGGGCGGGGGATCGTGAAGGGCGAGAGCGCCGTCACCGTCTTCGCGGGAGAGGCGCCGCACGGCATCTCGGATCACGCGAGCCGCACCGCGCGAAGCCTCGCGGGCTCTCTCGGCTGGTCCATGAGCGGCCTGTGGAACATCAAGCACTTTCCCCTCTACTCGCACACCATGCTCGTGGTGGGACCCGAGCACGCGCGCACCTTCGCCGACGACGGATGGACCAGGGACGATCTCAAGCGCCACCTCTTCGAGACGGTACGGGCGCCGTATCGAACGCTCATTCCCGATGCCGAGAACGGCGAGGGCACCAACCTGCGATTCGCCAGGGGCGGAGAGCCGGGCCCGGACGAGCTCATCCCGAAATTTCCGTCGGTCGACGAGATCCACGTCGTGGTGGCGGGCGGGACGGCGGGGCGCTTCTCCATGGCCATCCCCGGCTGGCTGGGGACGAAAAATGGCTCGGCTCCCATCACCGTCTCCATCCGCAATATTCCTTGACAGGTGCGGCCCGAGCCGGTATTCTCCCCGCGAGATTGTAGGTTCACCCGGTAGTCGGATAGTAGCGAGCGGATAGCCGCTAGATTCGAGTTCAACGCCGCGAGGACCTCAAGTCCCGCGGCGTTTTTGTTTGTCCTCCGATCCTGGAGGGCGCCCCCGTCATGGTGACGGGGCATCACCGAGGCGGTATGCCTCAAAGAAAGAGGTCGTAGAAATGGCTCAGGGAAGCGTGAAGTGGTTCAACGATGCGAAGGGGTATGGCTTTATCTCCCAGGAAGACGGCGAG
>DASQAK010000030.1:0-9922 GCA_035635755.1 Candidatus Methylomirabilota bacterium | reverse complement strand
GAAGCTCGCCTACCTGCTCTACGAGAAGGGGCACATGCTGATGTCGGTCTTCATGCTTCCCAATACCGCAGAGGCAGGGACCCTACCCGGGAAGGCGGTGAGCTACCGCGGCCACGAGTATCTCACCCGCGACCGCAAGAGCCTCCGGACCGTGTCCTGGCGCGATGGGCGGGCCGTGTTCAGCCTGGTCTCGCTGCTCGATTACGACGCCCTGCTTGAATGCGCGGATCGCCTCCGTGCCGAGCGCGCCCGAGAGACGCGTCTGTAAGCCCCACGCAGGGCTGGTCTGGGAGTCCTCGCCACGCTAGAATCGCCGCCCTGATGCGTCTCGTGCCGGATCTCGTCTACTCCGACGGTCGCTTCCAGTCCGGGCTTGCCGTGGACGTCGGCGACGGTCGCATCGCCGCCGTGGCGCCCGTCCAGGACGAGGCGGGCACCATCCGGCTCCCCCGCAAAGCGCTCCTCCCCGGCACCGTCAACGCCCACTGCCACGCCTTCCAGTCGCTCCTGCGCGGGCTTGGCGACGACCTCGACTTCATGGCCTGGCGCGACCGCGTGCTCTATCCCTATTCGGCGCGGCTCGACCGCGACGGCATCTATCTCGGCGCGGCCTTCGCCTTCGCCGAGATGCTCCTCCATGGCGTCACCACGTGCGTGGACTTCTTCTATCTCCAGGACGAGGGCAACGACAATGCCGAGGCGGTGATCCAGGCCGCGCGCGACATCGGCATCCGGCTCGTCCTGGCCCGGACCATGTACGACTGGGAGGGCGCGCCCGCGCGGTACCGCGAGACGCCGGCCGAGGCGGCGAAGCGCACCGGCGACCTGATCGCGAAGTATCGTCGCGATCCGCTCATCCGTGTTCAGCCGGCCCCGCACAGCCCGCACGGAGCCTCCGCCGGGATGATCCGCGCCGGCTTCGAGGTTGCTCAGTCCGCCGACACGCCCTTCCACATCCACGTGGCGGAAGGCCAGTACGAGGGAGCGCAGACGCTGAAGGACCACGGGGCCACCCCCGTCCGCTATCTGGACAAGCTGGGCGTGCTCGGGGAGCGGATGATCGGCGTGCACTGCGTGTGGCTGGACGACGAGGAAGTTCGGCTCATGGGCGAGCGGGGAGCGGGGCTCGCCTATTGCCCCTCGTCGAACATGATCCTGGGCGACGGGATCACCCGGATCACGGAGCTCGCGGCGGCCGGCGTCCTCATCGGCCTCGGCACGGACGGCGGCTGCACCAACAACCGCCTCTCCGTCTTCGAGGAGATGCGCATGGCCGCCCTGCTTCAGAAGGTGCGACACCTCGACGGCACGCGGCTTCCCGCCGAGCAGGCATTCCAGATGGGGACGCTCGACGGCGGCCGGCTCCTCGATCTCGAGGTCGGAGACATCAGCCCGGGAATGCTCGCCGACCTGGTCGCGGTGGACCTGACGCATCCTTCACTGCATCCGCCCACCGACCTGCTCAAGAGCGTCGTCTATGCCATGTCCCCCCAGGCGGTGACCGACGCGTGGGTCCACGGCCGCCGGATCGTGCAGGATAGAAGGCTGACCACTCTCGACCAGGAGTCCTTGGTGGCGCGCGTGGCGGCGCTCACGCGAGGATGGAGCGCGGCATGAGCGAGCGGCTGGAGACCGTCGAGATGGAGACCGGCCCCTCCCCGCAGGCCGCCATCATCTGGCTGCACGGGCTGGGCGCCGACGGGCACGACTTCGAGCCCATCGTGCCCGAGCTCGGGCTTCCCGCCTCGCTGCCCGTTCGCTTCGTCTTCCCGCACGCGCCGCTCATGCCGGTGACCATCAACGGGGGCGCGGTCATGCGGGCCTGGTACGACGTGACGGGCGATGGGCGCGAGGACGAGACCGGCATTCGGGCCTCGCAGGTACGCGTCGAGAGACTCCTGGCGCGGGAGAAAGCCAGGGGCATCGGCGCCGCCTCCATCGTCCTGGCCGGATTCTCTCAGGGCGGCGCCGTCGCACTTCAGACCGGACTCCGCTACCCCGAGCGGCTCGCCGGCCTTCTCGCCCTCTCCACCTATCTGCCTCTCGCCGAGAAGCTGGCCGCCGAGGCGAGCCCCGCGAACCGTCCCGTTCCCATCCTGATGTGCCACGGCCTCCACGATCCGCTCATCCCGCTGGCCAGGGCCTCACGGTCCCGCGACATCCTCCAAGCGCTCGGCTACGCGGTGGAGTGGAGGGAATACCCGATGCCGCACGCGGTCTGCGCCGAAGAGATCGCCGACATAGGTCGCTGGCTCCGCACCGTTCTCGGAGTCGCTTAGACTACCCGGCAGGCCTCTTCGAAGGATGGGCGCGGATTGCGTGGGCGAACCTGCGTCGGATCGCCATAGCCCAGATTGCAGAGGAAGTTCGACTTCCAGCGCCCATCCGGGAAGAACTCCGTGTCCACCTTGGCATTGTCGAAGCCAGACATGGGTCCGCAATCGAGGCCGAGGGCGCGGGCCGCGATGATGAAATAGCCGCCCTGGAGGCTGCCGTTGCGGAAAGCGGTCTCCTGGGCGAGCGGGGGATTGTTCGCGTACACGGAGCGAAAGTCCCGTTGCGGCGACAGGCGCGGCAAGAGCTCGTAGAACTCGGTGTCATAGGCGATGATGGCCGTGGCGGGGGCCTTCATCGTTTTCTCGACGTTCCCTTCGTTGAGAGACGGCTTGAGCCGCGCCTTGGCCTCGGCCGATTTCACGAAGACCACCCTCATCGGGCAGCTATTGGCGCAGGTCGGTCCAAATTTCGCCAGATCGTAGACTCGCCGCAGGAGATCGTCCGGCACGGGCTTGTCTTGCCATCCGTTGTGCGTGTGCGCCTCTTCGAAGATCGCCTTCGTATCGATCATGAGCTCTCCACGGGCTCATCGCCCGGATGTGAGGAGCCGCAGGGCCTCGTCGTGCAGCAGGCCATTGGTGGCGAGGACGCTCCCGCTGTAGATGTCGGGCTTCCCGGCGAAGTCGGTGAGCCGGCCGCCCGCCTCCTCGACGAGGATCTTCATGGGCGCCACGTCCCAGGGCTTGAGATCCACCTCGGCATAGATCTCCCCCTTGCCCGCCGCCACCACGCAGTAGCCGTAGTAGTCGCCGAAGCCTCGCTGGCGCGAGGTCGCGTCCACGAGCCGCTCGAAGCCCGCCCAGTAGCCCGCCCGGCGCAGGATGTTCAGGGCCGAGTGGATGAGGAAGGCCTCGTTCATTCGCGAGCAGGACGACACGTGGATCCGCTCGCCATCGGCCCACGCCCCCTCGCCCTTGCGTGCCCAGAAGAGCTCGCCGCTCACGGGATTGTGGACGACGCCCGTCGTCACCTGTCCGTCCTCTTCGAGGGCGATGAGCACGGCCCACATCGGGATGTGGCGGATGAAGTTCTTGGTGCCGTCGATGGGATCGATGATCCAGCGGCGCGCCGTCGGACCTTCCTGCCCGAGCTCCTCTCCGAGAAAGCCGCAGTCGGGAAAGGCGCGACCCAGGATGGCCCGGATGGCCTGCTCCGCCTCGCGATCGGCCTGGGTCACCGGGGTGAGATCGGCCTTGATGGTGACCTCGACGCGCCCGCGATAGTAGCGAAGGGCGATCTCGCCGGCCGCGCGGGCCGCCTCGAGAGCCGCGGTGACGGTGGGGTGGGTCACGCCCACTCCCCGCGCTCCTCCAGCACTTCCTTGAAGACGCGGAGCGCCTCCACCACCACGGGCATGCCGCCGTAGGTCACCTGCTGGAAGATGACCTCCGCCACCTCCTGGCGCGTGGCCCCGACGTTGAGGGCGGCGTGGATGTGGGCGTGCACCTCGTGCTCGCGGTTCAGCACGGTCAGCGAGGCGACGGCGCAGAGCTCCCGCTGCTTCTGGGAGATGACCTCGCGACTGTACAGCGTGCCCGTGAAGAACATGGAGAGCTCGCGGGCGAGATCCTTGTCGAACTTCTTCCACGTCTCGAAGCCCGTGCCCCCCTTGAGGGTGTGGAAGAGCATCTGGGCGGTCTTTCGCGTCTTCTCCTTCCGCGCCTCGTCCATCATGGGTCTCCTGTTGGAACTACGACGGCTCCGCCTGCCCGTCCGAGAGAGCCCGCGCGACGATCTCGCGGATCTCGGGCACCGAGAAGGGCTTGGGCAGCCGCGGCCGGGCTGCCTCGGCGAGGAAGGTGGCCATGCTGGCGCTCAGCGCATCGCCGGTGATGAAGACGAGCCGGCGCGACAGCTCCGGCCGCCGCCGCTGGAGCTCACGGTAGAAGCCCGGGCCGTCCAGGACGGGCATCCGGAGATCGCACAAGATGAGATCGTACTCGTGCCCCTCGACCAGGGTCAATGCCGCCGACCCGTTCGGCGCCGTGTCCGCTTGATGCCCCTCCCGCGTGAGGATCTCGACGAGGAGGTTCACGATGTCGGCCTCGTCGTCCACCACGAGGATGCGGCGGCCCTTCCCGTCTCCCGCGGGCATCTAGACCCCTCCCACGGGCAGAGACTCGGGTGGTTCCGCACTCGTCATGGAGCGACTCCTCGGGGATGCTCGAATGGGCCGCGGGGAAGATACCATACGCGCGCCCGCACCTGGCGCCGGACGATCAGGAATCGACCCGCTCCAAGATCCGGCAAAGCTCCTCGGGACGGGAGAGCATCGGATTGTGGGCGGAGTCCATGTCCACGGGGGTGACCCCGAGCCGGGCCGCGCACTGCGCCGCGATCGTGGGCAGCACCGCGCGGTCGCCGAGACAGCGGATATACGTGCGGGGCACGCCCAGGGCGTGGAAGGCGCGCATGTCGATGGGCTCGACGAGCGGGCGTAGCGCCTGCGGCGTCAGCATGGAGAGCGCGCGCGAGACACGCGGATCGCTCCGCGGCATGTCGCCCATCCATCGCGCCCACGCCATCTCGGCCGGGTAGAGGAACGTCCCGTCGCCCCGCGCGGCCGCGTTGCCGAGCATCATCTCCCGGCCCGCCGGCGTCATCAGCGTCCGGGTCAGGCTCCCCCCCTGAGGGACGACGACCGCGGCGAGAAAGACCAGGTGGCGGATGCGCGCGGGCGCCAGCTCGGCAGCCTTGGGAATCACGAGGCCGCCCATGGAGTGGCCCACGACGACGGCGCGGCTCATGCCCTCGGCGGCCAGGGCCTCGGCCACCGCCGCCGCGTACGAGGCGACGCTCGCGCGCCGCACCTCGGCGGCCCGGCGCCCGTGCCCCGGCATATCCAGTGCAGCCACGCGATGGCCGCGGGCGCGCAAGCGGTCGGTCACCTCTTCCCAGCACCACGCGCCATGACAGGCGCCGTGCACGAGCAGGAATTCCTTCGGCATATGGGTTCCCCGGAATATGGGTTGACTCGAGCGGCGCGCGCCTCTAGCGTAGAGACCGCCACATGCGAACGGCGTCGTCATATTCGCCCATTACGCAGGAGCCCTCAAGGAGATTCACATGGCAGAGATCCAGCGGTACTGCGCCCCCGGCGTGTTCGATCCTCCCACGTACTCGCAGGGCATCAAGGTCTCCGGCGCCCAGACCATCCTCTTCATCGCGGGGCAGGTCGCGTATGACGGCAAGGGCCAGCCGGCTCACCGCGGGGACTTCGCCGCGCAGGCGCGGGAGGTCTTTCGCTCCGTCAAGGCCCAGGTGGAAGCGGGCGGCGGCACCATGGCAAGCATCGTCAAGATCAACACCTACCTGACGGACATCCGGCACCGGCAGGACCTCATTCCCGTGCGCGAGGAGTTCTTCGGCAAGAAGGCCCCCGCCTCGACCCTGGTGGCCGTGGCCGCCCTCGCCCAGCCCGAATGGCTCATCGAAGTCGAAGCCATCGCCGTCATCTGAGGCTCACGGGTTCGTGACCGACATCAACCCGTACATCTTTCGCGCCTATGACGTGCGCGGCAAGGTCGGCATCGACGTCTTGCCGGAGGTGTTTTCCGAGGTCGGCCGCGCTTACGGCACCCTCGTGCGTCGCCGGGGTGGCCGCACGGTCGCCATCGGGATGGACAATCGAACGACCTCCCCGCCCCTCAAGGAAGCCTTCGCGGAGGGCCTCCTGTCCACCGGCCTCGACGTGGTGGACATCGGAGTCAACCACACTCCCCTCCTCTACTTCGCGGTGGCGCACTGGCGGCTCGACGGCGGCGCCACCGTGACGGGCAGTCACAATCCCGTTTCGGACAACGGCGTGAAGATGGTCCACGCCGAGGCCGCGCCGCTCAGCGAGGAAGAGATCCAGGGACTGCTCGCCACCATCCGCGCCGGGGACTTCGAGCGTGGTCGGGGCACTCGCACCGCCCGGAGCCCTCGCGAGGACTACTTCACCGCCATCACGGAGCGGGTGAAGCTGGCGCGGAAGCTGCGCGTGGTGGTGGACGCGGGCAACGGCATCGCGGGCAGCTTCGCTCCCGAGCTGCTGCGTCGGCTCGGATGCGAGGTGACCGAGCTCTACTGCGAGTCGGACGGGACCTTTCCCAACCATCTGCCCGATCCCGAGATGGAAGAGAACGTACGCGACCTCGTGGCCAAGGTCGTGGAGATACGGGCCGACGTGGGGATCGCCTACGACGGCGACGCGGATCGCATGGGCGTGATCGACGATCGCGGGCGTCGCCACGAGGCCGACCTGATCCTCGCCCTTCTCGCGCGCGATCTTCTCACCCGTCACCCAGGCGCCGAGGTGGTCTTCGACGTCAAGTCCTCCCAGGCCCTCGCCGACGATATCCGGGCCCACGGCGGCAAGCCCACTATGTGGAAGACCGGCCACTCCCATCTCAAGCAGAAGATGCGCGACGACCATATCCTCCTCGGCGGCGAGGTCTCGGGGCACATGTTCTTCGGAGAGAACTGGTACGGGGTCGACGACGGTATCCTGGCCTCGTGCAAGTTCCTCGAGCTCGCCGCACAAACGGGCGGGTCGATCTCGGCCCTCTTCGACACCCTCCCCCATCTCGTCGCGACGCCGGAGCTCAAGGCGCCCTGCCCCGACGACAAGAAGTTCGCCGTGGTCGCCGAGCTCGCGGCGGAGTTCAAGCGACGCTACGAGACCATCGACATCGACGGCGTGCGCATCCTCTTTCCCGAGGGCTGGGGCCTCGTGCGGGCTTCGAACACCAACCCGTACCTGACCCTCCGCTTCGAGGGCCGCACCCAGGCCGCCGTCGACAAGATGAAGACCGAGGTCCTTGCCGCGCTCAGCCGCTATCCCTTCGTCCAGCCTCCTGCGTAGGTAGCGTGCCGGCAATGTCCTGCAGTGTTCCGGGTGGGGCAGGGGGGCAGGCAGGCCCTCGGGAGCGAATCCGACGAGCCGTAGCGCGCCCCGAAACGCAGGGCGCCTCCGCCGCGCGAGCCGCCCCTGCGCAGCAGGGCGGCGAGCGCACCCCCCGCTTCGGGGGGATGGGGGGGCAGGCGGAGGCGCCCGAGCGAGGTGGCGCGCGAGGCGAGGAAGTTTGAGCGGACGAGGGCCTGCCTGCCCCCCTGTCCCGCCCGCCGCCGCGCGCTGAAGCTACCCCTGCTTTGCTAGGGTTTCTCGATCGGGTTGCGCCGGACCGTGGGCACGGCGATCTTGATGAAGGCGTGCTTCTCGGCCGCGTGACAGGCCGAGCAGGAAGCGCGCAGGGTCTCGACCCGCTCCTTGAAGAGCGCGGCGTCCTTCTTCTGGATGGCCTCTCCGATCTGGGGGAAAGCGCCCTTCAGGAAGAGCTGCTCGGCGCTCTTGCGGTAGACGGGCCGCCGCTCGAGCCCGAGCTCGAGGGCCTTGCCGAGTTCCTCGTGCATGTGCGCGGCGTACTCCCAGTTGCCGTCCATTCCGCCCCAGTACATCTCCGTGTACCGGTACGCGACCTCCGCCATGGTCGTCTCGAAGCCGCGGAGCTGACGCTGGATCGCCTCCGTGCGGGCCGCCGGGGTGAGCTTGGCCAGCCAGTTTGGTTTCTCCATACCTTGCATCGAGGGCGCATGCTGGTGCTGCGCCATAGCCACCGTCCACGCCGCAACGGCGCCGACCATCACGAGAGCGGTTGCCACGAGAAGCGCCATCAGGAAGCGGATGAAACGCTGTGAGCCACGCATCGCCCTGCTCCTTTCGTGAAGAAGTCCGGACGACAGCCTAGCTACCGACTGGACCGAGAACCATGAGGATCACCTCGGCAAGATCGCGCGCGACCGCGCAGTCGCGCGGGCCCCAGAAGCCGCGCGGGTCCAGGAGAATCGGGTGCAGGCCCGCAGCCCGGGAGCCCAGGACATCGACCGAGTAGAGATCGCCCACATAGGCCGCCTCGTGCGCCGCCACGCCGGCCTGACGGACCGCCAGCTCGAAGATCCGCGGGTCAGGCTTCTCCACGCCAACCACGGCCGAGTCGATGACGAAGTCCAGATCAGCGCCTAGGCCTGCCTGCTTCAGCAAGGCGTGAGCGTTGCCGTTCGAATTCGACACCACACCCACCACGAGCCCGGCCGCCTTCACCCGACGGATGGTCGAGTGCGCCTCCGGAAAGGCGCGGTCGAAGAGCCCGGCGGGCGCGTTGTAGCTCTGACGAAAAGCCGAGGCGGCCTCGACTTCGGCCGGATCGGTGATGCCGAGGCCCTCGAGGAGATAGGCCAGATAGCTGTCCTGCGCCGCGCGACCTTCCGTGGAAGCGCCCCGCGCGAGGTCGGCGTCGAGCCGCACCCGGGCGCGGAGCTCGGCTTCCTCGATGGCCTCGGGGGCCGCGGTGTGGCCGCGCCCTGCCAGGTGCCCCGCGATGGCCGGGTAGTTCATCCTGAGCAACGTATTGCCGGCATCGAAGAGCAGGGCCCGGGTCACGGGAAGCGCTGAGGCGGGCCGCATGCGCCTATTATAATGTCGAGGTGACGCGCACCCCGCTTGCTTTCGCCGGCGCCCTCATCGTTGCGCTGCCCATGGTCGCCGCCGCCGATCACGGCGGCCCGCTCAGAGCCGCGCCGATGAATCCTCTCGTCCTGGCTCTGCTCGCCGGGGGGCTGACCCTGCTCGCGGGCGTCCTGGTCGTCGTCATCATCACGCGGCTACGCGGGCCGGCCGACCAGGACTAATGATCCGCCGCCCCATGGCCATGGCGGCGCTCTCGGTCGGGCTCCTGCTTGTCCCCGTATCGTCGCTCGCGCATTCACTGCTCGTACGCTCCCAGCCCGAGCGCCGCGCCACGGTGACGCGCCCGCCCGAGGAAGTGCGCCTCTGGTTCAGCGAGCGCATCGAGCCCGCCTACGCGCGGTTGAGCGTCTGGGACGCCGGAGGCAAGCAGGTCGACGCGGGCGATGCGGCCGTGGATCCGGCGGACTCGACCACGCTGGCCGTTCGGACGCCGGGGCTGCGCGCGGGCCGCTACACCGTTCGCTATCGCGTGCTCTCCGTGGACGGGCACATCGTCGAGTCGAGCTTCGATTTCACGGTCAGGCCCGCCGCCGCGCCCAAGGGCATCCAGCAATGAGCGCATTCGGCATCGCCCTCCGCGTCGTCCATCTGGGCGCCGGGCTCGCCCTCGTCGGGATCCTCGCGCTGAGTCTCCTCGCGGGCCGAAGCGACAAGCCCACCGTGCGCGCCTGGCACGACAGGCTTGGGCGCATCACGCTCGGGCTTGCCGCTCTCGTCCTCCTCTCGGGACTGGCTGTGCTCGGTTACCAGATCACGGTGGTGACGGGACACTCCGCCGCGATCCTCGAGCCGGCGGCCTGGCTGCGGCTTCTCGGTCAGACTCAGTTCGGCACCGTCTGGCTCGTGCGCCATGCCCTCCTCCTCCTCATGGCCGCCCTCGTGCTTCTGCGCGAGCACGATGATGCGCGTCCGGACTGGCTCGCGTGGCGGCTCGAGGCCTGGCTCCTCGCCGCCCTCGGCACGGGCGCGGCCGCGTGGGCCGGCCATGCCGTCGGCGTGAATCCGGCCAGCGCGGTGCCTGCCCTCGTCAATGCCCTCCACCTCGTGTGTGTCGGCCTCTGGCTGGGCGCCCTGCCA
>DASQAK010000029.1:0-17876 GCA_035635755.1 Candidatus Methylomirabilota bacterium | reverse complement strand
CCCCCGCGAAGCCGCCGACCGCGTTGACCAGCACGTCGACGCGTTGAAGGCGGCCGAGAACGTCGGAGAGGAAGGCGGCCATGGCCGCCTCGTCGGTGACGTCGGCGCGGAGGCCATGAAGCCGCGGCCGCGCGTCGGCCGCGCGTGACTCGAGCGTCGCCCATTCTTCGGCCACGACCCAGGGCACGGCCACGGAGGCGCCGTCGCGGAGGAAACGGAGGACGATCGACTGGCCGAGGGCGCCCGTGCCCCCCGTGACGATGGCGACGCGACCCGTCACGCGAGCCGGGCGGCCAGCGCCTGCATGCGCGCGGCGAGATCGAAGTCGAGCGCGGTCAGGCCGCCCGCGTCATGCGTGGTCAGGTCGACGGTGACTCGGTTCCAGACATTGGACCACTCGGGATGATGGCCCATGGCCTCGGCCGCGAGGGCGGCTCCGCTCATGAAGCCCCAGGCTTCCACGAAGTCACGGAAGACGAAAGCGCGGTGAAGCTTGCCGCCCTCGAGGCTCCAGCCGGGCAGCGTGGCGAGTCTGGCCGCAACATCGGCCTCGGCAAGCTTGGCGGGGGCGGCCATGCGGGCCGGTTCTCAGCCTGCCGCCGGCGCGCCCATGATGGCCGAGCGCTGGATGTCTTCGTAGCGGACCTTGGCGATATCGAAATCCTCGATGTTCTCTTTCAGCTTCTTGAAGGTCTGGTCGAAGGAGGGCAGGGTCTTGCGCTGTCTGGTCAGCGGCGTCGTGCGGGCGAGGACGAAGTTCTTCACGTAGGGATGGTTGATCCCGCGCTTCTTGATCTTGGCCACCACCTCCACGAGCGCCTCGTCGGCTTCCCGGACCAGCTCGGCGCGCTCCTCCCGCTCCCCGAGCGTCTTCGGGAAGCGCCCCTTCAGGAACTTGTCGACTCGCCTGAGGATGGGCGCGAAGGCGCCGCCCGCGAAGCGCTTGTTCTTCTCGTAGAGCAGCCCCAGGGTGATGAAATGGGGAGCCTCGAACTGGAAAGCGTAGCCTTCCTCGCCGCTCTCCGGCTCGTCGTCTACCAGGCTGCGGTACATGCGGATGACCTCGAGGGACTTCTCCTTCAGGTTGTGCGCCTTCTCCGTGTTGAGCGCGAGAATCTGGAACGCGACCTCGGGCTCGGGCACCAGGATGGCCGGCACCAGCTTGCACTTGAGCTTTTCCAGCACCACGCGGCGGTGATTGCCGTTGGGCGTCCAGTAGAGCCCCGGCTTGGGCGACATGATGACGATGGGATCCACGAAGCGGTCGATCTTCTTGACCACCTCCTGGAGGCGCTTGGCATGCGTGGGCGAGAGGTCGCGCTGATACGGCGTCGGCTCGACCTTGTCCATGGGCAGGAGACAGAAGATCTGCCAGTGATCACCCACCGGCTCGCGGTAGAGGGCGAGGGCGAGGCCGCCGTCCCGCTCCACCTGCTCGGCCAGCGCGACCACCGCCTTGGGCGCGTCCTCGTCCGGGAACTTCCCCCACGTAGCCATGGCGCAGAGTATGAATGATCGAGGCGCGTCGCACAACTCACCTTCACGTCGCGAAAAGGGAAATCGAGAGTTTTGGAAGGCGGTACCGTCCGAGATGTTTTCGGCAATGTGACACACTCAACAGAGTCGGGGAACCGTTGACTCTGGGGAAGCTAGAGGTAGTCTCGACTAGGAGACTGTGATGAACGTGGCGCAGCTGCTCTTCCTCGCCCGAGAGCCATGACCTCAGAGCCATGACGGAAATCCGGGCCATGCTAGCTGCCTCGCTTCGGCATGCGAATTGCTGTGATTGACCGCTCATGCCTATTCCACGACAGCAAGACCGACGGCACCATCCGCGAGCCCGCATGGCATGGCCGGGTCTCGTCAAGGTAGGGACGAACCGATACGTGGCAAGTTCCGTGGACATCAGCACGCATGGTGCGAAAGTCAGAACGAAAGCACTGTTGAAGACTGGGACCACGGTGCAGCTGGAGTTGGTTCCTCACGAGGGACCGCTGCTCCGCGTCGGAGCGCTGGTGTGGCGGGTTGATGCCGACGGCCTGGCATTGCTGTTCAGCCATGAAGTCCAACATCGACTTCTCCGCGCCACCTAGCCATCACGGTTGGCCGATATGTTGTCGCGGGCCGTGACAGGAGAAGGCGGGATGTCCGGAACTCGCCCCCAGTCTCAAGGAAACACGCACCTCTCGACTCTCGACCATGAGGACCCACAGGACAAGGAGGCTTGGATATGAAACGGTCACGCGGGCGTCGTCTTGGTGGCTCGGCGTCGGAGCAGCTGATGGAGGGAGCCGTAGATCCCCGAGGGCAGGAAGATGATGAAGATGATCAAGAGGAGGCCGTAGATCGTCTCCGCCATGCCGAGGAGCTTGAGGCCGAAGGCGATCCTCAGGCCTTCTGACAGCGCGGTCGTGAGCGCGGTGCCCACGAGCGGACCCAGCAGAGAGTACATGCCGCCCAGCACCACCGCGAACACGATCTTGAGGGAAACCCCAATGCCCGAGAGCGTGTCGGGGTTGACGTAGGAGAAGTACTGGGCGTAGAGGACGCCGCCCACCGCGGTGAGGGCGGCCGACAGCACGGTGATCCCCAGCTTGAAGCGCGTCACGTGGATGCCCACCGAGGCCGCCGCCGTCTCGTCCTCGCCAATCGCCTCGAGGCCCGAGCGCGCCATGCTCCGGTCCACGCGGTCCCAGACCCAGAGGCCGGCCAGGAAGAGGGCCAGGGAGGCGTAGTAGAAGACGCGCTTGTCCGCGAACTGAACGGCGAAGACGCTCCAGTCCGAGCCCGCCGTCTTGAGGGTGAGGCCCAGCGAGCCGCCCGTCCAGTCGCGCTCGGCGATGATGAGGAGGCGAATGACTTCGCCCACGGCCAGCGTGACGAGCGCGAAGTAGTGGCCGACCACGCGGAAGCGAAAAGATGGAATGCCGAGGACCACGGCAATCCCCACGGCCACGGCCACCGCGACCACCACGCCGATCCAGGGCGTGAGGGAGTAGAAGTTCCAGAGGAGCGTGGTGGTGTAGGCTCCCACGCCGAGGAAGGCGCCGTGGCCGAGGGAGACGAGGCCGAAGCGGCCCATGAGGGACCAGGCCTGGCCGATGAAGGACCAGATGAAGATCTGGATCACCACGTGGAGCACGTACTGCTGCCGTGTGCCGCCCATGGGGAGGAAGGGCAGGGCGAGGAGAAGGGCGAGGAGCGCTCCCCCGAGGAGGCGGCCGCGGCTCATTCGCGCCTCGCGAGGATGCCGCCCGGCCGCACGAACATCATGACGATGAAGACGACGAAGGCGATGACGTAGCCCATCTCGGTCGAGATGACCACGCCCCCGATGGCAATGATCTCGCTCATGATGAACGACGCGATGAAGGCGCCCACCATGTTTCCCAGGCCGCCCAGCACGCACACCATGAAGGTGAGCGGCCCGAACTGGGCGCCGAAGAACGGGTGCACGGAGTACTGGATGATGAGGAGGGCCCCCGCCAGCCCTGCCATCGCTCCGCCCACGGCGGAGGTGACGATGTAGACGCGCTGGGGATTGGCGCCCATGAGGGCCATGGCATCGCGGTCCTGGGACACGGCGCGGATGGCCGTGCCGATGTAGGTGCGGGTGAGGAAGAGATAGAGGGCGATGACGGCAAGGATGGAGATGGCGAAGGGGATGATCCGCGTGGCGGGCAGGAAGATCCCGGCCACCTCGTAGCTCGGCAGGCTCAGGCGCACGGTCTTGTGGTCGGTGGTCCACAGGAACGTGGCGAAGGATTGTAGGAAGAAGAGGAGGCCGCCCGTGGCCAGGAGTTGGTTGATGGGCGCGCTCGTGAGGATGGGCGAGATGATGAGGAGGTGCACGCCGACGCCGAGCAGGGCGCCCAGGCCCAGCGAGGCCACCCCCGCCGCCCAGATGGGCCAGCCATAGACGGCATTGAGGAAATAGATGGCGTACATGCAGAGCATGACGAGGTCGACATAGGCGATCCAGACGATGTCGAGCACCCCGAAGATCAGGTTCAACCCGAGCGCCAGGAGGGCCAGCACTCCGCCCAGGAGAATGCCGTTGATCGCCGCCTCGACGAGGAAGATCGGATCGATCAATTCAGCCCTCGCGATCTACTCAGCCCTTGCCTCACCGCGCTCCTCGCCTGCGGCTCGTCGGCCGCGTTTCAGCTCGAAATTCAAACGCCCAGGTAGGCCTTGCGGACGAAGTCTTGCTCCGCGAGCTGGTCCGCCCGGCCCTCCATCTTGATGCGCCCGACCTCGAGCAGGTAGGCCCGGTCCACGAGCTTGAGCACCTGGCGAACGTTCTGCTCGACCACGAGGATCGTGTAGCCCTCTTCGCGCACGCGGCGGATCAGGTCAAAGACGCGCAGGACCATCACGGGGGCGAGTCCCAGGGAAGGCTCGTCGAGCAGGATGATCTTGGGGCGCGACATGATGGCGCGCCCGAGGGCCAGCATCTGCTGCTCGCCGCCCGACATGCTCCCCGCGCGCTGGTCCTGGCGCTCCGCGAGGACGGGAAAGAGCGTGTAGACGCGCTCCAGGCTCTCGCGGTAGTGGGCGCGGGCCGAAGGCAGGAAGGCGCCCATCTTGAGATTGTCCGCCACGGTGAGGCCGGGAAAGAGGCGGCGGCCCTCGGGCACGTGCGCGACCCCGTGAGCCACGATGTCGTAGGCGGGATGGCCGGCCACCTCGGCGCCCTCGAAGGTGATGCGGCCGGCGCGGGGGGCGATGAGACCGGAGATGACGCGGAGGAGCGTGGTCTTGCCCGCGCCGTTGGGGCCGACCACCGCCACCGCCTCGCCCTCGGCCACGCGCAGGCTCACGTCCCACAGCGCGGTGAAGTGGCCATAGCCCGCCGTGATGCCGCTGAGCTCTAGCATGAGATGCCCGGCCTCAGGCCAAGACGATTTTCTCGCCGAGATAGGCTTCGACCACCTGCGGATGCTCGGCGATCTCGAGAGGAAGTCCCTCCGCGATCTTCTCACCGTGGTCCAGCACCACGATGCGATCCACCACGCGCATCAGCGTCGCCATGATGTGCTCGACCCAGACGATGGTGATCCCGAGGTCGCGGCGGATGCGCTTGAGCATCTCGGCGGCGTCGTGCATCTCCGCCGGGTCCAGCCCGCCCAGGCTCTCGTCGGCCAGGAGCAGGTGGGGGCCGGTGGCGAGCGCGCGCGCCAGCTCCAGCTTCTTCAGCCCGCCGGCGCCGAGCGAAGTCGTGGCGGCCTCGGGGTCCGTGGGTAGCCCCACCAGCTCGAGCATCTCGCGCGCGCGCGACCGTGCCTGCGCTTCCGTGTTCGGCTGGTTGGTCCCGTAGTGAGCGGCCACGGACACGTTCTCGAGGATGGAGAGCTTGCGGAAGGGACGGGGAATCTGAAAGGTCCGGGCGATGCCCCGATGACAGATCTTGTCGGGGGTGAGCCCGCCGATCTCTTCACCGCGGAGGCGGACGGAGCCGGCCGTGGGCGGCAGCGCGCCCGACACGCAGTTGAACAGCGTGGTCTTGCCTGAGCCATTGGGTCCGATGAGCCCGAGGATCTCCCCCTCGCGAACCTCGAACGACACCTGATTGAGCGCGGTGAAGCCCCCGAACCGCTTCGTCAGCCCCGAAACGGTCAGCATGTCGGAGCGCGCCCGCACTGGCGCGTTCGCGCGCCGGCTTCGCCGGCGCAGACGAAGCGTCGGAGGGGGCCGTCGAGGCTCCCTTCGACATCACCGCACGGCAAGCGGTGAGGACGCCGGCAGCGGCAGGATGGGCTGGGCAGTCGCTACCGTCTTGGGAAAGACCAGCTCGAACTTGCCTTCGATGATCTCGAAGACGGCCGGGAAGGAGCGCTCGTTCTGCCCCGCGAAGCGGTGGCCGGGCGGGTTGAACTTCACCCCGTAGCCCTGCATGGTGCCGCCCTCGGGGATATCGGTGTCGCGGGCCGCCTTGGCGAGCGCCTCCGGACCGAACCCGCCGTACTTGGTGATGGCCCGCGGCACCACGTCGTTCAGGAGGATCCACATGTTGTTGAAGCCCATGGAGACGTGCGGCGCGATGGCGCGGTCGGCGACCTCCTTGTCGTACTGCGCCTTGTAGCGCTTGACCATCTCGGCGGTGAGCTCGCCCACGCCGGGCTTGAGCTTCTTAGGATCCAGGAGCTGCGAGGCGATGGGGTCGAGGGTGTGGAAGCCGTCGATCTCCTTGGCGCCGAAGGCCTCCTTCAGCTTGTCGATCTGGCTGTGGCCGGCGCCGTGGCCGATGTAGGCGCGCAGGCGCAGCCCCTGCTCCTTGGCCTGGCGAAGGAAGAGGGCGATGTCGGGGTTGTAGCCCGTGTGAAAGAGCACGTCGGGCCGCACCGACCGCAGCTTTGTCACCAGCGCGGAGAGGTCGGGGGCGCTGATCGAATAGCCTTCCTTGAGGACCACGTTGAGCCCGAGCTCCTTGGCCTTGAGCTCGTTCCCCAGGGCCACGTCGGCGCCATAGGCGCCGTCCTCGTGGATGATGGCCAGGCGCAGCTCCTTGGCGGGCTTCTTGAACTTCTCCTGCGAGTATTCGTTGATGTACTGGACGGAGAGCGCGCCGAACTGGTCGCCCGTGGGCTGCGGGCGGAAGGTGTACTGGAGATTGCGCCCGTCGAAGACCTTCGACGAGATGGCCGTGGTGATCCAGAGGAAGCGCTTCTGCTTGTCCACCTTCTCGGCGAGGGGCACGGCGTGCGCGCTCGAGTAGATGCCGGCCAGGATGTCGACCTTCTCGACGTTCAGGAGCCGCTCCGCCTCGTTGATGGCGACCTCGGCCTTGGACTGGCCGTCGCCGTCGATCTGGACGATCTTGTACTTGCCCAGCACGCCGCCCCGTTCGTTGATGAGGTCGATCATCATCTTGGCGCCGCGCCAGCAGTTGAGCGATCCCGCCGCGGAGAAGGGGCCGGTGTGGTCGTAGAGCACGCCGATCTTGATGGTCTGGGCCTGCGCGCTGGCGAGATCGCGGAGGGCGAGCGCGCCGCCCACGGCGGCCACGAGGAGCAGGATCGCAGCGATGCGAAGCACCTTCATACCGGAGCCTCCTTTGGCCGCCCGTTGCCGCGCGCATGCTCATCCGCGATGACGTGGCGTCCCGAAAAAAAGTGCTCAAACGTAGCATGCCCTCCTGGGTGAAGCAACGGCGAATCAGCTTGCGCGGCGCTCGGCCGTGACGAACCATTCGAGATTTCTGCGCCGCTCGGGAGAGGCGGGCGGCGCCCCCGCCTCCACGATGCGGAAGCAGGGCTCGAGGACCGTCTCGATACCCTCCCGGGACACCGGGAAGGGGGGCCCGTCCGTGCCCTCTCTCAAAGGATAGAAGCAGGCGAGGAGGATTCCTCCGGGACGGAGGATGGCCTGGAGCATCTGCGCGTACTCGGCGCGGCGGTCGGGATCGACGGCGCAGAAGCACGTGTACTCCCACACCGCGTCGAAACGTCCCGCGTAGTCGGCTCCCAGCGTGAAGATGTCGCGCTGCTCGAAGGCGACGGCGAGACGCTCCTTGGCCGCAAGCCCTCGAGCCTCCGCGATGGCCGCGTCCGCGAAGTCGAAGCCCGTGACCGCGTAGCCGTGACGGGCGAGAAGTCTCGCGTCATGGCCTCGCCCGCAGCCGGGGACGGCGAGGAGGGGGGGCCTCGACATGGCGGCGGCACGGGGGGAAGCGCCGGCGTGAGTGAACGTCCGTCCCGCCGCGAGCCAGGCCCGCAGCGAGGGCGCGGCCTCCCCGAGCTCCCACCCATCCTGGTGCTCGGCATAGAGACCTTCCCAGAAAGCGGGAGTGCTTACGGGCTTGCGAGGCTCGGCCACTCGAGACCTAGGAAATCGGCGATGGTTCGCTCGGCGCCGGCCTCGCGCAGCTCGGCGTCGCTGTGCGCGGTGGAGACCCCGACGGCACGCATGCCGGCCCGTCGCGCCGCCTCGATGCCCACCAGCGAGTCCTCGAAGACCACGCACGCCTCGGGGGCGACCCTGAGCCGCGCGGCGGCCAGCTCATAGACCTCGGGGTCGGGCTTGCCCATGACGACGTCGTCCGCCGTCACGATCACCCCGAACGCGCGCCGCAGCCCCACCCCCGCGAGCACGCGATCGACATCGAAGGCCGAGGCCGAGGTGCCGATGGCCCGGGGGACGCGCAGCCGCTCCAGCGTCGCCACGAAGTCGCGCACTCCCGCGACGGCCACCAAACCGGCACGCGCGAAGCCGACGTAGAGATCGCGCTTGCGCCGCGCGAGCCGCCGCGCCTCGTAGTCGGGCATGGCGCGGCCGAGGAGGAGCGGGACCGCCTCTTCGCTCGGCCGACCGATGGTCAGCCGCCAGGGCTCGGGATGCGCCGCCTCCTCGCCCAGCTCGGCGAGGAGGGCCATCCATGCCGCGCGGTGATGCGCGCCGCTGTCGATGAGGACGCCGTCCATGTCAAAGATCACCGCATCAGTCATCTGCCGGGCCGATTGGCTTCGCCAAGTCTACTCAGTCCTCGCCTCGCAGCAGGGCCGCTCAACTCGAACGACCACGTTCTCGGTCGCACCCAGCCCTCGACGTATAGACACGTACGCCTCGGGCTGGCTGCTCCCTCGGGCGTGGCGGTTCGAGCTGAGGGGCGAAGCCCCGAGGGGAGGGCTGAGTTGATATGGCTCGCCACTCGACCCGGCAGATGCCTGAGGAATGCCCTCATCTGAGCCGGTACAGCGGCGCCAGGAGCTGGAAGGTCTCGCGCGCGGCGCGCGCATAGTCACGGGGCTTCCAGCGCGCCGCCTCCTGCGCGGGCACCGCGCGCCCGAGGACGAGCGAGCCGTCCCGGGTGCGCGTCAGCTCGTCGCCCAGGCGCGCGATGTCCTCGGCCGAGAGCTCGCCCAGGATGGCGGCGGGCCGCTCGTCGTGCTCGTCCTTGAACCAGGCGAGGCCCTTGGCGCGCCTCAGCACGGGCGCCAGCTTCGGCCCCTGCCGCTTCCAGGCCGCCGCCCAGCGTCGCTTCTGCGCGTGCTCGGGCCCCGCCTCGAAGAGAAAGCGCACGACGCCGCGCGAGACGGCCACCTTGAAGTGGCAGTGCTTCTTGTAGCCGCGCTTGTCGAGGGCGAAGGCGACCCAGGTGTCGTCTGGAGGATTGACGGTGCGCCGGGCGTGCCTGGCGACGTGGGCGAAGGCGGTGTCACCGGCGATGCGCGCGACGTCGGGCAGGAGATCGCGCCCGATCGCCTCGAGCTTGGGGCGGATCCGCGTCTTGATGGCGGCCATGCGGGGCTTGAAGCCGTCGATGTCGAAGACCTTGAAGTCGGCCGGGGTGAAGCCAGGGAAGGACATGCGAGGGTCCTCCTGCGCGTTCGCCGCTCACGGATAGGTCGTGTGGGGATCGAGGGGGAAGATGGGCCGCCGGATCCGCTTGAACTCGAAGCGCGCGAGGTTGGAGGAGGACAGCCCCGGGGCGTCGACCTCGATGATCTCGCGGGCCATGGGCTCGAAGGCGGCCCGGTAGTGGATGGTGGACTTGATCACCAGCACCTTGTGGTCGAGGGGGTCGATGCCCACGAAGCGGATCATCTCCGGATCCAGCGTCTGCCAGCGGTACGAGATGAGGATGATCTTGACGTCGTTGACGTCGAGGACGGCGGTGGTGCCGAGTCGGCCCGGCAGGCCGCGCGCCATGGGTCCCTTGTGCACGAAGCGACCGTCGGAGAGCGTGCGGACCACGCCCGTCACCCGCACGGGCGCGCCGTGCCGGTCGTCGACCTTGCCGCCGACGGGGAGCGTCACGGAGGCGCCTACGCCTGCCTTGACGCATTCCGCCACGGCCTTGGGATCCCAGAGGCAGGCGACCACGGCGGAGCGCGCGCCCACCCGCAGCAGCTCGCGCAGGATCTCGGTGCCGTCGCCCGCCGCGCCGCCACCCGTGTTGTCGGCCATATCGGCGAGCACGATGGGCTTGCCCTCGGCGGCCAGCGCCTTGGCCACCGCCTCCCGCACGGGGAGCGCCGTGTGAACGAACTCGTGGCGGTGGGTCCAGGCGGTGGCGGCGAGCTGATCGGCGAGGCGATCGGCCAGGGCCTGGTCGTCGTCCGTGACGACATAGATCCCGAAGCCCGCATCGGGAATGTCGGCATGGGGGAAGCCCGCGAAGATGGAGATGGAGATGACCTTGGGGTCCTTTTCCATCTCGGCCGCCACGTCGTAGAGGCGCCGCATGGGTCCGCGCGCGGTGCCCTGGCTGCCGAGGGGCGGCAGGATCGGCGGCTTGCGGACGGCCGCCGTGGGCCGGAGTCGCTTGCCGATGACGTCGAGGAGCCGCTCCGTCGCCTCCACCCCGCGCTCGCTCATGTCCGCGTGCGGATAGGTCTTGTAGCCGTGGAGGAGATCGGCGCCGCCGACCATGCTCGCGCTCAGGTTGCTGTGGAAATCGAGGGTGACGGCGATGGGCACCTCGGGCCCGACCACGCGCCGCACGGCCTCGATGAGATCGCCCTCGCCGTCATCGAGCCCCTCGGGAACCATGGCCCCGTGGAGATCGAGGAGCACGCCGTCGAGGGCGCCGGCGGCCTTCAGGTCGCCGAGCATGCGCTCTTTCACGTGCTCGTAGATGTCCCGGGTGACGAGGCCCGCGGGGGAAGCGGCCGCCGCCACCGATGGGACGAGGCGGGCGCCGCGACGCTCGGCCGCCGCGATCATCCCGCCCAGACAGGTGCCGGTGCCGCGGAAGGCCTCGACGATCTCGCCGCCGTAGTGGAGATTGCGCGCTTCGAACTGGCCGCGGTCGGTGGGGACGTTGCTGAAGGTGTTGGTCTCGTGGGACATCATGGCCAGGAACAGTCTCACCGGGGTCTCCTGTACGATCACTTTCTCCGAGGCGGCACCCTACCGATCGAGGAGCCAACCATGGCAGACAGCGGGCACTTTCACAACCTCAAACAGTGCAGATCGCTGAAAAAGGCCCATCTGCTTCGTTGTCGCCCTCGGCTGCACGCTCAACGTACGTGGCCTTTCGAGCTGAGGGGCGCAGCCACGAGGCGAGGGCTGAGTAAGCGTACGCCTCGCGTGCAGATTGACTCAGCCCTCGTCTCGCGTCGGCCAGGGGCCACCACTCAACTCGAACTGCGGGGCGACGCCTCGCATCTGGACCTTTTTGAGCGATCTGCAAAGTGTCGGCCCCGGGGCCGCTACAGCTTCATGTGGGGGTCGAGCCAGTCGCGGAGGGCGTTGCCGATCAGGTTGATGACGAGCGTGGTCACGAAGATGGCGAGGCCGGGAAAGGCGGCGATCCACCAGGAGTTCAGCATGTAGACGCGTCCCTCGCCGAGCATGTTGCCCCAGGCGGGGGTGGGCGGCTGGACGCCCAGGCCGAGGAAGGACAGGAAGGACTCGAGAATGATGACCTGGGCGATCTGCAGGGTGGCGATGACGACGATGGGCGAGATCAAGTTCGGCAAGATCTGACGGAAGACGATGCGGGCATGGCTCCCGCCCAGGGCCCGCGCGGCAAGGACGAACTCGCGCTCGCGGAGCGCCAAGGTCTCCGCCCGCACGACGCGAGCGTAGACGGGCCAGCCCGTCACCCCCAGAACGATGATCATGTTGGGCATGCTCGGGCCCAGCACCGCGATGACGGCGAGGGCCAGGAGGACGAAGGGGAAGGTCAGCATCACGTTGATGAACGTCATGATGCTCCAGTCGAGGCGCGCCCCGAAGTAGCCGGCGGTGAGCCCGAACAGGATACCGATGGTGGAGGAGAGGAGCACCGCCGTGACGCCTACCACGAGCGAGACGCGCCCGCCCCAGATCACCCGCGAGAGGAGATCGCGACCGATCTGATCGGTCCCGAGCACGTGCTCGCGAGTCCCGCCCTCCATCCAGGCGGGCGGGCCCATCCGGTGCCTGATGTCCACGACGAGGGGATCGTGGGGCGCGATCCAGGGCGCGAAGACCGCGCTCAGCACGATGGCGAGGAAGATCGCGGCGCCGCCCATGCCCCACTTGAGGCGCCAGAGTCTTCGCCAGCCCGCGCCGGAGAGGGCGGGCGCCGCGGCGGCTTCGAAGCGGGGCGCGCTGATGGCGGCGTCGGGGCCGATGGCCATCAGGCCGCCCGGATGCGCGGGTCGATCAGCCCGACCACGAGATCGACGATCGCGTTCACGAACACGATGATGAGGGCGAGCAGGACCACCGCGCACTGCACGACGGGGAAGTCCTGGTTGCGGATCGAGTCCACGGTCAGCGTCGCCACTCCCGGCCAGGCGAAGACCGTCTCGGTGATGAAGGCGCCCCCCAGGAGCTGGCCGAACTGCAAGCCCAGGACGGTGACCACGGGGATGCAGGCATTGCGGAAGGCATGCTTGAGGATGACCATGCGCTCGCCCACGCCCTTGGCCCGCGCCGTCTTGATGAACTCCATGCTCATCACCTCGATGATGCCGGAGCGGACGAGCCGCATGGTCAGGGGAGCCAGGAAGGCCCCGAGGCAGAAGGCGGGCATGATGAAGTTCTGCCAGGTGCCGTAGCCGGAGGCGGGCAGGACTCTGAGGCGGACGGCGAAGATGATGATGAGCATGATGCCGAGCCAGAAGATGGGCATGGCCTGGCCGGCCACGGCCAGGAGCGTGCACAGGGTGTCGATCACGGAGTGTCGCTTGAGGGCGGCGATCACGCCCAGGGGCAGGGCGATCAAGAGCGCGACGCCGAGGCCCGCCAGCGTGAGGTAGATGGTGGGCGGCATGCGCTCGATGACGAGACCGAAGGCGGGGGCATTGCCGTACCAGGATTTGCCGAAGTCACCCTGGACGGCGCGGCTCGCGAACTTCCAGTACTGGACCCAGACGGGCTGGTCGAGCCCCATGAGGTGCTTGTAGCGCTCGTACTCCTCCTTGCCGGCATTCTGGGGTAGGAGCAGGGTGACGGGGTCGCCGATCACGTGCAGGATCGAGAAGGCGAGGATGGAGATGCCGAGGATGACGACGACGAGCTGGACGAGCTGGTGTGCGATGTAGCGTCGCATCGGGAGATCGGGACCGGCGGGCCGGGACGCGTCCCCGCCCGCCGGCCGGGCGGATCCGGAGCTACTTCTTCCGCGGAGTGGCGAGGAACATGCGGTCGACCTCGTCGGGCGGCGCCGAGTACTCGATCCGGTTCGACACACCCCACACACCGCGCAGACCCCACTTGAAGAGATAGGCGGCGTCGTCGAACAGGAGCTTCTGAGCCTTGACGTAGATCTCGGCCCGCTTCTTCTGGTCGAGCGACGATCGCCCGGAGATGATCAGGTCGTCGAGCTCCTTGTTGCAGTAGTACGCGTAGAACTCCCCGCACTTGAAGATGTCGTACAGGATGGCGTCGGCGTCAAAGACCGAGTAGTAGCCCCAGGACCAGTTGAACATCGGTCCCAGCTTGCCCTCCTTGGCCCGCGCCACCACGACCGTGTTGTCGCCGATGTAGTTCCGCTTGACGCGAAAGCCGACCTTCGTCATGTCGGCCACGATGGCATCGTTGGTCTGCTGGATGGCGGGCTCGACGGTGGGAGGCCCTTCGTGGAATACTACGTCCACGCCGCCGTTGGGGTATCCCGCCTCGGCCAGGAGCTTCTTGGCGCGATCGAGGTCCTGCTTGTAGGGCTTGAGGTTGGGATCCCAGCCGAAGGCCATGGGGTTGACGGCGGTGGCCACGCGGTCGCCCAAACCGTTCAGGACGTGCTTGATGATGGCGTCCTGGTCGACGGCGAGATTGGCCGCCTGCCGCACCCGCCGGTCCGTGAAGGGATTGGGTCCGCTGCGTGCGGCCTGATCGAGCTGGAGGAAAGCCGTGCGGAGAATGGGCGAGGTCGCCGTCCGCGCGGCGCCCGACTTGTTGATCACGTCCATCTGGTCGGGAGGCACCGCCTTGATCACGTCCACGCCCCCGGAGATCAGCTCGGCGATCTGTGTCGCCTGCTCGGGGATGATGCGAATGCGCACGTACTTGTAGTAAGGCTTGGGGCCCCAGTAGTCATCGTTGCGGACGAGCATGTGCTCCTGCTTGCGCGACCACTTGACGAGCTTGTAGGGCCCGGTGCCCACGGGATGCTCCTGCATCCACTCGTCGCCCTTCTCGCGGATGACCTTCTCGGACTCCATCACCTGGGCCGTCATGCGCTCCACGAAGAGCGGGTAGGGGCCGTCGGTCTTGAAGCGCACGGTGTAGTCGTCCACGATCTCCACGGTCTTGATCTTGGCGTGGTTGCCGCGGGCGATCATCTTCTTCACCGGGTCGAGCACGCGGTCGAAGGTCGCCTTGACGTCCTTGGAGGTGAACGGTGTGCCGTCATGGAACTTGACGCCCTGACGGAGCTTGACCTCCCACGTCGTGTCGTCGATCGTCTTCCAGGAGATGGCGAGGTTCGGGATGACCTTCCGCGTCTTGAGGTCGCGCATGGCCAGGTGATCGAAGACGTGGTAGCCGAGGATGATCGCCTCGCGCAGCACGGAGCCGGGCGGATCCCAGGTGTCGATGTCGGACTGGAGCGCGTAGACGAGGGTGTCCTCCTTCGTCTGAGCATGGGCGGCCACCGGCAGCAGTCCGATGGTGAGGAGAAGAGCGCATCCGAGAGCGGCGGCACGAACCATTGCACAGCCTCCTTCTTCTAGCGTCGGAGCAGGGCAGGTAATCCGGTGCGTCCGCGGACCGGCACGACCATCGAGTGCCAGCATACTAGCGGGGGCTGGCGCGACTTGTCAACGCGCGGCACTGGGCCAATTTGCTTCGCCAACTCTACTCAGCTCTCGCCTCGCGGCAGAGCCGCTCAGCTCGAAATGCCACGTTCTCGGTCGCCCGCGACGCTCAACGTACATACAGGTACGCCTCGCGCCGCGGGCTCCCTCGGGCGTGGCCGTTCGAGCTGAGGGCGAAGCCCGAGGCGAGGGCTGAGTCAATATGGCTCGCAACTTGGCCCAGTGCTGCCGTGAAGTTGACAACCTTGCGGCGCGGCTACCATAATCGGGCCTCGTCATGCCGCCTTCCTCGCTCTATCTGGTCACCGGTGGCGCCGGCTTCATCGGCTCCCATGTCGTCGAGCGCCTGCTCGCCGAGGGGCACCGCGTCCGCGTGCTCGACAACTTCTCCACGGGGAGCCGGAGCAACCTCGCCTTCGCCAAGGGCAATCGCCGGCTCGAGGTGATCCGCGGCGATCTCGCGAGCCTCAAGACCGTTGAGCGGGCCGTGCGCGGCGTGACGGCCATCTTCCACCAGGCGGCCATGCGCTCCGTCCCGCGCTCGGTCGCCGACCCTCTCGGCGCCAACGCCTCCAACGTCACGGGCACGCTCCACCTGCTCGTGGCCGCGGCCAGGCAAAAGCGGAAGCCCCGCATCGTGTACGCCTCCTCGTCCTCCGTGTACGGCGAGCGGCCCGATCTCCCGAAGCGCGAGGAGCAGCCCGTGGCCCCCATCTCGCCCTATGCGGCGACCAAGGTGGCGGGTGAGCTGTACGCGTCCGTGTGGAGCCGGCTCTTCGGCGTGGATACCGTGGGGCTCCGGTACTTCAACGTCTTCGGTCCCGGCCAGGATCCCAAGAGCGAGTACGCCGCCGTCATCCCCCGCTTCATCCTGTGGGGCATGCACGGCAAGCCGCTCCAGGTCCACGGCGACGGCACGCAGTCGCGCGACTTCACCTATATCGACAACGTCGTCTCGGCGAACCTGCTCGCCGCCGCCGCCCCCGCCTCCGCCGTCTCCGGCAAGGCCTACAACGTCGGGTGCGGCAGCCGGACCAGCCTCCTCGAGATCATCGCCGCGCTCGAGGGTCTGCTCGGGCGGCCGCTCACGCGCGCCCACCAGCCCACGCGCGTGGGCGACGTGCCGCACACCCTCGCCGACGTCGACGCGGCCAAGCGCGACTTCGGATACGCCCCCGTCGTGGATTTCACCGAGGGACTCCGCCGGACGGTCGCCTACTTCACGGAGGGGACACGATGACGATCCTGCGCGGTCTCGGAGTCGCCCTGCTGGCCCTGGCCCTCGGCGCGGCGCCCGCGGCGGGCCAGGGCACCCTCACCGTCCAGGTCACCGCGGAGCCGCCGGGGCTCGATTTGACGACCAACCCATCCTCGGCCATCGCGGGCGTCGTCTTCTACAACGTCCAGGAAGCGCTGGTGAAGGTGGACAAGCACGGCAAGCTCGTGCCGTGGCTCGCCGAGCGGTGGTACACGACCGACAGCAAGAACTACACGTTCTTCCTCCGCAGGGGTGTCCGCTTCCACAACGGCCGCGAGATGCGGTCTGCCGACGTCAAGTTCGTCCTCGACCGCGCCGTCAATCCCGAGACCAAGCACCCCTACCGGGTCCAGTACGAGAACATCCAGGACGTCATCGTCAAGGACAACTACACGATCAGCGTCACCCTCAAGCGGCCCGAGGCCAACTTCCTCTGGACCGTGGCGCGGCAGGGCTCGGTCATCTACCCGCGCGAGGCGGTCGACACCCTCAAGAGCGCGCCTCTCGGCACGGGCCCCTTCACGGTTGGCGACTGGGTGCGCGGCGACCGCATCGTGCTCCTCCGCAACAAGGACTACTGGCAGAAGGGTCTTCCGCGGCTCGACAAGGTGACGTACCGCTTCATCCCCGATCCCAACTCGTCGCTGGCCGCTCTCAAGTCGGGCGACATCGATGTCTCGGCATTCGGGCTGGGGCCGGAGAACGTCGATGACCTCAAGAAGGATGGGCGCTTCCAGGTCATTCTGGGCGATAGCACGAACGACGTCACCCTGAGCATGAACAACTCCAAGAAGCCTTACTCCGACAAGCGCGTGCGCCTGGCCATCACCCACGCGATCAACAAGGAGGAGGTGCTCAAGGGCGCGATGTTCGGGTATGGCAGGCTCCTCGGCTCCAATGTGGACCCGCTCAACCCGTACTTCGTGGACGTCTCCAAGCGGGTGACGTACGACCCGGTCAAGGCCAAGAAGCTCCTTGCCGAGGCCGGCTATCCTGAAGGCTTCGAGGCCACCTTCAAGGTCGCGCCCCAGTACTACTACACGGTGCGCAGCGCCGAGGTCGTCGTCAATCAGCTCGCCAAGGTCGGCATCCGCGCCAAGATCCAGCAGGTCGAGTGGGGGCAGTGGCTGGCCCAGGTGTTCTGCCTCAAGCCCTGCGAGAACCCCGACTACGACATGTCCATCATCGGCCACGCCGAGGCCTGGGACATCGGCAACTTCGCCAATCCGAAGTACTACTTCCGGTGGGACAACGCCGAGTTCCAGAAGCTCTTCAAGGAATCTGAAGTGACCGTGGACGACAAGAAGCGGCGTGAGCTCTACGTCAAGATGCAGCAGATGCTGGCCGACGAGGCGCCCGCGGTGTGGCTCTACATGCATCCTCGCCTCGTCGTGGCCAAGAAGGGTGTGACGGGGATCTGGAAGGATCTGCCGATCCCCTCCCTCGACCTCTCCGAGGTCGGCTGGCAGAAGTAAGAAGTCAGGTTGCGCCGGTACGTCCTGCGGAGGGTGGCCGCCATGCTGGTCACCCTCGTCTTCGTGTCCCTGCTCGTTTTCGTCGTGGTGCGGGTGCTCCCGGGCGATCCCGCCCTCATCATGCTCGGCATCGAGGCCAGCCCCGAGGCCGTGGCGCGACTGCGCGAGTCGCTCGGCCTCAACCTGCCCGTTCCGGTCCAGTACGTCCGGTGGGTTGCCCACGCGGCCGCCGGTGACCTCGGCCGCTCGATCCAGTACGACGTGCCGGTGGCGGGCCTGATCTTCTCTCGCCTGTCGGTGACGCTGCCCCTGACCGTGATGGCCGCCGCGCTCATGGCCGCGGCCGCCATCCCGCTCGGCGTGTTCGCCGCCACCCGCCACCGGCGCTGGGGCGACTACCTCACGATGACACTTTCCCAGCTCGGCATCGCCGTGCCGGGCTTCTGGGCC
>DASQAK010000028.1:0-7188 GCA_035635755.1 Candidatus Methylomirabilota bacterium | reverse complement strand
CGCGACTTCTTCAGCTCGACGAAGTTGCCGATCCTCGCCCCGACCCCGACGTGCGAGAGGGGCCGGAGGTGGCAGAAGGGGCCGAGCTGCGCCTCCGCCTCGACGATGGCCTCGGACAGGACGCAGTACGGCTTGAGGGTGACGCGGTCGCCGATGCGGCTGGCGCTCACGTGGCAGCCCGTGGCGACCACGCACTCGGCCCCGATGGTGGTCGCGCCTTCCAGGATGACGCCGGGATAGATCACCGTGTCGGCCCCGACCACCACGGTGTCGTCGACATACGTCGCCGCCGGATCCAGGATGGTCACGCCGTCGCGCATGAGGCGCTCGAGGGTGCGGCGCCTGAGGATCGAGGCGACCTCCGCGAGCTGGCTCCGGTCATTGATGCCCAGGCATTCCCGCGGATCCGTCGCCTTCACCGCTTCGACGGTGGCGCCGCTCCGGGCCAGGATGCCGATCACGTCGGTCAGGTAGAATTCGCCCTGCTCGTTCTGGGGCACGACCTGGCCGAGGGCCGGCCACAGTGACTTGGCGTCGAAGCAGTAGACGCTCGTGCCGATCTCGTGGATGTCCCGCTGCGCCGGCGTGGCGTCCCGATGCTCGACGATACCGACGGGGCGACCGCCCTCGCGGATGACCCGACCATAGCCGGTGGCATCCGGCAGCTCGGCGGTGAGGAGCGTGGCCGCCGCGCCCGTCTTTCCGTGATGCTCGACGAGCGCATGGATCATGTCCTGCGACATGAGGGGCTGATCGCCCGGCAGGACGAGGATCGCGCCCTCGCCGCAGGCGCCCCGGGCCTGGAGCACCGCGTGTCCGGTACCGAGGCGCTCCTTCTGCTCGACGTAGGCGAGATCTTTCGCGTCTCCCACCGCGGCCCGAACCTCGGAGGCCCCGCGCCCGATGACGAGGACCACGCGCGCGCCGAGGGCGCGACTCAGCCGCACCGGATAGTCAATGAGGGGACGGCCGGACACGCGGTGGAGCGCCTTGGGCAGCTTGGAGCGCATGCGCTTCGAGTCGCCGGCCGCGAGGATGACCGCAGTGAGCGCCTTCATGTTCGTGAACTAGGTTAGCACGGCGCATGCCAAGGGCCGGTGGGACAGCCCGGGGGCCGCAAGTGGCGGGTTGACGAGACCTTATCGCCCACCCTCGGCATGCCTTCCGGCATGTCGAGGGTCAGCCGCGACGAAGATGAGACAGGATCCTGTCGATTCTGTTGGGTAGAGGAGACGCGAGCTCGACTTGCGCGCCCGTCGCGGGATGGAGAAAGGAGAGCCCGGCGGCGTGGAGCGCCACGCCCCCCAGGCCCCGTGCGAGCCCCTCGGGCAGCGTCTCCTCGGATCGTCCGCGGCGGCTTCCATAGGTCTCGTCGCCGAGGAGCGGGTGTCCCATCGACGCCAGGTGCACCCTGATCTGGTGAGTGCGGCCGGTCTCGAGTCTGCACTCGAGGAAGGTGAAGGCACGGAAGCGCTCGAGCACGCGAAAGCGCGTGACCGCCCGCCGGCCCCTCCCCGCCCGCGCCACCGCCATACGCACTCGCGAGCGCGGATCGCGGGCGATCGGCGCATCGATCACGCCTTCGTCCTGGCGGATCGCGCCATGCGCGAGGCAGAGATACCGTCGCAAGACGGTGCGTCGCTGGAGCTGCGCGGTGAGCGAGTCGTAGGCCCGGGACGTCTTGGCCAGCGCGATCAGCCCCGAGGTGCCCTTGTCGAGCCGGTGGACGATGCCGGGCCGGCGCGGGCCACCCACCCCCGCGATGCCCGGCGCATGGGCGAGCGCCGCCGCGGCGAGCGTGCCCGTGCGCGCACCCGCGCCGGGATGGGTGACGATGCCGGCGGGCTTGTCCAGCACGAGGACCTCGTCGTCCTCGAAGGCGATGGCCAGGGGGATCGCCTCCGGGACCATATCCTCAGGCGGCGGGGGCGGAATCTCGGCCTCGACCCGCTCGCCGGGACGGAGTCGGCGCGAGGCCTTGAGGGCGGGCGCATCGTCGACGCGAATGCGGCCGGCATCCACCAGGGCCTTGATGCGGGTGCGCGAGAGGTCGGGCAACCGCTCGGCGAGCCAGAGGTCGAGGCGCCGGCCCGCCTCGGCGCTTGCCACCGTGGCCGCCACGCGCCGGGCGGCCGCGCTCGTCATGCGCGCGGCGGCGAGGTCATCAGCATGCGCAGGGCCAGGAGGGCCACGCCCACGCTGATGGCCGAATCGGCGACATTGAAGGCGGGCCAGTGCCAGCCGCGCCAGTGGAAATCGAGGAAATCGACGACGGCGCCGAAGCGCGCCCTGTCGATGAGATTGCCGGCCGCGCCGCCGAAGATCAGCCCCATGGCGATCGCGGCCGGCGTCCCGCCGTCGGGGAGCAGCTTGACCGCGAGCGCCGCCAGCACTCCCAGAGCGCCCAGAGAGAGGACGGCCACCACCCAGCGCCACGTCGGCGGCACGGCCGAGAGCATGCCGAAGGCCAGCCCGGGATTCATGATGAGAGTCAAGGAGAAGAACCCATCGACGATCGGGACGGGGGCGCCGGAGGGCAGGCGGGTGAGGGCGAGCCACTTGACCACCTGGTCGAGGATCACGACGATCCCCGCCAGGGCCGCGACGAGCTTCATGCGCGCGCGCGCACCACCGGCAGGCAACGCCCGCAGAGCGCGGGATGAGCGGGATCGGCGCCCACGCCCTCGCTCCAGGTCCAGCAGCGCTCGCAGCGCTTCCAGCCGAGCGCGGCGGCGGGGACGACCTCGAGGACGAGCCCGGGAATGTCCTGGCCCTCGTAGCGGGTCCCGCCCTCCGCGGGCGGGGCGGCGCCGAAGCGCACGGCCGAGACGTTGAAGAGGGTGGCGAGGAGGCCGTCACCCTTGGCCTCGAGGAGCGGCCGCCACTCCTCCTCCGGGGCGGAGACGAGGAAGACCACCGCGTCCACCGCCTTGCCGATGCGTCCCTGCTGGCGCGCGCCCTCCAGGGCGCGGGAGACCTCGCCGCGGACCTCGAGGAGGCGCTCCCACTCCCCGCGCAGCCGCTCGTTGATCCACTCGCCGCGCTCCTCGGGAAAGGTGACCAGGTGCACGCTCTCGGGCTTGCCGCGGCCCGGGATGTGTGACCAGACCTCGTCGGCGGTGAAGCTCAGGATGGGCGCGAGGAATCGCGCGAGGGCCGTGAGGACCTCGAAGCACACCGTCTGGGCGGCGCGCCGCTTCGGATCGTCGGGGGCGGAGACGTAGAGCCGGTCCTTGATGATGTCGAGATAGAGGGCGGAGAGGTCCACCGCGCAGAAGTTGTGCGTGGCGTGGAAGACCACGTGGAACTGGTACTCCTCGTAGGCCCGGCGCACGCGCGCGATCAGCTCGGCCAGGCGTAGGAGGGCCCAGCGATCGAGCTCTTCCATGCGGTCATAGGCGACCCGGTCGCGCTCGGGATCGAAATCGGCGAGGGTACCGAGGAGGAACCGGCAGGTGTTCCGGATGCGCCGGTAGGCATCGGCGAGCCGGTTCAAGATCTCGTCGGAGAGTCGGACGTCCTCGGTGTAGTCCTCGGCCGCGACCCAGAGACGCAGCACGTCGGCCCCGAACCTCGGCATGAGCTCGTCGGGTGCGGTATTATTGGACTGGGACTTGGACATCTTGCGGCCATCACCATCCACCAAGAATCCATGCGTGATCACGGAGCCGTAGGGCGCGCGGTCGCGGGTGCCCACCGCCTCCAGCAGCGAGGAGTGAAACCAGCCGCGGTGCTGGTCCGAGCCCTCGAGGTACATCTCGGCCGGCCATCTCAGCTCGGGGCGCTTCTCCAGCACGGCCGCGTGACTGCAGCCCGAGTCGAACCAGACGTCGAGGATGTCGCTCTCCTTGCGAAACTCGCTACTCCCGCACTTGGGACAGGACGCTCCCGGCGGCAGGAGATCCTTGGCGTCCCTCAAGTACCACTCGTCGGCCCCCGTGCCGGCTTCCATGATCCCGGCCACGTGCTCCACCACTCCCTGGTCGAGCAGCAGAGTCTCGCAGCCCGCGCAGTAGAAGGCGACGATGGGCACGCCCCACACCCGCTGACGCGAGATCACCCACTCCGGCCGATGCGCGACCATGTTGTAGATGCGCTCCTGGCCCCACTCGGGGATCCAGCGCACATCGTTCCGGATGACCTCGAGCGCGCGCTGACGGAGCGAGGGCTTCTGCTGCGTGGCGAGGTCCAGCGCGATGAACCATTGCTCGGTGGCCCGAAACAACGTCGGATTCTTGCAGCGCCAGCAATGGGGATAGGTGTGCACGAGCGGCACCTGGGTCACGAGGGCGCCCTCGGCGCGGAGGCGTTCGATGATCTTCGGGTTGGCCTCCCACACCGTCATGCCCGCGAAGCCCGTCACCTCGGACAGGAAGCGCCCATCGTCGTCCACGGGGTTGTAGATCTTCAGTCCGGCGGCCCGCCCGAGCTCGTAGTCCTCCTCGCCGTGACCAGGGGCGATGTGAACGAGGCCCGTGCCCGCGTCCATGGCCACGAAGTCGGCCGTGAGCACGGGCACCTCGCGATCGATCCACGGATGCCGCGCCGCTGAGCCCGCGAGCGCCTCGCCAGAGATGGCAATCTCTGTCGGCTGCGTCCGGCCCTTGACGCCCGGAAGCGCCGCAAAGGCCTCGGCGAGCGGACGAGCGACGACAAGCGCGTCACCGTCCATATCTACCGCCGTGTAAGTCTGCAGTGGGTGGACGGCGATGGCCAGATTGGCGGGAAGCGTCCACGGCGTCGTGGTCCAGATGACGAGAGACGCGCGCCGGCTTCCGAGCGCCCGCGTGAGCTCAGGCGACGGGGAGACGAGCGGGAACTTGACGTAGACGGACGGCGTGGTCTGCTCCTCGTACTCGACCTCGGCCTGGGCGAGCGCCGTCTTGCAGTGCATGCACCAGTGCACGGGCTTGAGGCCCTTGTGCACGAGACCGCGCCCGACGAAGCGTCCAAACTCCCGCACGATGGTCGCCTGATAGGCCGGGGCCATGGTCAGGTACGGATCGTTCCAGTCGCCGAAGATACCCAGGCGCTTGAACTCCCCGCGCTGGATGTCGATGAACTTGGCGGCGTACTCGCGACAGCGCCGCCGCTTCTCGATGGGGTCCATGGCCCGGCGCACGTCCACGCTCGCCGTGTCGAGTCCGAGCTCCACGTCCACCTGGTGCTCGATGGGCAGCCCGTGGCAGTCCCACCCGGGCACATACGGTGAGTTGTGCCCCAGCATGCTGCGCGACTTGACCACGAAGTCCTTGAGCACCTTGTTGAGCAGGGTGCCCATGTGAATGTGGCCATTGGCGTAGGGCGGGCCGTCGTGGAGGATCCACAGCGGCCGGGAGGCCGACACCTTGCGCAGGCGTCCGTAGATGTCCATCTCCTGCCACCGCTTGAGCATGTCGGGCTCGAGCTTGGGCAGATTGGCCTTCATGGGAAACGACGTCTTTGGAAGGTTCAGGGTGTCCTTGTAGTCCATTGAGGTCAAAACGTAACACCGATAGGCGTTTAGGGCAAGGAACGCCCCCGCCTACGCGCCCAAAATCCTGCCGGCGAAGACGTCTCGGCGGCTTTCGTGGCGGCACAAAATCCTCCGACATTGGGATCCGATGTCTTTCCTGGCGTCACGAAATTTGCCGACGTGGACCTCTCGATGTCTTTCCTGGCGCGCATTCAGAAGTTTTCTCCGACACGCCGACGATCCCCTGTGAGGGGGACATCATGAACCGTGAAAACGTGAAGCCAATGCAGAGGACCCGGGCCACCTGGGGACTCTTTCTCATCGTGGGATTGCTGGTCTTCTCGGGTTGCGCCTCGGCCGGACCGAGCGCTCAGTCCGCCGGTCAGCCCCTGGTCTTTCAGAAGGGGCAGATCGCACCGCAGTCGTATCTCTCCTCCGTGATCGTCGTCAAGGGTGGCTGCCAGCCGTTCGGCGCCGCCTGCACCATCGCCGGCCCCACGGGCGCCACCATCATCCTGCCGCGGACGGAAGGCATGCCGGAGTGGCTCTACGAGGTCTTCGCCCACGAGATGTGCCACGCGCTGGCCGGGGTGAAGGGGCACACGGGCAAGGCCGACCCCTGCCACAACGAAGACGGCGGCGTGATCCACGCCCACGCGGCGCAGGTAGACCTCACAAGCTTCCGCCCCCGCTAGGCGGCTGAAAAAGGCCCATCTGCTTCGTTGGCGCTCTCGACCGCAGGCTCAACGTACGTGGCAGTTCGAGCTGAGGGGCGGAGCCACGAGGCGAGGGCTGAGTGAGAACTACGCCTCGCCTGCGGCCTTCGGGCGCCGCCTCGCATCTGGACCTTCTTGAGCCGCCTGCGAAGTTTGCGGCTATCGGGGAGAGAGCTCGACGATGCCACGGGCATTGTCGATGGTGACGCGGAAGTGATTCAGGAAGTCTCGCCCCAGGAGTCCCTGAGAGCCGGGGCGGCGCGTCTCCGACTCGTAGGAGACGACGCGCAGCGGACCCACACGCGCCCCGCCCACTCGACGCTCTCCAGGACGACCACATAGGCGGATGACGCGCCCGTCACGCCCTGGAGCTGGATCCTCGGGGCGTCGCGATAGCTGACCCCGAGACCCATCAGCGCGGTGGGACTTACCATGGTCGCGTCCGCGCCCGTATCCAGCATCAGCTGCGCCAATCCCCGGCCATTGATCCGGACCGTCACCATGATGGGACGGCCCGGCGTGAACGCGATCCGCGTCACGCCCCCCACGACCTCCGCGAGGGCTGGTCCCGAGGGCGGAGCCGGGGCGTCCACGACCCCGATGGCGCTACTCCGGTCGCGATAGCGCTCGGGCACGCTCTCCGGTCCCTGCCCGAAGTGAGTCTCTCCCTGCGCGTCGGTCCATCGGTAGAGCTGCGCGGAGACGCCTGGTGCCAGCGTGAAGGTGAGGGCGAGGGCGGCGAGGATCAAGCGGGCCGGCCGCCGCGGCGCGGGCACGGCGCCCTACCGGGGCGAGAGGGTGACGACGCCAGCCGTCGAGTCGATGTTGACCGTGAACTGATCGAGGAAATCGCGGCCGAGCAGCCCGTCACCGGTACCGAACTCGATGTCGTGGGCGGCCACGCGCAGAGGGCCCGAGCGCGCGGTCCCGACCTCGATGCTCTGCACGGGAACGAAGAGGACATTGGCGGTGCCGGTGGCGCCCTTGACAGAGCCGCGCAGGCTGTCCCGCACGCCG
>DASQAK010000027.1:0-7764 GCA_035635755.1 Candidatus Methylomirabilota bacterium | reverse complement strand
TGGCCGTGGCCCGGGAGTCCACCGACGGCCAGGATTGGCTGACGTTCAGCGTCAACGACACCGGAATCGGCATGACACCCGAGCAGCTCACACGGCTGTTCGAAGTCTTCTCCCAGGCCGACGCGGCCACGACGCGCAAGTATGGCGGGACCGGCCTCGGCCTCGCCCTGAGCCGGCGGCTCTGTCGGATGATGGGAGGAGACGTCACCGTGGAGAGCGAGGCCGACCGGGGCAGCACCTTCACGATCCGGCTGCCGGCTCAAGTTGCCCAGGAGCCCGAGGAGACGGTTGCCGCCGCCGTTCCCGCCGACCGCCTGCCACCGGGCGTCGGCACGGTGCTGGTGATCGACGACGAGGCAGCCGTGCGGGACCTGATGCAGCGCTTCCTCACCAAGGAAGGGTTCCGGGTCGTCACCGCGCACGGTGGTGAGGAAGGCCTGAGACAGGCACGGGAGCTGCGGCCAGACGCGATCACGCTCGACGTCATGATGCCCGGGATGGACGGCTGGGCGGTCCTGTCGGCGCTCAAGGCCGACCCCGACGTCGCCGACATCCCTGTGGTCATGCTGACGATCGTCGACGACAAGAACCTGGGCTACGCGCTCGGCGCCTCCGACTATCTCACCAAGCCGATCGACCGCGAGCGGCTGGTGACGACGCTCGAAAAGTACCGGCGCGACCTTCCCGTCCTCATCGTGGATGACGATGTCGAGGTCCGTCAGCTCCTCCGGCGCATGCTCGAGCCGGAGGGCTACCCCGTCGTGGAGGCGGAGAACGGACGGGTGGCGCTCGAGCGCCTGCGCGAAGTGTCCCCGAGCGTCATCCTGCTCGACCTGATGATGCCCGAGATGGATGGCTTCGACTTCGTGGCCGAGCTGCGCCGCCACGAGGTCTGGCGCGAGATTCCGATCATCGTCGTCACCGCCAGAGACCTGTCCTTTGACGATCGCGAGCGGCTCAACGGCTACGTCCAGAAGATCCTCCAGAAAGGCGCGCACGGCCGCGATGAGCTGCTGGCCGAGGTGCGCGAGCTGGTGGCGTCCAGCGTCACGCGCCGGAGGCGGAAAGCCTGATGGCCAAGATCCTGCTCGTCGAGGACAACGAGATGAACCGCGACATGCTGTCTCGCCGGCTCGTCAAGCGCGGCTACGACGTGGCCATCGCGGTCGACGGCGAGCAGGGCGTGGCCATGGCGCGGTCCGAGGCGCCGGCGCTGATCCTGATGGACATGAGCCTGCCAGGATTGGATGGGTGGGAGGCCACGCGTCAGCTCAAGGCGACGCCGGAGACGCGGGGCATTCCCGTGATCGCGCTCACGGCACATGCCATGGCCGGCGACCGCGAGAAGGCCATCGAGGCCGGGTGCGACGACTTCGACACCAAGCCCGTGGATCTGCCGAGACTGCTCGCGAAGATCGACGCGCTCCTGGGCGGGGCGGCCGCCCCGTGAACGGCGAGAGCTCCGAGCGCGCCCGGCTTCGCCACGAGCTGCGCACGCCGCTCAACCACATCATCGGCTATGGCGAGATGCTGCTCGAAGACGCCGAGGCGGCCTCCCGGCGTGAGCTGGTGGAACCGCTCCGGCAGATGCTCGAGGATGCGCGTCATCTGCTGGCGCGCATCAACGAGGTTCTGGCCTCGTCGGAAGTCGACGCGGCGCTGCCCGACCTGAGCGCGGCCCGCGGCGCCCTGGTCCCCACCCTCGACCGCATCGTGGCGGGCGTGAAGGAGATGGAGGGGCGCGCCGGCGGACCTGACACAGACCTCTCGCAGGATCTTCGTCGCATCGGCACCGCAGCCGTCGGGTTACGCGCGCTCCTTGATGACTCGGCTGGCCCGCGGCAGGTGGCGGGCGAGCCTGTGCCCGCGGGCGGACTGCGCCCTGCAGATCGCGGCCGCATCCTCGTGGTCGACGACGACGAGGGCAACCGGGACGTGCTCGCGCGACGGCTCTCGCGCGAGGGCTATGCGGTCACCGTGGCTGCGGATGGCAGCGCCGCGCTGGCATCGCTCGCCTCCGCCTCCGCCGACCTGGTTCTTCTGGACGTCATGATGCCGGGCATGGACGGCTACGAGGTGTTGACGCGGCTCAAGGCGCAGCCGGCGCTGCGGAGCATCCCCGTAGTGATGATCTCCGCCCTCGACGAGATCGCGAGCGTGGCCCGTTGCATCGAGCTGGGGGCGGAGGACTACCTGGCCAAGCCCTTCGACCCGGTGCTCCTTCGCGCGCGGATCGGCGCCTGCCTCGAGAAGAAGCGCCTGCACGACCAGGAAGCGACGCTGCGCCGCGAGCTGGAAGAGTGGAATCGTACTCTGGAGGACCGCGTCAAGGAGCAGGTAGGGCTGGTCGAGCGGCTGGGACGCCTCAAGCGCTTCTTCTCCCCGCAGCTCGCCGAGCTGATCGTGGCCGGCGGCGCGGAAGATCCGCTCAAGACCCACCGGCGCGAGGTGACGGTGGTGTTTCTCGACCTGCGCGGCTTCACCGCCTTCGCGGAGTCGGCCGAGCCCGAAGAGGTCATGGGCGTGCTCCGCGAGTACCACCACGAGATGGGCCGGCTCATCATGGAGCACGAGGGCACGCTCGAGCGCTTCACCGGGGATGGCATGATGATCTTCTTCAACGACCCCGTGGAGGTCCCGAACCCGGCCGAGCGCGCCCTTCGCATGGCGGTGGCCATGCGGGACCGTGTGGCCGGCCTCGCCGAGGGCTGGCGCAAGCGCGGGTGGGACCTCGGGCTGGGCGTCGGCATCGCGCAGGGGTACGCCACCATCGGCGCCATCGGCTTCGAGGGGCGGTGGGACTACGGCGCTATCGGCACCGTGACCAACCTCGCCGCGCGGCTCTGCGGCGAGGCTAAGGGCGGGCAGATCCTCGTCTCCTCCCGCGTAGCCACGGCCGTGGAGAAGCTCATCGAGGCCGAGGAGATCGGCTCCATCGCCCTCAAGGGACTCGCGCGGCCCGTCCCAACCTGGAGCGTGCTCGGCCTCAGCAGCGCATCACCGTGAAGGTGTCCGGGGAGGCGTTTGACAGCACGCCTCGGGCAGTGATACAAGCCGGCTAAACCCAGTCGGAAGGAGGTCACCCCGACAGCCCATCCCACGCTCCGCAATACCACCGAAGCTTCGCATCGGAGAGGAGAATGCCATGCGAAGGATGACGCGCCGGAAATTCCTCGCCACAACATCAGCCGTCGGTACCGCCACGCTGCTGGGCCGGGCGCCGGCCTTCGCGCAGAAGCGCGAGGTGAGTCTTCTCAGCAACAATCATTTCGTCCCGGCCGCGGACGACGAGCTCCGACGCCAGGCCGAGGTCTTCAGCAAGCAGGCCGGGGTCACCGTCAAGGTCGACACCATCCAGGGGCTCCAGCTCCCCGCCAAGCGGGCGGCCGAGGCCCAGAGCCAGTCCGGCCACGACCTCGTCATCCTCAGCCACGCCGATCCGTTCCTGTTCGAGAACAGCCTCATCGACGTGGGCCCGCTCGTCGACAGCCTCGGCAAGAAATATGGCGGCTGGTATCCCTTCGGCGCCGAGTGCGCGCTGACGGGCACGGGCTGGAAAGCGGTCCCGTGGTACTGGGTCGCCTTCCCCGCCACCTACAACATGGCCCACTACAAGAAGGCGGGCTTCGAGTACCCGAAGACCTGGGACGAGCTGCTGAAGCAGGCCAAGGCGCTCAAGAAACAGGGCAACCCCGTGGGCATCGCCATCAGCCACTGCGGCGACGCCAACACCAGCCTGTGGGCCGTCCTCTGGTCCTATGGCGCCAAGGTGCTCGAGGCAGACGGCAAGACCCCGGCCATCGTCTCCGACAAGACCGCCCAGGTGATCGAGTGGTACAAGGAGCTCTACCGGGACGGCATGGAGCCCGAGGTGCTGTCGTGGGACGACGCCTCGAACAACCGGTTCATCCTCTCGGGCAAGGGCTCCTGGATCCACAATCCCATCAGCCCCTACAACACGGCGCTGTCCAACAAGATGCCGATCGCCGACGACATCAATCATCACCCGAGCCCCGCGGGTCCGGCGGGCATCCACTCCGCGCCGGGCATCAACGCCCTCGGCATCTGGAAGTTTTCCAAGAACGCCGACCTCGCGAAGGAGTTCCTCCAGTTCCTGTTCCGGAAGGAGAACTTCGACGCCTGGATCGTGGCCGCCAACGCCTTCAACCAGCCACCCCTCCGGGACCTCGCCGATCATCCGATCTGGGTAAAGAACCCCAAGTTCGCCATGCTGCCGAAGGAGGCGGAGTACGCCCACGCGCGCGGCTGGCCGTCGAGGCCGAACGATGCCGTCCGGCGGGTGGAGAACAACTACGTGCTGCCGGACATGGTGACCAAGGCCGTCAACGGCATGCCCACTCGGCGCGCGATGGAGTGGGCGCAGGATCAGGTCATGCAGGGCGTGCGCGGGCAACTGAAGGCGGGCGGTTAAGTCATTCGGAGGGGGGCCCCGCCCCCCTTCCGAAGCCTCCCCTCGTCCGCGATCACAAGCGCGGAGCGGTCGCGGCCACCACGTCGGCCGAGGTCATCACCGGGATGATCTCGAACTCGATGAGGTCTGCCCAGCGGGCCGTCCACTGGACGAGCAGATGCGGATCCTCGCACTCCATGACCTGGTAGCAGCGCCCGAGGTCTTTCGTCACCCAGCTCGAGACGTACCGCAAGCCCTCGGGCGCGAGACGGCCCTGGTCGCGAAAGCGACGGTACACGGGCAGTGGATCCCCGTTGCGAAAATGCTCGACGATCATGTAGTGCACGTGCGCCTCCGTGAAGAGCATTCGGCCTCGTGATACGATCGTCGGATGAAAGGGCGAGTTCTCTTCGATCCCGGCTCCTTGGTGGTCGTCGCGATCACACTCGTGCTCTTCGTGTGGGCCCTTTTCGAGAAAGGGCTCACCCACGACCTGCTCCTGGAGGCGGGCGTGTTCATGGTCTCCGTGAAGCTCATCATCATGTCGTACAAGAACAGCCTGGTGGCTGCCTCGATTGACGCGAAGCTCGACACCATCGCCACCGAGCTGACCAGGCAGCGACAACCTGCTGACCATCCTGCTTCGCCTGCCGCGAGCGATTCCTCTCCTGCTATTCGCCGCGCAGGGTCGGGTCCAGCACGTCCCTGAGCCAGTCTCCCGAGCGGCTGATCACGATGGAGGTGATCATGAGCACGATGCCGGGAGCGGTGGAGATCCACCAGGCGGAGTCGAGGTAGTCGCGCCCTTCCTGGATCATGCCGCCCCAGGACGGCGTGGGCGGCTGGATGCCGAGCCCCAGGAAGGACAGCGTCGCTTCGAGCACGATGGAGCGGGCGAGCTCGAGCGTGGCGACCACGACGAGCGAGGCGAGCACGTTCGGCAGGATGTGCTGGAGGATGATGCGCACGGGCGAGCCCCCCAGAGCGTGGCTGGCCTCCACGAACTCGCGGGAGCGCAGCACCAGCACCTGGGCCCGCAGGATGCGCGCATAGGACACCCAGCCGCTGAGGCCAATGACCACGATGAGCGTGGGGAAGCTCGGCCCCAGCACCGCGATGATGCCGATGGCGAGCAGGATGAACGGGAAGGCAAGCTGGGCATCCGCCACCGTCATGATGATCCCGTCGATGCGCCCGCCCTGATAGCCCGCGAGCAACCCGAGCGACGAGCCGATGAGACCTCCGACCAGCACGGCGGCCAGCCCGATCACGAGCGACACGCGCGATCCGTAGACCACGCGGGTCAAGACGTCGCGGCCCAGATGGTCGGTGCCGAGGAGATGGGCGCGGCCGTCAGCGCCCTCGAGGGTCGGCGGCTTGAGCCGCGAACGCAGCGACTGGCGCTCCGGGTCCAGGGGCAACACCCACGGTGCCACCACCGCTCCCACGGCGAGGAGCAGGACGAACGCCACGCCCAGGCGGATCAGCCATGGCGCCCGGCGCCCGCGGGGGCGCGGCATCGCCTCGACGATCGCCGTGGCCAGGTCAGCCGGTGCGGGCGCGGGGATCGAGGAAGCCATAGAGAAGGTCCACGACGAAGTTGATGACGATGAACAGGACGGCGGCGATGAAGACCGTGCACTGCACGACCGGATAGTCGCGATTGTAGATCGACTGCACGGCGAGGCGCCCGATGCCGGGCCAGGAGAAGACGGTCTCCGTCACCACGGCCCCGCCGAGCAAGGTGCCGAACTGGAGCGCGGTGATGGTGACGATGGGAATGGCGGCGTTACGCAGCGTGTGCTTGGCCACCACCATCACCTCGCCGAGGCCCTTGGCGCGCGCCGTGCGGATGTAGTCGGCGCGAAGCACCTCGAGCACGGCCGAGCGCGTGAGCCGCGCGATCGAGGCCATGGTGAAGGCGCCCAGCGTCAGGGCGGGCAAAACGAGGTTCTTCCAGTCTCCGCGCCCCGAGGTCGGGAAGAGGTCGGCCTTGAGGGAGAGGAGCAGGATGAACAGGATGCCGAGGAAGAATGTCGGCGCCGACTGGCCGATGAGGGCCACCCCCATGGCCGCCTGATCGAGGAGGGTATTCCGCTTCATGGCCGAGAGGAGGCCCACGGGGACGGCCACGAGGGCGGCGAAGAAGAAGGCGGTGAGACCGAGCTCGAGGGTCGCGCCGAGGTAGCCGCGCACGACGGAGAACGCCGGCTCTCGGAAGTGGAGCGAGCGGCCGAAATCACCCCGCACGATGTTCTTGAGAAAGACCGCGTACTGCACGGGGAGCGGCCGGTCCAGGCCCAGGTCTTTCCGGACGCGCATGATCTCGCTCGTGGGCGCATCGGGCGGGAGGAGCAGCGGCACGGGGTCGCCCGACAGGCGCATCACCACGAAGACCACGGTAGAGACGAGCCAGAGCGCGATCAGCGCTCGCAGGAGCCGCTGGCTGAGGAACGGGAGGAGACCTCGCATGGGGGAAGCCCCCCGCCCCTGCCTCTCCCCGTGGCGGGGAGAGGCAGGACGGGACGGCTCTAGGCTCGGCGAAACTTGAAGTTGAAGCGCCGGATCTCGAACTGCTGATTCGGGTTGGGCGTGAACTCCACGTACTTCTGCAACCCGTAATCCTCGTAGGGCTGGATCACGGGCAGCCACGGGAAGTTCTCGAGGAAGACCTTGGTCATCTCGCGATAGGCCTCGCCGCGGAACTTCTCGTCCACCGAGAAGCGCGCGGCGTTGCCCAGCTCGTCGAACTTGGGGTCGCGCCAGTAGTCCGTGATGCCGCCCGGACCGAGCAGCCGCCACATCATCCCGTCCGGATCGCCGAGGGTGGAGGTCGGGTCGGCCCACCACACACCCTTGAAGCTCTTCTCGCGATTCTTCTGGGCGCGCACCGAGTACTCGATCACCTCGACCTTGACGTTGACGCCCACGTCCTTCCACATCGCCGCGATGGCCTCGGACATGGCCTTGTCCTGCGACACATAGGCGACGGTGGTCTCGATGAAGATCTCCTCGCCCTTGTACCCGGCCTTCTTCAGGCGCTCGCGCGCCTCCTTCGGGTTGTAGGCGAGGGGGGGGAGCTTCGGGTCGAAGTGATTGTCGCCCCTGGCGATGGGCTGACTGGGAACGATGCCGCGCCCCTTCCACAACTCCTTGACGATGAGGTCGCGGTCGATGGCGAGCGACAGCGCCTGCTTGACGAGCGGATTGTCGAGGGGCGGCCGCTTGCTGTTGACGGAGAGGACGTAGAGCCCCGCGTACAGGGCGCCCGTCACGCGGGTCGCCGGGTTGGCGGCCACCCGCTCGCCCTGATCCGGCGGAAGCTGGGTGATGATGTCGATCTCGCCCTTGAG
>DASQAK010000026.1:0-9639 GCA_035635755.1 Candidatus Methylomirabilota bacterium | reverse complement strand
CGAGTCGCAGCCGAGGGCGACCTTGACGCCCTTGGCGAGCAGCTCCGGCATGCGGCCGTGCTCGGGCACGCCGCGGCCACTCTTGGCCGCGGTGACGGGGCACATGACCACGGCGGTGCGCGTGCGGGCCAGGCAGTCGATTTCTGCGTCGTCGATGCCGAGGACGTGGGCGAGGACGACGTTCGGCCCGACCACCCCGAGCGATTCGAGGTATTCCGTCGGGCGCCGGCCATGACGGGCGGCGTATTCCTGTCGCGCCTTGGGTCCGCTGCCGTGGTGGAGCGTCAGGGCCGTGCCGCGCTCGTCGGCCACGCGCTTGAGCGCCTGCATCAGCTTGGCGCTGCACGTCTCGGGCGAGAACGGCATGGCCCACGCCCGCACGCGCCCGTGCAGGCGCCCGTGCCACTTCTCGACGAAGGACGTCGTGCGCGCGATCGCCTCCCGGGTGGCGTAGCGCGGCAGCTTGAAGGGGGCGTCCTGATCCGTGACGCACTCCCCCAGGATCACGCGGATGCCGGAGTCCTCGTAGGCCTGCAGACACGCGTCGGGGAATTTCGTGCTGCCGGGATCCACGAAACCCACCGTGCCGTTCTTCAGCAGCTCGACGACGCCGAGCAAGGTCGAGAGGTACTCTTCCTCCTCGGTCATCGCATCCTGAAGCGCGAACACGTGGACGAGCGGGCTCGCGAGCTCATCCGGGAAGATCCCGCGGACGACGTGGGCGTAGCTGATGTGCATGTGGCCGTTGACGAAGCCCGGGGTGACGAGCAGCCGCCGGGCGTCGATCACGCGGTCGGCCGGGAGCGCGGCCAGCTCGACCGCCTTGCCCACGTGGCTGATCCGTCCGTTCTCCACGAGGATGGAGGCATCGCGGATGATTCGTCGCTGCCCGTCCAGGGTCAGGACATACCGCGCGTTCTCGATCTTGAGCGTCTGGTCAGCCATGGCGAGCGCTCCCTCTTCCGCCGTCATCCTCTGGTGCCGGCCATCCTCTTCCGCCGGCCACGCGTAGTCAAGGGCCTGCCGCGCGGATTACACTGCTTTCGCAGCGGGACAGGACCGGGAAGGCAGAAGACCCCTGCCAAGCTCGAGGAGGTGGCAATGAGCGCCGTGCGATCGCTGGTGGCCGAGGTGGAGCAGGCGCGCCAGCGTGTGCTGACCGAGGTTGCCGACCTGTCGACCGAGCAGGGCGCCGTCAAGCCCGCGCCCTCGGAATGGTCCATCGCCGAGTGCCTCGAGCATCTCTTCCTCGCCGAGCACGGCGGAGTCAGCGGGCTGTGGAAAGCCATCGAGGGGGTGCGGGCGCAGCGGCCGGTCTGGAGCGGTGAGCCGGTGCACCACGGACTTTCCATCGAGGAGATCGTGCGGCGCACGTGGGGTCCCAACCAGCAGGCGCCGGACAACGCCGCGCCCCGCACCGGCGGGCCCGTTGTCTACTGGGCGGCATGTCTCGAGAGCTGCCGCCCGGTGCTCGCGCGACTCGCTCACGAGCTGGAGACCCTGGATCTCGAGAGCGTCGTCTATCCTCACGTCGTCTCCGGCCCGCTCGACGCTCGGCAGCGGCTGGAGTTTCTGCGCTTCCACCTGGATCTCCACCGCGGCCAGATCGAGGGCGTGAAGCGCGCGATGGGAGCGGACCGTGGCCGAGAGTGATCGCATCGCCGAGTTCAAGGAAGTGGCCGAGCTGATGCCGGACGATCCCGTCGTCCGCTTCGGTCTGGCCGGCGCCTATCTCGACGCGGGGCAGGCCGAGAGCGCCGTCCTCGAATACCGGGAGACCATCAGGCTCAAGCCGGACTACTCAGCCGCCCATCGCGGGCTCGGCCGGGCGCTCGAGCGGGCCGGCCGCCGCGAGGAGGCTCGGGCCGCCTACGCGAAGGGACTCGAGGTGGCGACGCAGACCGGCGATCTCCAGACCAAGAAAGAGATCGAGGTCTTCCTCCGCCGTCTGGACTCCGCCTGACCTCGAGATCCCTCTCCCCCATCGGGGGAGAGGGTAGGGTGAGGGGGCGGTGTTGTTCCTGTCGTCTAGCTCATTCGTGTCCGGCAGAACCGGCCGATGGCCTGGATGGCCGTCTCGGCCTCCTCGAGCATGGGCAGGAACCAGTGCCAGACGTGGATCATGCGGTCCCACACCTCGAGCGTCGCCGGCACGCCGGCCGCCTTCGCCTTCTCGGCGAGCTGCACGGCGTCGTCCAGCAGCACCTCGTCGCTGCCGACATGGATCAGCAGCGGCGGCAGGCCGCGCAGGTCGGCGAACACCGGGGAGGCCAGCGGCGTGCGCGGATCCGTCGCGCCGAGGTAGGCCCGCGCCATCTCGTCGATCCCCGGGCGCCGGACGATCGGATCCGCGGTGGCCTTCGTCTGGTAGCTGCCGCCGCTGAAGGTGAGATCGACCCAGGGAGAGATGCACACGCCACCGGCAGGCAGCCGCACGCGCGCGTCTCTCAGGGCGACCAGCGTGGCCACGGTCAGCCCGCCGCCCGCGGAGTCTCCCGCGATCACGATGTGCTCGGGCGAGGCGCCCTGCTCGAGCAGCCAGCGGTAGCAGGCCACCGCGTCGTCGACGGCGGCGGGGAAGGGATCCTCGGGGGCGCGACGGTAGTCGAGCGAGAGCGCGCTGGCCCCCGCGGCGCCGGCGATCGCCGCCGCCAGGTGACGATGGGAGCGGGGCGAGCCGATCACGTAGCCGCCGCCGTGGAGATAGAGCACCACGCGCCCCGCCTCAGCCGACGGCGGGCGCAGCCACTCCGCGGGAGCCACGGGCGCCGTCACGCGCTCCACTTTCACCTCGGGCGGAATGGGGAACACCTTCTCCGCGCGCTCGTACTGGGCGCGCCGCTCGTCGATGGTCAGCGAGTCAGCCGGGGGCAGTTTCGCCAGGTGCGCGCGTACGACCTCGATGCCACGGTCTGCCATGTCGCTCCTCCGTCACTGCGGGTAGGTGCCGGTTCCCAGGAAATACCACTCACGGCCGCCCTCTTCAATGCGCCCCTTGACGTCGCCGTCTTACCCCACTAGCCTGCCGGCATGCCCGGTTGCCTCGACGGCATCCGCGTCCTCGAGCTGGCGCGCTTCCAGGCGGGCCCGCGCGGCGGCATGCTGCTGTCCGATCTGGGCGCCGAGGTGATCAAGATCGAGCCGCCGGGCGGCGAGGAGACGCGCAAGCACCCACCTCTCGTCCGGGGCCAGAGCGTCTACTTCTCCGTCTACAATCGCGGGAAGAAGAGCGTCTGTCTCGATCTCAGGAATGCCCAGGGCCAGGAGGTCTTCGCCGCCCTCGTGGCCAAGGCCGACATCGTGCTCGAGAACTTCCGCCCGGGCGTCATGCGCGCCATGGGCTTCGACTACGAGCGGCTGGCCGCGCTGAACGCGGGGATCATCCTCGTCTCCGTGTCGGGGTTCGGCCAGTACGGGCCGTACACGGAGCGGCCCGCCTTCGATTCCCTCGGCCAGGCCATGTCCGGCCTCATGACCCTGACCGGCCAGCAGGAAGGCAAGCCCATCGGCACCGCGTCGTCCGTGGTCGATCGCTACACTGCGCTCCACGCGACGATCGGCACGCTGGCCGCGCTTCGCCATCGCGAGCGCACGGGCGAGGGGCAGGTGGTCGACGTGTGCCTGCTGGACTCCGCGCTGACCATGGTGGAGATCCCGACCTCGTACTATCTCGCCACGGGCAAGGAAGGCGGCGAGGGCGGCCGGCCGCCCTACAAGACCAGGGACGGCTTCGTGGTCATCGCCGCCGCGGGCCGGGACATGGCCGCGCGCTTGATGCAGATCGTCCGCGGGGCGAGCGCCGAGGGCGACACCACGCCCATGGCGGGCAGCACCGGCCCCGACGATCGGCGCGCCCTCATCGACAAGTGGTGCGCCGAGCGGACGACGGAGGAGATCTGCGCGAAGCTTCACGAGGCGGGGATCCCCTCGGCGCCCGTGCGCACGATCCCCCAGGTCGCCCTGGACCCGCATCTCTGGCAGCGCGAGATGCTCGTGAAGATGGAGGACGCGATCGCGGGGGAGATGTACCTGCCGGGCGCGACGATCAAGCTCTCCAAGACCCCGGCCCGGGTCGGCCCCGTGCCTACCATCGGCCAGCACACCGACGAGACGCTTTCAGGTCTCCTCGGTTACGATGCCTCGAAGCTGGCCGCGCTCCGCCGCGCCGGCGCCATCGCCTGAGCCGGACTCGCTAGGATTCTTCGCGAGATAACGCCACCCTCACCCAACCCCCTCCCTCGGAGAGGGAGAGGGATTCATTTTTATCCCTCGCCCCCGAAGGGGGAGAGGGCCGCACTTCGAGGTGAAGGGCGAAGCCCTGAGGCGAGGGCTGAGTAGACAAGGGGGAGGCCTGGATGCGGTACGCGCGCTCGTGAATAGTTCGCGCTAACCGACGGCGGCGCGGATCTTGCCGTGGAGGGCGCCCAGCGCGTCGATCATCGCGTCCACGGAGCGCGCGCCCGCCTGGAAGATGGCCGTGGCGTTCAGCGCCACCCACTCGAAGCCCATCTTCTGCAGCTCGACCACGCGGGCCACCACGCGGTCGTGCTCGGCATAGAAGCGCTTGCCTTCCGCATCGCGCGGCGGCGGCGCGACCATGCTTTGCCATCCGATGGCGCCGGGATCGCGCCCGGCTGCCTCGGCGGCGCGGCGGATGGCGTCGATGGCGACCTGCGCGCTGGTCGCGTCCGTGACCCGGCTGGCCAGCCAGCCGTCGCCCAGCTCGCCCACGCGGCGCCACGCGCGCTCCGACGTGCCGCCGACCCAGACGGGGAGGGCGCGCCCCTGTGGCGGCTTCGGCTCCATGGCCATCGCGGTCATGGGGTAGTGCGGGCCCGCCGACTCCACGCGCGTCTCGCTCCAGTACGCGCGGAGCAGCCGGATGGCTTCGTCCATCCGCGCGCCCCGGGTGTGGAAGTCCTCGCCGAGCGCCTCGTACTCCGACTCCTGCCAGCCGACACCCACGCCCAGGCGCACGCGGCCGCCCGAGAGCGTGTCGAGCGTGCTCACCTGCTTGGCCACGAGCGTGGGGTGACGCTGGGGCAGCACGAGCACTTCGGTCCCCAGTCCCACGCGCGAGGTGACGGCGGCGATGTGGCCGAGGAGCATCAGCGCTTCCAGGATGGGCATGGTCGCCTGGTAGGGACCGGGCGGGCGTCCTTCCATCGGATGGCCCATGACGACGTGGTCGAAGACGTCGATGTGATCGTAGCCGATCTGCTCGACGGCGCGGGCGAAGCGCCGCACGGCCTCCGGCCCTTCCCGGTACGACACGCTGGGGAACTCCACGGTGAGCTTCATGGCCCGTGCATTATGCGCTCCGGCCGCGACGCTCGGCCAGCGCGATCTGAATGCTCAGCCGATCTTCAGCTTGAGGAGGCGTCGCGCGTTCCCCTCGTAGATCTTCGCCTTGTCCACGTCGCTGGCGCGCATCCGCTCCAGGGCCGCGATGGTGTCGCGGATGAACCCCGGCCCCTTCTCGGGATCGAAGGGGAAATCGGTGCCGAACAGCACGTGATCGGCGCCGAAGAAGGCGAGCCCGCTCTCCATGGCGTGCCACGCGCCGAAGAGCGCGGTGTCGCCGTAGAACATGCGGAAGTAGTCGATGGGGCGGAGCTTCAGCCGCCCGAGGGCGCCACCGTCCTCGGAGTCGTCGCTCCGGGCGCCCAGCTGATCGAGCCCGCCGCCGATGCGCCCCTCGCAGAACGGGATCATCGCGCCCAGGTGGTGCGTGATGATGACGAGCCCGGGGTGGCGATCGAAGAGGCCGGAGAAGACCAGCCGCCCCATAGCCACGCTGGTCTCGTACGGCCACCCGAAGGCCCACCAGAGATCGTATTTCGACCGCGGCTCGCCGGCATAGTCCGCGAAGGTGGCCGGACGCGCGGGATGCATCCAGATGGGCAGCCCGCGCTCCGCCATGCGGGCGAAGATCGGTTCGTACTCCGGCTGGTCGAGGGGCCGGCCGTTGACGTTGGTGAAGATCTGCACGCCGGTGGCGCCGAGATGGTCGATGGCGCGCTCCAGCTCGGCCAGCGCGGCGTCGGGATTGTTCATGGGCAGCGAGGCGACGAAGGCGGGGAAGCGGTGGGGATGGCGTTCCACGATGGCCGCCATCTCGTCGTTGGCGATCCGCGCCAGGTCGGGGCTCGCGGCGGGCGGGGCGACCACCTCGATGGGCGGGTTGGCGAGCGTGAGCACCTGGACGTAGCCCTCCCAGCGATCCATCATCGTGAAGCGCAGGTCGAGGTCCACGAGCACGGGGATCCCCGACATGCGCTTCTGCAGCGCGAGCCCCGGCGGGGCCACGGCGAGCAGGCGGTCGAAGTACTTCCGGGGCAGGATGTGCGGGAAGACGTCGATCTTCACGGTCGGCTCAGCCATTCGCCCCCTGATCTACTCAGCCCTCGCCTCGTCGCTCCGAGGCGGGCGTCTCAGCTCGAACTGCGACTCTCTCCCCCGATGGGGGAGAGGGATTGAGTTGAGCGAGAATCCGTGCGCCGTAACGGTGGTAGCACTGCACGGCGTTGTCCCAGAGGAGCTTCCGCCGCGCCGTCTCTGAGATCGAGGTCCAGCCCAGGACGACGTCCACCGACTTCGGGAACCAGCTCTCCGAGTGCGGGTAGTCGGTGGCGAACATCAAGGTGTCCTCGCCCAGCGCCTCCAGGGCGTGGCGGAGCGACTGCTCACCCTCGTGGAGCTGGATGCTCTGGAAATACTGCGGCCCGCGGATGTACTCGCTCGGCTTCTGCTTGAGGGGGGGCAGGGCGTGGCGGGACATCTCGGCCAGCTCGTCCAGGCGCGAGGCCCAGAAGGGCAGCCAGCCGTGCCCGCACTCGAGCGCGGTGAGGCGCAGCTTCGGGTAGCGGTCCAGCACGCCCGCGCCGATCAGCGCCGCCATGTTGCGCTGCGCGTTCCACACGTGGCCGGCCGCGCGCTGGAGGAAGACGTTGTCCCAGGTGTCCCACATGCCGGGCGGGTAGGGGATGGTCATCGTGAACGAGTGGATGACCACCGTGAGGTCGTGGGCCTCGGCCGCCGCCCAGATCGGCTCCCACGCTTCGTCGTCGAGCGACAGCTCGGGCGGACAGATCGGGAAGATGCCGACGGGCCACGGCTCCTTCGCCCAGCGTTCGATCTCGGCCACCGATGAGGCGACGTCACGGGCCGAGACCAGGATGAGACTCGTCAATCGCTCGGGATAGGGCGCGCAGTAGTCCGCGAGGAAGCGGTGATAGGCCCGATACATCGCCTGCTCGAGCGCGACATCGGCGAGGCCAGCGCACGCGGGCACGCCACCCGAGGGCAGGATCATGTTCACGTCGATGCCCTCGATGTCCATGTCCTTCACCCGCGCATGCGGGTCGAAGCTCACTCGATCGGTCGGAAACGGCGGTCCCTGCCATCGGACATCCCATGGCGTGCCGCCGTCCTTGGCGCCGCGCGTCGCGGCGCTGGGCGGGGCGACCCGCTCCCGCGAGCCAAGGCGCCGGTTGAGCGCGGGCCGCTTGCCGATCACGTATCGCGACATTCCGGCCTTGGCCGGGGCACGCCCCACCAGGGGCGCGAGCGCCGCGAGCTTTGCCCGGTCGGCCGCCGCCAGATACTCCTCGATCGGCTCGACGGGCTCGATGATGTGGGTGTCCGCGTCGAAGATGCGATAGCCATCGCGTGCCATGGTGCGTTCCTCCTTCGTGAGTAACCACCCCTCACCCTCCCCTCTCCCCTGAGGGGAGAGGGATGGGGCGATTCTAATCCCTCTCCCCCCATCGGGGGAGAGGGCAGGGTGAGGGGGCATACGTTCAGTGTCTGGTGATCACGTCGACCAGCGCGGGTCGCCCCTCGTCCTTGACCACGCGGAGCGCGCGTCGCAGCGCGGGGCCGACGGCCTCGGCGGAATCGAGCGGCCCCTCCGCGTGCACGCCGAAGCCTTGCGCGATGCGCGCGAAGTCCGGCGCGGGATCGTCGATGCGAATCCCCACCACCTTGTTCTCCACCGGACGGCCGCGCGTCTTGGCCACCGCCTCCTGGTGCTCCTCGTCGTTGCCGTACGTCCGGTTGTTGAACATGACGGTGAGGAGCGGCAGCCGGTGGTGCGCGGCGGTGTAGAGGCCGCTCACCACGTAGAGCAGATCGCCGTCGGCCTGGAGGTTGACGCAGACCTTGCCCGAGCCGCGATGGGCAAGCGTGACACCGAGCGCGGCGGGCAGCCCGTAGCCGAGGCCCGCGCCCCCGCTGCCGCCGCACGCGCGCTCGGGCTGCCAGTCCCACAGCCGGCGTGCCCAGCCCTTGCCCGTGCCGTTGGCGAGGATCCAGTCCTCGTCCTTGATGACCTGCCAGACCTCGGCCGCGAGCACGGAGGGGGTCACGGGCTTCGACGAGCGCTCGAGGCTGACCGCAGCCTGCCACTCCGCGTTGATCGCGCCATGGCGGGCGGCGATGCGCTCCGCCCGGGCCCGACGCTCCGCGGCGCCGCGGTCGTGGCGCAGCCGGTCTTCGACGGCCAGAACGAGCGCGGGCAGCGCAAGCGCGGCGTCGGCCGCGATGGGCAGATCCACGGGGATCAGCGACTGAAAGGTCTGCGCCCAGCTCCGCGCCGCGTAGTCCTCGAGCGAGATCGAGATCACGCGCGTGCGCTCGTTGAGCAGCCGCACCTCGCGCGTGCTGCGGTCGGTCGTGCCCAGGGCGCCCAGGAAATTCGAGACGTCGAGAGCGAGGATGAGATCGGCCTCCCGCACGACCTCGTCGCGTGCGCCACTCATGTCGAGGGGATGGTTGCTCGGCACGCTCGGCCTTCCCTGGTACTCGACGGCCAGGTCGACCAGCGGCGCCGCGAGCAGCTCGGCGAGCCGGCAGAGCGGCACCGCCACGCCCGGCCGGCGTCCGAGATTCTCCACGACGATCACCGGGTAGCGTGCCTCGGTGAGGCGCCGGGCCGCGTCGTCGATGGCTCGCGGGTCCGCGTGCGGCGGCGTCGCCGGCTGGAAGCGCGCGACGTCGGGCAGCGGCACCGGGCGCTCGAGCGCCTCTTCCTGCAGCGCGGCGTCGAGGCACAGGTAGACAGGGCCCTGCGGTTCCGTGCGCGCCAGCCGCCACGCGCGCAGGAAGGCCTCGGGAATGGCGCCGACGCTCGCGGGCTGGTCGTCCAGCTTGACGTAGTCCCGCACCTGCGTCCCCTGAACGAGCGCGGTGTGGATCCAGTCGATCCAGGGGCGGCGCCGGGTCGTGTCCATGGGGCCGGTGGCCCCCAGCACGAGGATGGGCACGTGATCGCAGAAGGCGTTGAAGATGGCCATGCTCGCGTGCTGGAGGCCGACGATGTCGTGAACGACGGCGGCCATCGGCTTGCCCTTGGCCTTGGCGTAGCCGTGGGCGAGGGCCACGGCGATCTCCTCGTGCGTGGTCAGGACGAGCTCGGGCCCCCGCGTGCCCGCGTAGTTCACGAGGGAATCGTGAAGACCCCGGAACGTCGCCCCCGGGTTGATGGCGACGTGCTCGATGCCCACGGCGTGGAGGAGCTCGACCACGAGATCCGAGCCATAGCCCGGAGTCCCGGCCGGCTGTTTCCCTTGCGCGCTCAAGCTGGCGTCACCCTGCCCTCCTTCGCGTCCGGGCGCTATCCTCTACCCGAGCCAGGCG
>DASQAK010000025.1:0-4646 GCA_035635755.1 Candidatus Methylomirabilota bacterium | reverse complement strand
TCGTGCTTCCGCGCGAACTCCATGAGCGAGGTGCGGGAGTCGAGGTCCCATTCCCGCCACGGGGCGATGACCGTCAGCTCCGGGGCGAGGGCCGCGTAGGTGAGCTCGAAGCGGACCTGATCATTGCCCTTGCCCGTGGCGCCGTGGCTCACGCCGTCGGCCCCTTCTTCTCGAGCGATCTCCACCTGGGCCTTGGCGATGAGGGGCCGCGCGATGGAGGTGCCGAGGAGGTAGGAGCCCTCGTACACGGCGTTGGCGCGCAGCATGGGAAAGACGAAATCTCGCACGAACTCTTCCCGGAGGTCCCGGATGTGCACGGAGGAGGCGCCGGTGCGGAGGGCCTTGTCGCGCACGGGGATCAGCTCTTCGCCCTGCCCCAGATCCGCGCAGAAGGCGATCACGTCGCACTTGTAGGTCTCGATGAGCCACCGCAGGATGACGGAGGTATCGAGCCCCCCGGAATAGGCGAGGACGACCTTCTTGACGGACTTGCTCATGCCGTGCCCGAGAGGTGCAAGACGATGCCTTTCTGGATGTGCAGCCGGTTCTCCGCCTGGTCGAGGACGATGCTCCGCGGCCCGTCCAGGACCGCGTCCGTGATCTCCTCGCCGCGGTGGGCGGGCAGGCAGTGCATGGCGAGGGCCTGCGGAGAGGCGAAGCCCAGCAGCGTGTCGTTGACCTGATAGCGCTGGAAGGCCTCGAGGCGCGTGTCGCGCTCGGCCTCCTGCCCCATGCTGATCCACACGTCGGTGTAGAGCACGTCGGCGCCCTCGGCCGCCTCGCGGGCGTCGGTGGTGACGCGGACCACGCCCCCCAGCGCGCGGCAGGCCTCGAGCACGGCGGGAAGGGGCTCGTAGCCCGGCGGACAGGCGGCCCGCACCTTGACCCCCGTGAGGGCCGAGAGGAAGAGCAAGGAGTTGAGGACGTTGTTGCCGTCACCGATCCAGGCCAGCTCCAGTCCCTTGAGCTCGACGCCGCGCTCCCAGAGGGTGTAGAGATCGGCCATGGCCTGGCACGGATGCTCGAAATCCGAGAGGGCATTGATGACGGGCACGGTCGCGTGGCGCGCGAGCTCCTCGAGCGTCCGGTGGGCGAAGACCCGGGCGGCGATGCCGTCCACCCAGCGCGAGAGATTGCGGGCGATGTCGGGCACGGACTCGCGCTTGCCCATGCCGATCTCCTGCGCGGAGAGATAGACGGCCGCCCCCCCCAGCTGGACCATGGCGACCTCGAAGGTGACGCGCGTCCGCAGGGAGGGCTTCTCGAAGATGAGGGCGAGGGTGCGTCCGGCGAGCGGCGTGACGCGCTCTCCCGCCTTGACCTTGGCCTTCAGCTCGGCCGTGAGCTTGAAGATGTCGAGGACGTGCTTCCGGTCGAGGTCGCGGACGGACAGGAGATGATTCACGGCGCCGTCGCCTTCAAGGCGGTGTCGATGATCCCGCACGCCTGCCCGATCTCCTTGTCGCTCACGATGAGGGCGGGCGCGAGGCGGAGCGTGTTGTCCCCCGCCGTGAGGGCGAGCAAGCCCCGCTCGCGACAGGCGGTGACCACGTCGCCCACCGGGGGCCCCACGTCGAGCCCCACGAGGAGGCCGAGCCCGCGCACCGCCTTGACCGCTTTCGGGTGCTTGGCGCGAATCCCCTCGAGGGCCTGGAGGAGGACCTTGCCCATCTGCGCGGCACGGTCGGCCAGCCGGTCCTCGATCAGGGTGCTGAACACCGTCACGCCGACCGCGGTGGCGAGCGGGTTGCCGCCGAAGGTCGACCCGTGGCTGCCCGGCGTGAACACGCTCGCCACGTCCTCGGTGGCGAGGGTCGCCCCGATGGGCACGCCGTTGGCGAGGGCCTTGGCGAGGGTCATGATGTCCGGCGCCACCCCCGAGTGCTCGTAGGCCCAGAGCTTGCCGGTGCGTCCCATGCCTGTCTGGATCTCGTCGAGGATGAGGAGGATGCCCGCCTCGTCGCAGAGCTTGCGGAGGCCGGGGAGGTAGCCGTCGTCGGGCACGATGATACCGCCCTCGCCCTGGATGGGCTCAACGAGCACGGCGGCCGTCCGGCTGTCGATGGCGCGCTCGAGAGCCTTGAGGTCGTTGTAGGCGACGTACTTGAAGCCGGCGGGAAGCGGCTCGAAGCCGTGGTGGTACTTCTCCTGGGCGGTCGCCGTCACCGTGGCCAGGGTGCGGCCGTGGAAGCCGCCGTGCATGCTGATGATGTCGCCGCGGTCGCTCGAGCCGTGCTGCTTGGCCCACTTCCTGGCGAGCTTGATGGCCGTCTCGTTGGCCTCGGCACCCGAATTCGAGAAGAAGACCCGGTCCGCGAAGGAATGGTCGCAAAGAAGGGCCGCGAGCTGCGCCTGCTGGGGGATATGGAAGATGTTGGAGACGTGCACGAGGGTGGCCGCCTGCTCCCGCAGCGTCCCCACGACCTTGGGATGGCAATGGCCGAGCGCGGTGACAGAGATGCCGCCCGTGAAGTCGAGGTACTCCTTGCCGTCCGAGTCCCACACGCGCAGGCCCTCGCCTCGCACCAGGGCCACCGGCTGCCGCTTGGTGAAGGTCATGAGCCGCGTGTCCGAGAGCTCGATCATCCGCTTTGTGTCCACCACGCTTCTCCCACGTTAGCAGGCGGCTGAAAAAGGCCCATCTGCTTCGTTGGCGCCCTCGATCGCACGCTCAACGTACAGAGAGTACGCCTCGCGTGCGACCTTCGGGCGCCGCCTCGCATCTGGACCTTTTTGAGCCGCCTGCGAGCTTGTTGTTTGTTGACATCATCCGGTGGTTAGAGAACGATCTCCGTCCCGATCCCCTCTTTGGTCAGGACCTCGAGGAGGATGGCGTGAGGCACCCGGCCGTCGATGATATGCGCCTTCTGGGCGCCGCCCGCCAGCGCCCGGAGCGCGGACTCGACCTTGGGCAGCATGCCTCCCTCGATGACCTGGCTCTTCATCAGGCGCTCGGCCTCCCGCTTGACCAGCGTCGAGATGTGCTTGCCGTCATCGCCCATGATCCCCTGCACGTCGGTCAGGTGGATGAGCTTCTCCGCCAGGAGCGCGGCGGCCACGTCCCCCGCCACGAGGTCGGCATTGATATTGTACGTCTCGCCCCCCGCGCCTACTCCCACGGGGGCGATGACGGGAATGAAGCCGCCCGCCTCGAGGACGCGAATGGGCTCGGGATCGACGCTCTCGACCTCTCCCACCAGCCCGATGTCGGCGAGGGTGCCGTCGGCCTGACGGTGCATGCGCTTTCGCGCGCGGATCATGGAGCCGTCCTTGCCCGAGAGCCCCACGGCGCGGCCGCCGTGCAGGTTGATCAGCCCGACGATCTCCTTGTTGATCTTGCCCACGAGCACCATCTCGACGATCTCCACCGTCTCGGGATCCGTCACCCGCATCCCGCCCACGAATTTCGGCTCCTTGCCCAGGCGCTTCATGAGGGCCCCGATCTGCGGGCCTCCGCCGTGGACGATCACCGGCCGCATCCCGACCAGCCGGAGGAGGAGGACGTCGCGCGCGAACTGCTCCTTGAGGTCGGCCTGCTCCATGGCCGCGCCGCCATACTTGATGACCAGGGTCTTGCCCTGGAAGGCGCGGATATAGGGCAGCGCCTCGAGCAGCACCTCCGCCCGCTGGATGGCCTTCGTCTCCGTGCTCACACCCTCGCCCTCTCTTTAAAGGATGTAGCGCGAGAGGTCCTCGTCCTTGAGGACGGGGGCCAGGTGGGCGCGGACGTAGTGGGCGTCGATGGCGACTTCTTGGCCGCGCATGTCCGGCGCGGCGAAGGAGACCTCCTCGAGCAGCTTCTCCATCACCGTGTAGAGCCTCCGCGCCCCGATGTTCTCGGCGCGCTGGTTCACCGTGGAGGCGATCTCGGCCACCTCCTCGACGGCGTCCTGCCCGAACGTGAGGGTCACGCCCTCCGTCTTCAGCAGCTCCACGTACTGTCGGATGAGGGCGTTCTGCGGCTCGCCAAGGATGCGGACAAAATCCTCGCGCGTCAAGGGCTCGAGCTCGACCCGGATGGGAAAGCGCCCCTGCAATTCGGGAATGAGATCCGAAGGCTTGGAGACATGGAAGGCACCCGCGGCGATGAAGAGGATGTGGTCGGTGCGGACCATCCCGTACTTGGTCGTCACCGTCGAGCCCTCCACGATGGGCAGGAGGTCGCGCTGCACGCCCTCCCGGGACACGTCGGGGCCGTGCGCGCCTTCCCTTCCCGCGATCTTGTCGAGCTCGTCGAGGAAGACGATGCCGGAATCCTCCACCCGGCGAATGGCCTGGCTCACCGCCTCGTCCACGTCCACGAGCTTCTGGGCCTCCTCCTGGGCGAGGAGCCGTCGCGCCTCGCCGACCTTGACCCGCCGGCGGCGGGTCTTGCCCGGCATGAGGTTGGCCAGCATGTCCTTGATGTTCATGCCGACCTCTTCCATGCCCTGGCCGGAGAAGATCTCGAACATGGGCCCCGCCTGGACCTGGACGTCCAGCTCGATCATGCGCTCGTCGAGCTTGCCCGCCTTGAGCTGGGCGCGCAGCTTGTCCCGGGTGGCGTCTCTCGAGGCATCGGGGGAGATCTCTTCCAGCGTGCCGCTCGAGAAGGCCTCCCCGGGCCGGCGCGGGAGGAGGAGATCGAGCACGCGCTCCTCGGCGAG
>DASQAK010000024.1:0-19633 GCA_035635755.1 Candidatus Methylomirabilota bacterium | reverse complement strand
GGCCTCGTCGATGAGGTCGATGGCCTTGTCGGGGAGGAAGCGGTCCGCGATGTAGCGATGCGAGAGCACGGCCGCGGCCACGAGGGCCGAGTCCTTGATCTTGACCTTGTGGTGGACCTCGTACTTCTCCTTGAGGCCGCGGAGGATGGCGATGGTGTCCTCCACCGAGGGTTCCCTGACCATGACGGGCTGGAAGCGGCGCTCGAGGGCGGGGTCCTTCTCGATGTGCTTGCGGTACTCGTCGAGGGTGGTGGCGCCCACGCAGCGGAGCTCGCCGCGCGCCAGGGCCGGCTTGAGCATGTTCGCCGCGTCCACCGCCCCTTCCGCCGCGCCCGCGCCCACCAGCGTGTGCAGCTCGTCGATGAAGCAGATGATCTCGCCCTCGCTCTCCGTGATCTCGCGGAGGACGGCCTTCAGGCGGTCCTCGAACTCGCCGCGATACTTCGAGCCCGCGACCATGGCCCCGATGTCGATGGCGAGCAGGCGCTTGCCCTTGAGCCCCTCGGGCACGTCGCCGGCCACGATGCGCTGGGCGAGGCCCTCCACGATGGCGGTCTTGCCCACGCCGGGCTCGCCGATGAGGACGGGGTTGTTCTTCGTGCGCCGCGAAAGCACCTGGACGACGCGGCGGATCTCCTCGTCGCGGCCGATGACGGGATCGAGCTTGCCCTTGCGCGCCAGCTCCGTCAGGTCCTTGGCGTAGCGCTGGAGCGCCTGGTACTTCTCCTCGGGATTGGCATCGGTGACGCGCTGGGAGCCACGCACTTCCACGAGGGCCTTGTAGATGGCCTCGGGGGTGACACCCGCCTTGGCGAGGATGCGCCCCGCCGCGCCGGACTTGTCCTGGGCGATGCCGATGAGGAGGTGCTCGGTCGAGCAGTACTCGTCCTTCAGGCGCTGGGCTTCTTCCCAGGCGCGGTTGAGCGCTGCCTCGAGTCGCTCGGAGGCGTACTGGCGTCCGCCGCCCTGCACTCGGGGCAGCTTGTCGAGCTCCGACTGGATCTCGCGGGCGATTGCCTCGGGCCGCGCGCCCAGCTTGGCGAGAAGCGGCCCGACCACGCCTTCCTGCTGCTGGAGCAGGGCAAGCAGGACATGCTCGGGCACGATGGCCTGATGGTTGCCCTGATCCGCCAGGGATTGCGCCGCCTGGACGGCTTCCTGTGCCTTCACGGTGAACTTGTCGAACTTCATCTTTTCCCCTCGGTCCGTAGATTCTTGAGCTCCTGATAGAGCTCGCGTTCCCGCGGGGACAGCCCCGCGGGGATGGTCACCTGCACCTGCACGAACTGATCGCCCGCGCCGCCGCCCTTGAGATGCGGCATGCCGTAGCCGGGCAGCCGGAAAGTCCGGCCGCTCGACGTCTCGGGCGGGATCTTCATCGACACCTGCCCCTTCATGGTCGGAACCGAGAGCTCGGTGCCGAGGGCGGCGTCGGGAGCGAGCACCTCGAGCTTCACGTGCAGATTGTCGTCTATCCGTTCGAAGCGAGGATCGGGTCGCACGGTCACCTTCAAGTAGAGGTCACCGCGCCCGCCGCCCGCCGCGCCCGCCGGCCCCTCGCCCGCCACGCGCACGCGTGAGCCCGTGGCCACGCCCGCGGGGACCTTGACCTCGAGGTTGCGCCGCCCGCGCGCCCAGCCCGTGCCGTGGCACCGCGGGCAGGGCTTGCGATTGACGTGGCCCGCGCCGCCGCAGGCCGCGCACGGCTCGTCGAGCTCCAGCGAGATCGTTCGGCTCGTGCCGCGGAACGCGTCCTCGAGGGAGAGCTCGATGCCCGTCTCCACGTCGCCGCCGCGGTCGGGCCCGCCGCCGAAGTCTCCGCCAAAATTACCCCCGAGGTTGCCCAGGTCCTCGAAATCCACCTCGGTGACGCGCCCGCCCCGTCGGAATCCGCCTCCGCCCAGGTCGCCGAAGATCGTGCGGAAAAAGTCGGAGAATCCCGCGCCGGCGCCGCCACTTCCGAAATGGACTTCGCCCTGTCCGAAAGGAGCGCCTTCGTGGGGCGACCGAGCTCCCGCCCCCGCCTGAGCGTAGCGCTGCCAGTCGGGACCAAGGGTGTCGTAGCGCTTCCGTTTCTCCGGATCGCCCAGGACCTCGTAGGCCTCGGAGACTTCCTGGAAGCGACTGGCCGAGTCCTTGCCCTTGGAGACGTCGGGATGGTACTTGCGCGCCAGCTTGCGATAGGCCGTCTTGATGGCCTTCTCGTCGGCGCTCTTCGCCACCCCGAGAATCTTGTAGTAGTCCTTGTATTCCATGGTTTTTGAACACGAAGGGGGCCTCTGTCAGCGCCCCATTCCTCTAGAAGTGTAGCAGACGGATCAGGACTTGCCGGAGTACAGCCAAAGTCCGACGTCTAGGCGGTCAACCCTTGGCGACCGAGAACGCCACGTAGAGCGACTGCGGCCCGCGCTGGAGGAGCACGGTCACGCGGTCGCCCCCCTTGAGCCCCTGCGTCGCCCTCTCGAAGTCCTGCATGGAGCGCACGCGCTGACGGTTAACCTCGCGGATCACGTCGCCTCGCTGCAGGCCCGCCTCGGCGGCCGGGCTGTCCTCGTCCACCCGCGCCACCACCACGCCTTCGGTCGTGCGCAGGTTGAGCTGGCGGGCGATCTCAGCCGTCAGGGGCCGCGCGTCGAGACCCAGGAGGCTCTTGCCCTTGCCGCCCGGCTCGGTCGCCTGCGCGGTCTCCTCGGGTGTCTCGCCGATCTTGATCTCGAGGGATTTTTCGCCCTTGTCGCGCCACACCTTGATGGGCACGCCCTTCCCGGGGGTGGTCACCGCCACGATCTTCTGCAGATCCTGGGGGGCGTCCACCTTCCTGCCGTCGAATTCGGTCAGGATGTCGCCCGAGGTCAGGCCGGCCCTGTCGGCCGGGCTGTCCTTGACGACGTCAGCCACGAGCACGCCCTTGGGCTCCTTGAGCCCGAAGCTCTTGGCCAGCTCGGGGGTGAGGGGCTGGATGGAGACGCCAAGCCAGCCTCGCGTGATCTTGCCCTTGGCCGCCAGCTCCGTGTAGATGCGCTTGGCCATGTTGGACGGGATGGAGAAGCCGATGCCGACATTGCCCCCGGAGCGGGAGAGGATGGCGCTGTTGATGCCGATCACTTCGCCCGACATGTTGACGAGCGGCCCGCCGGAATTGCCCGGATTGATGGCGGCGTCCGTCTGGATGAAGTCGCTGAACGGGTTACCCGGCTCGATGGACCGACCCTTGGCGCTGATGATGCCGGCCGTCACCGTCTGCTGGAGTCCAAAGGGCGACCCGATGGCGAGCACCCAGTCGCCGACCTTGACCTTGTCGGAATCGCCGAGCACGGCGGAGGGATAGGGACCGCCGCCCTGGAGCCGCAGCACGGCGAGGTCCGTCCGCTTGTCGAGTCCCACCACCTTGGCCTTGTGCTTCTTGCCCTCGGCGGTGACGACCTCGATCTCCGTGGCCCGCTCGACGACGTGGGCGTTGGTGAGGCAGATGCCCGAGGAATCCACGATGACGCCCGAGCCGAGGCTGCGCTGCTGCTGCTGACGCTCGGGAGCGTCGCCGAAGAACCGGCGGAAGAACTCGTCGCCGAAGAACTCCTCGATGGGCGTGCGGCCGGCCGTGCCGCGGGTGACCGTGTTGATGTTGACCACGGCGGGGCCCACGGCCTCCGCGATGCGGGAGAAGCTGCCCGAGGGCACGGGCAGGACGGCCGGCACCACGGGGCTGCCCGTCAGCTGCGGGGGCGGCGTGTCGCGCGCGGGGGTGGGCTCGTGAGCGGGCGGCCGGGCGAGGTCGACGGCGCTCGCGCCCCACGAGCCCAGGCCCACGCCGAGGGCGGCGGCGATCACGAGCATGACGACGAGGGTCCCACGCTTGACCACGATCATCGCTTCTCCTCCACGGGCTCGCCGGCCAGCAGGTGCCGCAGGCGGTCGCCTTCCAGTGTCTCTTTCGCCTTCAATTCTGCCGCCGCCGCCAGCAGCACGAGCTTGCGGTCCGTGATCAATCCTCTCACACGGTCATAGATCCGGTCGATGATGGCGCGCGTCTCGCTGTCGATGGTCCGCGCGGTGTCTTCGCTGTACTCGCGCTCCGCGGCGATGCCCGCGCCTTTGAGGAAGAGGGCCTGTTGCCCGCCTCCGAAGGTCATGGGGCCGAGATGCTCCGACATGCCGTACTGCATGACCATGAGGCGCGCCATCTCGGTGGCGCGCTCGAGGTCATTGTGGGCGCCCGTCGAGATCTCGCCGTACACGACCTCTTCTGCCGCGCGCCCCCCGAGCAGGACCGCGATGCGGTCTTCGAGCTCGCTGCGCGTGAGCAGGTAGCGGTCCTCGAGGGGTAGCTGGTACGTGGCGCCGAGGGCGCCCACCCCGCGCGGGATGATCGTCACCTTGTGGACGGGGTCGGCCTGGGGGAGGGAGGAGGCGACCAGGGCATGGCCGATCTCGTGGTGGGCGACGATGTCGCGCTCCTTCTCGGACAGCACGCGGCTCTTGCGCTCCAGCCCGCCGATCACGCGATCGACCGCCTCGTCGAGGTCGGCCATGTCCACCGCGTCCTTCCCCTTGCGGGCCGCGAGCAGGGCGGCCTCGTTCATCAGGTTGGCGAGGTCGGCGCCCGCCATGCCGGGGGTGCGCGCGGCGAGCACGCGGAGTTCCACGCTGGGAGCGAGGATGACGTTGCGCGCGTGAACCTGCAGGATGGCCTCGCGCCCCCTGACGTCGGGCTTGTCCACCACCACCTGGCGGTCGAAGCGGCCCGCGCGCAGCAGGGCGGGATCGAGCACCTCGGGGCGGTTGGTCGCGGCCATGATGATGACGCCCTTGGAAGAGTCGAAGCCGTCCATCTCGGCCAGGAGCTGGTTGAGAGTCTGCTCGCGCTCGTCGTGACCGCCCACGAAGCCCGTGGCTCCCGCGCGCGTCTTGCCGATGGCGTCCAGCTCGTCAATGAAGACGATGCAGGGCGCTTTCTCCTTGGCCTGCTCGAAGAGGTCGCGCACCCGCGAGGCTCCCACTCCCACGAACATCTCCACGAACTCCGAGCCGGAGAGGAAGAAGAACGGAACGTCGGCCTCGCCGGCCACGGCGCGGGCGAGAAGCGTTTTGCCCGTGCCGGGCGGCCCGACGAGCAGCACGCCCTTGGGGATGCGGCCGCCCAGCCGCTGGTACTTCTTGGGGTTCTTGAGGAAGTCCACGATCTCTATGAGCTCGGCCTTGGCTTCGTCCACGCCGGCCACGTCCGCGAAAGTCGTCTTCAGCTCCTTGCGGTCGTAGATCTTGGCCTTGGAGCGCCCGAAGGACAGGGCCTGCGTCGGCCCTCCGCTCATCCGGCGCATGAGGAAGAGCCAGATGCCCACCATGAGCCCGAGGGGAACGATCCAGCCGAAGAGGAAGTCGCGCCAGAAGGTGCTCTCGACGCGTCCCGAGAACTCGATCTTGTGCTGCTCGAGCTCCTTGACGAGCGAGCCGTCGTCGATCCCGGGGATGCGCGTGGTGGTGAAGGTGGTGAGGGGCTGGTCGACGCCGACCAGGCTGCGCACCTTGTCGCCCGGCCCGGGCTGCGGGGCGGGCAGCGCGCCGGGCTTGAGGGTGCCGCGGATCTCCCGGTCAGTGAGCGAGACCTTCTCGACCTTGCCCTCGCGGACGAGCTGCAGGAACTTGCTCATCGGGATCTCGACCGTCCGCGGAGCCAGCAGCCAGCTCTGGACCAGCGACAGGACGACCACCGCGATGAGCAGATAGATGAGCGAAAACTGGGTCTTCTGCCGTACGGGAAGTTTCATTGAAAAGCCTTGCCGTCATGCTATCGGAGGGCCACTGGCGTGTCAAACATCGGGCTCGACTAGGTATTTCAGCAAGATTCTACGGGCAGGCGATGCCTTTCTGGACCTCGTAGTTTGGAACCTTGTAGGTGGCGACGAAGTTGTCCTCCCAGACCTCGAGGGGCAGGCGGCCCATCTCCTTCTCGCCGTCATAGAAGTAGATTTTCATCCGGTCCACCCAGTCGCTGGCCGGCAGGGTCTTGCTGAGGTAGGCCCGCGTGCTCGCCTGATCCATGAAGGTGGCGAGCGTCTCGAGAGTAGGCTTGTTCGGATCGCTCCCGGGCTTGACCCAGGCCAGGGCCACCGAGAACCCGTACACGTCAGTGTCGGAGGCTAGGCCCTGCATGGCAGACAGTCGTCGGATCATGGGAACGCCGTATCTCGAAAAGATGGCCGAGGCCTGACGCGCCGGAGACAGCGCGGCAAAGGTCTTGTCTTCCCCCTGCTCGACGTAGAGCCACAGGGAGGCGAACCGGTCGTCGGTCGCCGGGTCCTTGGCGTTCTTCTTGAAGCCCAGGCCGTTCTTGATCTCCACGTAGGGCAAGCAGTGATAGACGTACTCGGAGAACTGCAGGAGCTGCGGCCGGTATTTCACGGCGAGGGCCCGGGCCTTCGGCGTCGTGTGCTTCTCGACGGGAAGAAGGTAGTCTGCCGGGGCCGCCTGGACGGATGCCGCGGCACCCGCCGCGAGAAGCGCGGCGAGGGCCGCGACGAAAGCCCGACGAATCATGAACTAGTTCTGGATGATCTGACCGGGCTCGACGCTGATCTGCTTGCCCCACCAGTTCTGGGTGCGCGAGGCCTCGACGTCGAGACGCGTCACCTTCGGGTTGGTTCCTTCGAGGTTGTTCCTCAGCGAGAACATGCCGTGCTCGCCCGATGCGAAATGGGTCGTGTGACCGCGCCAATCGGTCCATTGCTCCGACGAGGCGCAGGCGCCGGCCAGGAAAGTCACCCCGAGAAGCGCCGCAGCCAACGTGATCTTGGAGCGCATATCCGTAGCCTCCTATATGAGGTGTATGCCGATCGCACCAGCGCCGCCCATGATACGGGCGGGTGGCGCGGCGAGTCAACTTCATTTCGGCTTCTACGCTTTTGCCCTTGCAGGGATGCGCGCCGTCGGGCATCCTGCGAGCAGGACGAAGCGCCCATGCCTCCGACCGACGCCCTGGTGCTTTTCGAAGAGCCGGACGGGCTCCGCCAGCCCGTCCTCATCGTGGCGTTCTCCGGGTGGAACGACGCGGCGGAATCGGCGACCACGGCCGCTCGATACCTCGGCCAGCTCTGGCCTTCCCGGCCGCTCGCGAGCATTGATCCGGAAGAGTTCTACCACTTCGGCCTCTCCCGGCCCTACGCTCGCTTCAAGACCGACTCCCCGAACGAGCGCGAGATCGTCTGGCCGTCGACCGACTTCTCTCTGGCCACGCCATCGGCGCTCGACCGAGACCTCATCGTCGGTGTCGCCATCGAGCCGCATCTCAAGTGGCGGACGTACTGCGGCGCCGTGCTCGACCTCGCGCGACGGGTGGGCGCGTCGCTCGTGCTCACACTGGGGGCGCTCCTCGCCGAGGTGGCGCATACGCGCCCTGTGAAGCTGGTGGGCGGGGCGTACGACCCGGAGCTCGCCGCGCGTCTCGGCCTGCGCGCCTCGCGCTACGAGGGACCGACGGGAATCGTCGGGGTGCTCAATGTGATGTGTCGAGAGGAGGGCATACCCCAGGCAAGCCTCTGGGCCAATGTCCCCCACTACGTCTCGGGCGTCGAGAACCCCAAGGCGGCCATGGCCCTCGTGCGGCGGGTCTTGATGCTTCTCGGAGCCGAAGCGGATCTCTCCGATCTCGTCGAGGCCTCGCGACAATTCGACCAGAACCTCAACGAGGTCGTCGGACAGAACGCGAAGATCGCCGAGTACGTCCGCAAGCTCGAGCGGAAGGCGCCCGACGAGGACGAGGCCGCGGAGCCACTTTCGCCGAGCGACGAGCTTCCGCCGTCGGCGGACCTCGTCGCGGAGATCGAGCAGTTCCTGCGTCAGCAGCGCCCCGATCCTTCTTAGCGCGTTTTCTCGTAGCCTCGCCCGATTGACCCGGGTGGGAGTGGGCCGGGTGCCGTCGTCCGCTCAACCTCCTCGCCTCGCGCGCCACCTCGCTCGGGCGCCTCCGCCGGCCCCCCATAGCGCCCTGCGCTTCGGGGCGCGCTACGGCTCGTCGGATTCGCTCCCGACGGCACCCGGCCCACTCCCACCTCGCGCACTCCCGTTTGCCGTTTCTTCGGCGTTCTCCTTCCGCCGCGTACAATCGCGGCATGACGATCCGGGTGCGTGTGGTGGTGGTGGCGGTGTCGCTCCTGGCGGTGTGGGTGTTGGTGGTGGGGTTGGCGGAGGGCAGAGTTAGGGTGACGGCGACGCCGCCATCGCTCCGGCAGGGAGACGCGGGGGCGCTCATCGTCACGGGCGTGCCCGATGCCAAGCTCATCGAGGGCAGCGTCGGCGACCGGCCCCTGATCTTCTTTCCGTATGCCGATGGCTACGCGGCATTGATCGGGGTGGACCTCGCCGCGCCGACGGGCTCGGCGAGATGGCGCGTGGGCTGGGTGGACGGCGCGGGCAATCCGAGAAAGGCCGTGGGCACGATCAAGATCAAGTCCCGGAAGTTTCCCGTGCAGAAGCTGTCGCTGCCTGGCAACCTGGTCGACCTCGACCGCGTGACCGAGCAGCGCGCCGACCGGGAAGCCGCCCAGCTCAACACGCTCTATGGCATGTCATCGGGCGAACGGCTCTGGCGAGGCCACTTCACCAGGCCGGTGGCCTCGACAGGGCCGGGGGAAGGATTCGGGGCGCGGCGGGTCATCAATGGCAAGGCCCGCTCGCCTCACTCCGGGCTCGACTACGCCGCGCCGACGGGTACGCCGGTCGTCGCCGCCAACCGGGGCCGGGTCGCGCTCGTCGGGGATTTCTTCTTCGGCGGGCGCACGGTGGCCCTGGACCACGGCCAGGGACTCTACACGCTCTACATGCACCTCGATCGCGTACAGGTGGTCGAGGGCGCCCTCGTGGCGCGCGGCGAGACGATCGGGGCGGTGGGAAGCACGGGGCGCGCCACGGGGCCGCACCTGCACTGGGGCGCCCAGCTGAGGCGCGCGCGGGTGGATCCCGCGGGACTGCTCGCGCTGCCCGTGAGGGACTGAGGGACTCTTGCTCCGCATGAGCCGCTCGACGGTGCGGCCCACGGCGGGGACGGCGGAAGCGCGGTCCGCCGGCGTGCTGGTCGCCCTCGCCGTCGCCGGTCTGACCTGCCTCGTCTTCCTTCCCGCCCTCGGCGGCGGCTTCCTGCCCTGGGACGACGAGTCGAATCTCGTCGCGAACCGTGCCTGGCGCGGGCTCGGGCCGTCTCAGCTCGGCTGGATGCTCACCAGCTTCCACAAGGGTCACTGGATTCCCGTGACGTGGCTCTCCTTCGCGTTCGACCATGTCATCTGGGGCATGGATCCGCGGGGCTACCACCTGACCAATGTCCTGATCCATGGAGCCAATGCCGGCCTCGTCTGCCTCCTCGTCATGCGGCTCCTCGAGGCGGGCCGTGGCGTCGAGGGCGCGGCGCGCCTCGCCGGGGGCGCCGCCGCCGCGCTGGCCTTCGCCCTCCATCCGCTCCGCGTCGAGTCCGTGGCCTGGGTCACCGAGCGCCGCGACGTGCTCTCGGCCTTTTTCTTCCTGCTCGCCGCCCTCGCCTACCTGCGCGCGGTGCGGGAGGAGCCCATCTGGCGGAGCCGATGGAGCTGGCTCGCCCTCGGCGCCTTCGCGCTCTCGCTCGGGTCCAAGTCCATGGCGGTGAGCCTGCCCGTGATGCTGGTCATCCTGGATGCATATCCACTGGCCCGCACGAGCGGGGGGGCGTGGCGGGCGCGACTGATCGAGAAGGCGCCTTTCGCGCTCCTGAGCCTGCTCGCGGCCGCCATCGCCATGATCGCGGTGCGCTCGGGAGGCAGCGCGAGCAGCCTCGCCGACCTCGGAGTGGCCCAGCGCCTCGCCATCTCGAGCTATTCCGTCGTGTTCTATCTCTGGAAGACCCTCGTGCCGCTCGGCCTCTCGCCCCTGTACGAGCTCCCCCTCGATCTCGACGCGGGGTCGCCCGTCTACCGTCTGAGCGTGACGGTGGTCGCGGCGATCACGGCCGCCGCCCTCGCTCTGCGCCGGCGCTGGCCGTGGCTCCTCGCGGCGTGGGCGGCCTATCTCGTCATGCTGCTTCCCGTGGTCGGCATCGCCCACAACGGGCCGCAGATCGCCGCCGACCGGTACACGTACCTGCCGTGCCTGCCCTGGGCCATTCTCTTCGGAGGGCTCGTGAGCGTCCTCTGGAGACGCGCCTGGTCGATCGCCGTCACCGCCCTCGTGCTCGGGTGCCTGTCCTGGCTGACCGTCGGCCAGGTTCGCGTGTGGCACGATGCGGAGACGCTATGGACGCACGCGCTCGCGACGGTTCCCTCGGCCATCGCGCATTCGAGCTTCGGTGTCACGCTCGACGAGCGCGGCTGGCCCGACGAGGCCATCGCCCACTTCCAGCAGGCTCTGCGCGTCAACCCCCGTCTCGCGCACGCGGAGAATAACTGGGGCATCGCCCTGGCGAAGCAAGGGCGCTGGGAGGAGGCCGCGCGACATTACGAGGCGGCGCTCCGGATCGATTCGCGCTATGCGGAGGCGCACGCGAACCTCGCCCTCGCCCTCGGCCGTCTCGGCCGCTACGCCGACGCGGAGCGCCACCTGGAGCAGGCCCGCGCGATTGTCCTATCTCGGACCCGGTAGGGCGGGGGCCAGGATGTAGCCGCTTCGCCAAGCCTCGGCGCCGTCGGGGTAGAAGCGCATCGAGGGCTTCTCGAAGAACTCGAGCGCCGTGCCGACCGCGCAGAGGATGGCGTCCCACCGGTCTTCGATCGACTTGAGCTCGCCGCCCGACATGGACGCGCTCGGGCGGAGCGCGATGAGGGCGCGCCAGGCCGTGTCTCCCGTGACCACGTAGCGCCCGCCGAGCGCCGTCGCGCAGCGCTCGGTGAAGGGTCGTAGCCCCCGCTCCACCCAGCGCCGTCGGGCGCCGAAGTGACGCTGCTTGTACTTGACGATGGTGAGCCCGGGCGAGCGGTCCAGCGTGAAGAGCAGGACCTGCAGCGCGTTCGGATAGATCTCGCGTATGGCCGGGCTTGCGCTCCTCGGCTGCCATCCCGGGCCGAAGGACTCGAGGGGATACGCCGAGAGCAGGGCCGCGATGAAAGCGTCGAGCCCCGGGTAGCACGGCGGGCTGTGGGTCGAGGCGTGGAAGCGTCCGAAGCGGCGCGAGATCTCGTTGTCGCAGAGGCGTCGGCCCGTCCCCAGACCCAGGAGCGGAGCGTCGATCGCGACCGAGGCCCGGTGACGAGCGACGTGCTTGGCGATCCAGCCCAGCACATCCACGTGTCGTCCGAGCGTGTGGGGAGTCTCGCGCAGGTGGAGAGGGAAGCACTGCCCGTCCATGAGGGCAACGCCGGAGGGATTGCCGTCCTTCCACGCGAGATCGACGCCGAGAAACCTCACGCGGGCGGGCGCGCGATGCTGCCCGCCATCACGGTCACCGCCGAGCCGCCGACGCGCACCCGACCGACGGCGCCGTCCTGGACCAGGAGCTCGACGCGAAGCCGCCCTGGGCGCCCGAGACCATCGCCCTGCTCGGCCGTGAATTCGACCATGGTGCCGGCGGGGCGCAGGAGCCCCGCCTCGAGCAGCCACAGGCCGATCGAGGAGTGGACCGAGCCGGTGACGATGTCTTCGGGGATGCCGTAGTGGGGCGCAAAGAAGCGGCTGTGGGTGGTGGAGCCCGGCTCCACCGTCTCGCGGGAGACGAGGCAGACTCCGCGAAGGCCGGCGTGGGTGGCCACGTCTCCGAGGGCGGCCATGTTCGGCCTGAGCGACCGGAGAAGCTCGAGCCCGGCTACCGGGATGACGAGGTCATGATCCGGCGTGGTGACGGTGGCCGCCCACCCCGCGGCGGCGGGGAGCCCGACGGCCTCGCGCACGTGGGCGAGCTGTCCCGAGAACGGATGCAGCGTGGGCACCTGGGGCTCGAGCCAGATCAGCCGTCGCGTCTTGCCGGCGACCACGCTGGCGCCCAGGGGGCCGGACATCGTCTCGAACACGACGCGCTCGCCGCGAAGCCGCCCCGCCTCGAGGAGAGCGTGCACGGCCGCGACCGTCGTGTGGCCGGAATAGGCGACCTCCCGCTTCGGCGTGAACGAGCGGAGGTGCCACTGCGCGCCCTCGCTGCCGCGGGCCGGGGTCAGGAAGGCCGTGCCCGCCAGGTTCATCTCGGCGGCAATGGCCTGCATCTGTCGGTCCGAGAGTCCGCGGGCATCCAGGACGACGGCGGCGGGATTGCCCGCGAAGGGCTTCTCCGCGAACGCGTCCACCTGGAAGATGGGGATCACAGGCGGATGCGCTCGCGGAGATGGCGCGCCTTTCTCGCAAGCATGCGGGTGGACCAGACGGTGGCCATGGACTGCGCCATCATGCCGTAGACGCGGAAGCGCGGCACCTTGAGGACCACGTCGGGATCGAGCCAGTTCGGCGACTGCGCGAGGAGATCGAGCGTGCGCAGACCGATGAGAAGCGGCCAGGCGCAGGCCAGGCGCATCCGGGTCTCGCGCTTGGGAATGGCAAAGGTATATTGCCAGCCCGCCTCGTAGTGATCGAGGGCGAGGTTGAGGAGCTCGACGAGCAGCGGTCGGAGCGCCGCCCCCGCGGCGGGATCGAGGAGGTCCTTGGGCTCGAGCCCCAGCCGCGCCAGGTCGCGGCTCGGCAGATAGCAGCGGCCCTGGCGCAGGTCGCGCGGGATGTCGCGCAGCACGTTGGTGAGCTGGAGCCCCTTGCCGAAACGGATCCCCAGGGACTTCATCTTCTCGAGGTCCCACTGCTTGAGCCTCGACCGGTGGGCGACATGGACCTCCGTCCAGAACTCGCCGACGCAGCCGGCCACGAGGTATGTGTAGCGGTCCAGATCGTGGCGCGTTTCCAGGGCGGTGAGGCCGTCCTCGTCCTCGCCGGGAAAGCGGCTCAGATCTTCGGTCATGCCCTCGATGATGGTCTCGAGGACGTGGCGGACGCGCCGGCGGTCCGCCACGGGCAGCGCCTGGTAGGCCGCGAAGCACTCGGGCAGGCGCTCGAGCAGGGTGCGCTCGGCCTCGAGGGACTGGATGCCGCGGGTGGCGGCCACGATGGCGGCGAGCCGGCCCGGGGCCAGGCTGTCGAGCTCGTCGCGGAAGGCGATCAGATGGGTGATCCGCTGCTCCCGGTCGATCAAGCGGGAGTCGGCGATGGTGTCGGCCGCCCGGGCGAAGAGATATGCCAGTCCCAGGATAGGCCTCACCGAGGCCGGGAGCACGGCGAGGGACAGATAGAACGAGCGGCTGACGCGCTTGAGGAGGTCGGACGTCAGGTCAGGAGTTCTTTTCATTTTGAGTCAGGGGGGAGCGATCGCCGCATCTCCTAAGGGTTGGCTCGGCTCGCCTTCGGCTGCGCCTCACACGGCAATCCCCGACACCCCCCCCACCGGTCACCCGTGAGGCTCGGCTCGCCTTCGGCTGCGCCTCACACAGCAATCCCCGACACCCCCCACCGGTCACCCGTGTGCCTCTAGAGAAGACGGGAGAGCGTCGGCGCGAGCCTAATCGAGGTCCATCGGATTGATGGGCTTGCTGGGGTCGTCCTTGGCCTTCTTGAGCGCCTGCTGGAGCTTGGCGTCGAGCACCTTGCCCTTGTTCTGCTCGGCCTTCATCTGCTCCCGGAAGCGCTCCTCGCGCTTGGCCGCCTCGCCCTTGAGCGAGGTGATCGCCTCGCCCAGCCCCAGGCCCGAGCTCTTCCGCGGCGGCGGCTCGTGCGCGACCACCGCTTCGAGGCCTGGGTCGATCGTCAGCCGGCCGTTGCAGCAGGGGCACGTGATGATGAAGGTCGCCATGGCCCACACCCTACCAGAAAATCAGAGCGCAAGGTATTGGGCGCGGATGGACTCGTCCTCGCGGAAGGCCCGGGCCGTGCCCTCGTACCTTATGTGCCCCTTCTCGAGCACGTACACGCGGTCGGCGAGGTCGAGGCAGAAATCCACGTTCTGCTCGGCGAGCAGGATGGTGAGTCCCTCGCGGGCGAGGCGGCCGATCTGATCCTTGAGGTGGTCGACCACGAGCGGCGCCAGGCCCTCCGAGGGCTCGTCCAGGAGCAGTAGCTCGGGATTGCCCATGAGCGTGCGCGCGATCGTCAGCATCTGTTGCTCGCCGCCCGACAGGTGTCCGCCCTGCCGGTCCACGAGCTCGCGGAGCTTGGGAAAGAGGTCGAAGACCCGCTCGAGGGTCCAGCCCTGACTTTCCTCCCGGCCGCCGCGAGGGCGGCGGGCGGCCACGTCGAGGTTCTCCCAGACGGTCAGGTCGGCGAAGATGCGCCGGTCCTCGGGGACGAAGCCGATGCCGAGCCCGGCGATCGCGTAGGGCTCGCGCCGAGTGATGTCTCGCCCTTTCCACACCACGTGCCCCTGCCGGGCCGGCGTCAGCCCCATGATGCTTCGCATGGTCGTGGTTTTGCCGACCCCGTTTCTCCCCACGAGACACACGCATTCCCCCGCCGCCACCTCGAGGGAGACGCCGAAGAGCACCTGGGACAGGCCGTAGGAGGTGTAGATCTGCTTGACCTCGAGGATGGCCGCCATCAGTGACGCTCCCCCAGATACACGCGCCGGACTTCCGGATGGCGACGGACTTCGTCGGGAGCCCCGTCGGCGATGACGCGGCCCTGGTGGAGCACGGTGATGCGCTGGGAAATGGCGAAGACCACCTCCATGTCGTGCTCCGTGAAGAGGAGGGTGAGTCCGCGCTCGCGCGCGATGCGCTCGATGAGCTGGATCGACTCCCGCGTCTCCTGGGCGGACATGCCGGCCGTGGGCTCGTCGAGGAGGAGGATCTCGGGCTCGAGGGCGAGGGCGATGCCGAGCTCGAGCTGCTTCTGGTTGCCGTGAGAGAGGAAGCCCGCGACCTCGCCCGCCTTGTCGAGGAGGCCCACGGAGGCGAGCACGGACTCCGCCTCTTCCCGGAAGAGGCGCTCCACGCGCTCGAAGAGGCTCCAGCCGCGGCCACGATGAGACACGTAGGCGGCCTGGACGTTCTCGTACACCGTGAGCTGCGGAAAGATGTTCGTCCGCTGGAAGGAGCGGCCCATCCCGAGGCGGCAGAGGTCGTGCGGCGCGATGCCCGTCACCTCCCGGCCCTTGAAGCTGACGCTGCCCGCGTCGGGACGGAGATGACCCGTGATGAGGTTGAAGAGCGTGGTCTTGCCCGCGCCGTTGGGCCCGATGATGGCGCTCACGGAGCCGCGCGGCACGGAGAAGCTCACCCCGCCCACGGCCTGGAAGCCGTCGAAGCTCTTGCGGAGCTCGCGGACCTCAAGCACTCGCCGGCCTCCGTGAGAACCTGCGCCAGAGACCAAGGACGGCGCCCGCGATCCCTCCGGGAAAGACGAAGAGAAGCACGACGAGGATGGTGCCGAGGATGAGGGGCCAGTACTGCGTGTACGAGACGATCTGCTGGTTGAGCCAGAGGAGCACGAGGGCGCCCAGGGCGGGACCGAAGAAGGTGCCCATGCCCCCCAGGAGCGTCATGATCAGCACCTCGGAGGACTTGGTCCAGTAGGCGAAGTCCGGGAAGACGCCTCGGTTGAAGATGCCGAAGAGGCCGCCGGCGAGGCCCGCGAAGGCGCCCGCGATGACGAAGGCGCCCAGCTCGTAGCGCCGCACGTTGACCCCGATGAACTCCGCGCGCTCCGGGTTCTCGCGGATGGTCGTGAGCATGCGCCCGAAGGGCGAGCCCACGATGCGGCGGAGGAGCCACAGGCAGGTGGCGACCATCAGCAGGGTGAGAAAGTAGAAGTACTCCGACGTCCGGTAGCCGAGCGACGGCACCGCGGCTGCCACGCGCTCGAGCCACGCGAAATCCGGGTAGGGGATCTCCGGCATGCCCTGCTCCCCGCCCGTGACCTCGTTCCACTTGAAGCAGATCGCCCACACGATCTGGGCGAAGGCCAGCGTGAGCATGGCGAAGTAGATACGCGTGAGGCGCACGCAGAAGAAGCCGAACACGAGAGCGAAGAGTCCCGCGAGGAGCCCGGCGGCGGGGAAGGCGAGAAGAAACGGGACGCCCACCTTCTTCATGAGGAGGCCCGTGGTGTACGCGCCGATGCCGAAGTAGGCGGCGTGGCCGAACGAGACCAGCCCGGTATAGCCCACGAGAAGATTGAGGCTGGTGGCAAAGAGCGCCCAGATGACGACGTCGTTGGCCAGGAAGGTGTAGTAGCGCGAGCCGAGCGCGGGCACGAAGAAGGCGGCGATCAGCACGAGGACCGGCCAGCGAGAGCCCAGCCGCTTCACGGCGGTGTCATGGATTTCGCCGCCGAGGCGCCTGCGCAGGGCGTGCGGCGCGAAGCGTTCGGGCGAACAGCGCGCGTGGTCATTTCAGCGGCCGCCCGAGCAGGCCCCAGGGCCGGATGATGAGGACGGCGGCCATGAGGGCGAAGATCGAGAAGATGGAGAAGCGCGGGAAGAACAGGATCCCGAAGGAGAGGACCTGGCCGTAGATGAGAGCGCCGAGAAAGGTCCCCCAGAAGGAGCCGAGCCCTCCGATGACCACGACCACGAAGGCCTCGACGATGACTTCCGTGTCCATGCCGGGGACGATGGCCCGCATGGGCGAGATGAGGGCGCCGCCGAGCCCGCCGAGAAACGAGGCGAGCATGAACACGCCCGTGTACAGGGCCCTGACGTTGACGCCGAGGGCGCCCAGGGTCTCGCGATCCAGGGCCGCCGCGCGGATGAATCGCCCGACGCGCGTGCGCTGGAGCACGTACCAGAACCCCAGCGCGATGGCGGGGCCGAGCAGGATGATGAAGAGGTTGTAGTCGGGGATGGTCGCTCCGAAGACGCTCACGGCGCCCGTGAGGCCCGCGGGGCGGCTCACCGATTTCTGCTGCGTGCCCCAGATGATCTTGGCGACATCGCTGAGGATGAGGACGAGGGCATACGTGAAGAGGAGCTGGTAGAGCTCCTCCTTGCCGTAGAGACGCTGGAAGAGGAAGCGCTCGACGATGCCGCCGAGGAGGGCGACCCCCGTGGCCGCCCCCAGCGCGGCTATCCAGAAAGTGATGGGGCCCGTTCCCAGCCACTGCACGATCTGATAGGCGGAGTATGCGCCCAGCATGTAGAAGGTGCCGTGGGCGAAGTTGAGCACGCGAAGAACACCGAAGATGAGCGAGAGGCCCGACGCGATGAGAAAGAGGAACATCGCCGCGGTGAGGCCGCTCAGCGACTGCGCGAAGGCGAACGAGAGGTCGGGCATCAGAGGAAGGCCCCCTCACCTTCTCAGCCCTCCCCTCGTCGCTCTCCTCGCCTGCGGAATCAACTCAGCTCTCGTCTCGCGCCGCTGGGCGCTCAACTCGAACGGCGGGCAGCGACTCAGCTCGAACTGCGGCCCTCTCCCCAGTCGGAGGGGTGAGGGCAGGGTGAGGGGAGAGACCTAGTCCATGAACTTGGTCGGATCGACGTAGGTGATGGGCTTCATGATCGGGAAGTTGTACTTCGGGTCCTTCACCGTCTTTCCGTAGAGCTGGCCGCGGTTCGCCTGATGATCCTTCTCGCGAAGGGTCTGCTTGCCGATGGGCGTGTCGATGGTGAGCCCGAGGAGCGCCTTGGAGACCTTGTCCGAGTCCGTGCTCCCCGCCTTCTTGATCGCCTCGGTCAGGAAGGCCATGCCGATGTAGCCCTGGATGGCCCACGACGAGGGGTACTCGTCCTTCAGGTACTTCGAGAGGCGCGCGGTGTACTCCTTGTGCGGGCCCGGATTGTCCTCCCAGTAGAAGGCGTCGTAGGAGTTGCCCCAGATCCCTACCGGGTAGTCCGCGCCCATCGACTTGGTCGTCTCGGGCGAGCCCGCCTCGCCGAGCCCGATGAAGTTGTACTTGATGGCGTCGAAGTAGCCCAGGGCCTTGGCCTGCTTCGAGAAGGTCACGAAGAAGCCACCCCAGATCGAGGAGACCACCGCTTCCGGCTTCTTGGCCATCTGGGCATTGATGAACGGGTTGTAGTCCTGCTCACCGAGCTTGGGCCACTGCTGGTCCACGATCTCCACGCCGGGCTTGAGCCGCTTGATGTGCTCGACGAAGGACTTGGTCACGTCCTGGCCATAGGCGTAGTCGAAGGCGATGGTGGCGATCTTGGTCACGGGCCACTTGGCCACGATCTCCGCTGCGCTCCGCCCTTCCATTGTCGTGTTGGCGGCCACGCGGAAGACATAGGGGTGGAGCTTGTCGGCCGCCGTCAGCTGGTCCGTCTTGGGAATCGGCGCGATGAAGACGATCTTGTTCTCCTTGGCCACCACGGAGACGGCGGGGCCCTCCGCGGAGGTGAGCGTTCCCATGAGGAAGTCCACGTTCTCCTTGAGGATGAGCTCGCGCGAGACGCGGACCGCCTCGTTGGCGTCGGCCTTGGAGTCCCGGATGACGAGCTCGATCTTCCGGCCCAGGACACCGCCCTTGGCGTTGATTTCGTCCACGAACATCTGGGCGCCCTTGCTCGCCGGCTCGCCGAAGAGCGCGGGGGGCCCGGACAGGGGCAAGGGCACGCCGACCTTGATCGGCTTCTGGGCTTCGGCCGAGAGCGGCAGCGCCAGCAGCGTGGCGAGCAGCAAAATCAGTGAGCGGACCATGGCGAGCCTCCTTTGGCGGTTTGCCACCCGGGGCTACAGAGCCGGGAACCCCGGCTCCTGTACCCGGATCCGGTACACGGATGTGGACGCGGTGATGTAGAGACTCCGGTAGTCATCGTCGCCCCAGGCGAAGTTGGCCGCGGGCTCCGGCACCTGGATCACGCCCAGACAGGCGGCCTCGGGCGTGAAGACGTGGACGCCCCCGGGGCCGCAGCAATACACGTTGCCGGCGGAGTCGAGTTTCATGCCGTCGGGCGCGCCGCGTCCCTCCCCCGTGGTCTCGGCCCACACGCGCCCTCCCGTGAGGCCGCCGTCGGCCTTCACGTCGAAGATGCGGATGTGCTTGCGCGCGGTGTCGTTGACGAAGAGCCGGCGACCGTCGAGAGAGAAGCACAGCCCATTGGGCCTGTCGAAGTCGTCCACCAGGAGGGTGGGGCGCTTCGGATCAGCGCCGGCGCGGTACACACTCTGATGCGACAGCTCCTGCTCGCGCTTGATCCCGTAAAAGTCCGCGCGGCCGTAGGGCGGGTCGCTGAAGTAGATGCCGCCGTCCGCGGCGCACACGATGTCGTTGGGGCTGTTGAGCTGCTTGCCTTCGTAGTGCGTGGCGATGGAGGTGATGCGGCCGTCCGGTTCCGTCCGCGACACCTGGCTCGAGGCATGCTCGCAGGCGAGGAGCCGGCCCTGGCGGTCCCAGGTCAGGCCGTTGGACTTGTTGCAGGGCTTGCGAAAGGTGCTGACGCCGTCCGTGGCTGACCAGCGGCGCAGGTGGTCTCCGGGCATGTCGCTCCACAGTAGGTACTTGCCCGCCGGATGCCAGAGCGGCCCCTCGGTGAACAGGCAGTCTCCCGCGATCTTCTCGAACTCGACCTTCGGGCCCACCACGGCGGTGAGGCGAGGGTCGCGGATTTCCAGCGTCACTTCTTGAGCGGCTCCCCGGGCTTGCCCGCGGCGTACCAGTCGTGGGGCTTGACCTCCTCGATGACGACCCACACGGCTTCTTTCGGCAGGCCGGTGACGTCGGTGATGGCGCCGGTCACGCGCTTGGCGATCTCGTCCTTGCGCTCCTTGCCCCAACC
>DASQAK010000023.1:0-42919 GCA_035635755.1 Candidatus Methylomirabilota bacterium | reverse complement strand
CCTGGGCCCCGTCTCGGGCAATCTCCGGCCTCATGGCGTCGGCATCCACCGCGTCATCGACTTCGGCGCCGACGAATTCACTCTCGGGCGGGCGCACCCGATGATCGATCCCACGTCGCGGATCGAGGCCATCGCCGCGCTCGCCAAGGATCCTCGTGTCGCTGTCCTGCTCCTCGACATCGTGCTCGGCCATGGCGCCGCGGCGGACCCCGCCGGGGATCTCGCGCCCGCCCTGCGCGCCGCCCGAGAGGCGGCCCGGCAAGAGGGTCGCACGCTGCACGTGGTGGCGAGCGTGATCGGCACCGAAGGCGATCCACAGGGATTGGCCGCGCAGCTGGCGAAGCTCGAGAACGCGGGGGTCTGGGTGCTCTCCTCCAATGCGCAGGCCGCCCGCGCCGCCGCGGGCATCGCGGGAGCGGATCCGTGATCGCCGACCTGTTCGCCCGGGAGCTCCGCGTGATCAACTGCGGGCTCGAAGGCTTCGCTCAGGAGCTAGAACAGCTCGCAGTCCCCGTGATTCACGTCGAGTGGTCGCCTCCGGCGGGTGGCGATCCACGCAAGGCCGCGCTCCTGGCCGCGCTCGAGGATGAGGACGCGTGACGATCGCATCGGCCAATCAGACCGTGCTCGGACGACTGACGGGAGCGGAGCCGATCCTCATCGACTGCGGCCCCGCCCGCACGGTGATGGGGCTCACCGGCCGCACCGTGCTCCACGCGGGGCCGCCGCTCGGCTGGGAGACGGCCTGCGAGACCATGAAAGCGGCCATCCTCTGCGCCATCCATTACGAGGGATGGGCGGCCGACGATGCCGAGGCCCTCGACCTCCTCGTCAAGGGCGAGGTGGAGATCGCGCCGTGCCACGCGGCGGGGGCGGCAGGCCCCATGACGGGCATGGTCACGCCCTCCATGCCCGTCTTCCTCGTCGAGGAGCGCCAGTCGGGCGGCCGCGCCTTCGCCACCGTCAACGAGGGGCTCGGCAAGGTCCTGCGCTTCGGCGCCAATGACCCGAGCGTCATCGAGCGGCTGCGCTGGATCGAGGGCGAGGCGGGCCCCCTCCTCGGCGCGGCCATCCGCGCCAGCGGAGGCATCGATCTCCGCGCGCTCATGGCCCAGGCACTCCGCATGGGCGACGAGATGCACCAGCGAAATATCGCCGCCTCGTCGCTCCTCGCGCGCCTGCTCATGCCCCACCTGGCGCGCGCGGGCAGGGACCCGGATGCGCTCGCCCGCGTGGCCGAGTTCATGGCGGCCAACGACCAGTTCTTCCTCAACCTGGCCATGGCCGCGGGCAAGGCGTCTGCGGATCCATGTCTCGATGTCCCGGGCTCCACCGTCGTCGCGACCATGGCGCGCAACGGCACGGACTTCGGCATTCGCGTGGCGGGGCTCGGCGATCGCTGGTTCACCGCGCCCGTCAACACGCCGCAGGGACTCTACTTTCCGGGCTTCGGCCCCGAGGACGCCAATCCCGATATCGGCGACAGCGCCATCATCGAGACTATCGGGCTCGGGGGATTCGCCATGGCCGCCTCGCCCGCCGTGGCCGCCTTCGTGGGCGCGGGCGGCTTCAGACAGGCGGTGGCGGTGACGGAAGAGATGGCGGAGATCTGCGTGGGCGAGCACCCGCGCTTCCGCATCCCCGCCCTCGACGATCGCGGCTCTCCCGTGGGCATCGACGTGCGCAAGGTGGTGGAGACCGGCATCACCCCCCTCATCAATACGGGCATCGCGGGACGCATGCCCGGCACCGGCCAGATCGGAGCCGGCGTGGTCCGCGCGCCCCTCGCCTGCTTCGAGCAGGCGCTCGAGGCGCTCGCGGCGTTACGGTGATGGCGCCACCCTTCGACCTTCTGCTGGAGCGCTGCCGGCTTCCCGATGGCCGGATCGCCGACGTGGGCGCTCGCGCGGGGCTCGTCGCCGAGATCGGCACGCTGGCCGGGCGCCCCGCCCATCGAGCCGTGGACTGCGGCGGCCGCCTGCTCACGCCCGGCCTCGTGGACGCCCACATCCATCTCGACAAGGCGCTCCTCTCCGAGCGGACGCCCTCCGTCGAGGGCACGGTCGCGGAGGCGCTGCGGGTGACGGGGCATGCCAAGCGCCGCTTCACCGTGGAGGACATCCGCGCCCGCGCGCGCCGGGCCCTCGACCTGGCCGTGCGCGCGGGCACCACGGCCATGCGGAGCCACGTCGAGGTCGACCCCCTCGTCGGCCTCAAGGCTCTCGAGGCGCTCATCCCCCTCAAGCGCGAGTACGCGCCGGCCATCGATCTCCAGCTGTGCGCCTTCGCCCAGGAAGGCATTCTCCAGTCCCCGGGCACCGAAGCGCTCCTCGCCCGGGCCCTCGAGGGCGGCGCCGATCTCATCGGCGGCTGCCCCTACAACGACACGGACGCCCACGCCCAGATCGACATCGTGTTCCGCCTGGCGCGCGAGTTCGACGTCGACGTGGACTTCCACATCGACTTCTTCGACGAGCCCGAGCACATGGACGTGCTCTACGTCGCGGAGCAGGCCGTGCGCTGGGGCTGGCAGGGGCGCGTCGCGGTGGGGCACGCGAGCGAGCTCGGGGCCCTCGAGCCGGCAGAGCTCGACCGCGCCGCCGCCATTCTCAAGGACGCGGGGGTGGGCGTCATCATCCTGCCCGCCACGGATCTCTATCTCATGGGCCGCAAGGACGTCCGCAACGTCAGGCGCGGCCTCGCGCCGGCCAAGCGTCTGCTCGCCGCGGGCGTCACGGTCGCCGTCGCCACGAACAATGTCCTGAACGCCTTCACGCCCATGGGCACGGGCGACCTCGCCCTCATGGGCTATCTCATGACCGCCGCGGCGCACATGGGGACGGAGCGCGATGTCGCAGACATCTTCGCCATGCTGACGGAATATCCGGCGCGGATGCTCCGGCTGCCCGAGCATGGGCTCCGGGTCGGCGCCCGCGCCGATCTCGTGCTCTGGGAGACGGAACGCGCGGCCGAAGCCGTGACGACCATGGCGCCCCGGCGGCTCGTGGTCAAGGCGGGCCGGCTCTCCATCCAGCACGAGCGGACCTGCACGGAGTTCTGGCGCGAAACCTCCTGATCGTGCCAGACTGAGATCCCGACATGGATACGCTCCGCACCCTCGAGATCCTCATCAGCTCGCGCACGCCCCTCATCGCCATCGAGACGCTCGAGGAGGAGCGCGCCGAGCAGGCCCTCGAGCGCGTGGCGGGGCGCCTCCGCATCCCGCTCTTCACCTGGACCATGACGCGAGGGCTGCGTCGCTCGGGCGCCGTCGATTCGATCTATGAGACGAAGGAGCCCCTCAAGGCCCTCCGCAGCGTCGCCGAGATGAACGAAGGCATCTATCTGATGAAGGATCTCTACCGTTCGCTCAACGACGCGGCGGTGGTCCGCACGATCCAGGACCTCGCCCACGCCTTCGCGCGCGACCGGCGCGCCCTCGTCATGACCGCCCCCCGCATGGATCTGCCGCCGGAGCTGGCCGGCCTCGCGAGCCTCGTCAAGCTCGAGCTGCCCACCCAGGCGGAGCTGCGCAAGCTGACCGAAGAGGTCTTCGTCAACCTCGCGCGCCAGCACAAGCTCGGGCCGACGCCCAGCGCGGAGATTCTCGACAAGGTCTCCGCCGCGCTGCGAGGGCTGACCCTCTTCGAGGCCGAGCGGGCCGTGACCCGCGCCGTGCTCGACGACCTCACCCTCGATCCCCGCGATCTCGAGGTGATCGCGGAGATGAAACAGGAGCTGCTCTCGAAGGAGCGCGTGCTCGACTGCGTGCCCGTGGCCGAGAACCTGGGTGACGTGGGCGGCCTCGCCGGCCTCAAGGCCTGGCTCGACAAGCGCAAGCGCGCCTTCACGCCGGAGGCCAAGGAGTTCGGCGTGCCCGCCCCACGCGGCATCCTCCTCCTCGGGGTTCAGGGCTGCGGCAAGAGTCTGGCCGCCAAGGCGGTGGCCAAGGACTGGGGACTGCCGCTCCTGCGGCTCGAGCCGGGCCGGCTCTTCGACAAGTTCATCGGCGAGTCCGAGAAGAACCTCGACCGCGCCCTCGCCACGGCCGAGCGCATGGCGCCCTGCGTGCTGATGATCGACGAGATCGAGAAGGGCTTCGCCTCGGTGACGAGCTCCGAGTCCGACGGCGGGCTGTCGCGCCGCATCCTCGGCCGGCTCCTCGGCTGGCTCCAGGACCGTTCTGCGCCCGTCTTCCTCGTGGCCACGTGCAATCAGATCGACGCGCTGCCCCCTGAGCTCATGCGGAAGGGCCGCTTCGACGAGATCTTCTTCATCGACCTGCCCACGGCTGACGAGCGGCGCCAGATCTTTTCCATCCACCTCGCGCGTCGTCACCGCGATCCCGCGGGCTTCGATCTGCCCGCCCTCGCTGCCGCCTCGGACGGCTTCAGCGGCGCCGAGATCGAGCAAGCCGTGGTCTCCGCGCTCTACACCGCCTTCGCCCGCGGCGCCCAGCTCTCCAGCGACCTCATCGTCGAGGAGCTGAAGGCGACCAAGCCGCTCTCCGTCACCCGCGCCGAAGACATCGAAGAGCTGCGGGAGTGGGCGAGGGGACGTACCGTGCCGGCGGCATGAGCACGATGCTCGAGGGCATCAGGGTGCTCGACCTCTCGCGGGTCATTGCGGGGCCGTACTGCGCCACCATGCTGGGCGACCTCGGCGCGGATGTGATCAAGGTCGAGCGACCTCCCGTGGGCGACGACCTCCGCGTGCTGCGGGGCAAGAACGGCATCAGCGCTTCCTTCGGCGCCATCAACCGCAACAAGCGCGGCATCGCCGTGGATCTTCAGCAGCCAGAAGGCGTGAAGATCGCCCTCGAGCTGGCGCGCCGGGCCGACGTGGTCGTGGAGAACTTCCTGCCGGGCGTGGCGACCAAGCTCGGGCTGGGCTATGCGGCCGTGAGCGCCATCAACCCGGCCGTCGTGTACGTGTCCGTGACGGGCTTCGGCCAGGACGGCCCGCACTCGCGGCGCCCGGGCTACAACACCATCGCCCAGGGGATGAGCGGGCTCATGGCGCTCACCGGCCATCCCGGTGATCCTCCAACGCGCGTCGCGGGCTCCACCTCCGATCTCGCGGCGGCCTGGGTCGCCTTCGGCAGCGTCTCCGCCGCGCTGGTGCACCGCTTCCGCACGGGCAGGGGGCAACACCTCGACGTCAACCTGCTCGCCTCGAGCCTCTCGCTCCTGCCCGACCCCACCGCCATCTACTTCGACACGGGAGTGCGACCTCAGCGCGAGGGAAATCGCAACCCGGCCATCGCGCCGGGCGGCGCCTACAAGACCAAGGACGGCTACATCAACATCGTGATCATGAACCAGGATCAGTGGGGACGCTTCTGCGGCGCGCTCGGCGAGCCCGCGCTCGAGAAGGAGCCGCGCTTCGCCAGCAATGCCGAGCGAATCTCGCGCTACGACGAGTTCGTGGCCTACGTGGAATCGCGCCTGGCCGCGGCGCCCACGGCCGAGTGGATCGAGCGCTTCGAGGCCGCGCAGATCGCCGCGGGCCCCGTCTACGAGTTCCACGAGGTCTTCGAGGACCCCCAGGTCCAGCACCTGGGCCTCGTGGCCACGTTCGATCAGCCCGGGCTCGGCCCCGTGCACGCCCTCCCCTTCCCCGCCCGCGCCTCGGCCACGCCCGCCGCCATCCGGCGCCCCGCTCCGCTCCTCGGCCAGCACACCGCGGAAGTCCTGGGCGAGCTCGGCTACCCTGAAGGTGAAATCAAGCGCCTCGCGGCCGCCGCCGTCGTCCAGCTCGGCGCCGTCAGTTGACAGGTTGGTGACCGAGTAGTAGAGTAGCTCAGCAACTCGATTCACTCCTTTAAGCGGACCCTGAGAGGCCCGCAAGGAGCAAAGATGAAGCATCAGAAATTCGGCGTGTGCAGCCCCAGGCCCAGCTTGGGGTATTTTTTTTGCCCCTCGCGGGACGGAGCGACGCGGTGACCGCGCCGAAGGAGAAGGCGCAGGTGCTGGACCAGGCGGGGCTCGACCGGGCCCTGACGCGCATCGCCCATGAGATCGTCGAGCAGGCGGGCGGCGCCGATCTCGCCCTCGTCGGCATCAAGAACCGCGGGGAGACGCTGGCCGAGCGCATCGCCGAGAAGATCGCGGGGATCGAGAGCAAGCGCCCGGCCGTGGGCGCGCTCGACATCACCCTCTACCGCGACGACCTGGGGAGCCGCGCCGAGCAGCCGAGGGTGCGCAGCACCGAGATCCCCTTCTCTCTCAAGGGCATCACGGTGGTGCTGGTGGACGACGTCCTCTTCACGGGGCGGACCATAAGAGCCGCCATGGACGCCCTCATGGATCTCGGCCGTCCGCGCGTCATCCGCCTGGCCGTCCTCGTGGATCGGGGACACCGCGAGCTGCCCATCCGTCCCGACTACGTCGGCAAGAACCTGCCCACGAGCCGCAAGGAGTCCGTCGCCGTCATGCTCCGCGAGCACGACGGCCAGGACCGCGTGGTGATCCAGGAGCCGGAGGAGGGTGAGCCGCAGCCCGCAGGAGGAGCCGCAGCCGCAGGCGAGGCGACCAACAAGACATCAGGAGCCGCAGCCGCAGGCGAGGCGACCGACAAAGCGCCGAGGCGAGCGAATACAAAAGATGCTCGGGTTCCCGGCACGCCTACTTCGAGAAAAGAGGATTAGCGATGGCCTGGAAGCGCAAGGACCTCGTCAGCATGCAGGACACCGAGGCGGCCGAGATCATCGAGGTCCTCGACACGGCGGAGTCCATGAAGGAGATCGCCACGCGCGAGATCAAGAAGGTGCCCACGCTCCGGGGCAAGACCATCGTCAACCTCTTCTACGAGGCCTCCACGCGCACGCGCACCTCGTTCGAGATCGCGGGCAAGTGGCTCTCCGCGGATGTCATCAACTTCTCCGGCTCGGGCTCGAGCGCCGAGAAGGGGGAGAGCTTTCTGGACACGGCCAAGAACATCGAGGCCATGAGCCCGAACGTGGTCGTCGTCCGCCACAAGGCCCCGGGCGGGCCCGCCCTCCTCGCGAGGCACCTGAAATGCTCCGTGATCAACGCGGGCGACGGGGCGCACGAGCACCCGACGCAGGCCCTCCTGGATCTCCTGACCATCCGCCAGAAGAAGGGCCACCTCGAAGGGCTCAACGTGACGATCGTGGGCGACATCACGCACAGTCGCGTGGCGCGCTCGGACATCCACGCCATGCGCAAGATGGGGATGACGGTGACGGTGGCGGGGCCGCCCACCCTGATCCCGGCGGGCTGCCAGGACATGGGCGTCAAGGTCAGCCATCGCCTCGAGGAGGCGATCGCGCACGCGGACGTCATCATGATGCTGCGCCTGCAGCACGAGCGGATGACGGGCGGCTTCATCCCCTCGCTGCGCGAGTACTCGCGCGTGTGGGGGCTGACGCTCGACCGGCTCACGCATTGCCGGCCCGACGTGCTCATCATGCATCCGGGGCCGGTCAATCGCGGCGTCGAGCTGTCCCCGGAGGTCGCGGACAGCCAGTACTCGGTCATCCTCGATCAGGTCACGAACGGCGTGGCGGTGCGGATGGCCGTCCTCTACCTCCTCGCCGATCGCCGAGCGGCATGAGCCTGCTCCTCAAGGGCGGCCGCGTCGTCGATCCCGCCGGCGGACTGGACGGCGTCCAGGACGTGCTCGTCACCGACGGCACCATCGCCAGGCTCGGTCGCGGGCTCAAGGCGCCCGAGGGCGCCCAGGTCGTGGACGCCGCGGGCAAGGTCGTGTGCCCGGGCTTCATCGACATCCACGTCCACCTGCGCGAGCCGGGCTACGAGTACAAGGAGACCATCGCCAGCGGCACGCGCGCCGCCGCGGCGGGGGGCTTCACCGCGGTCGCCTGCATGGCCAACACGCTGCCCGTCAACGACAACCGCGCCGTCACCGACTTCATCCTCGCCAAGGCGCGCGTGGAAGGCGCCGTGCGCGTCTACGCGATCGGGGCGGTCACCCGCGGCCTCAAGGGCCAGGAGCTGGCCGAGATGGCCGAGCAGGCCGAGGCGGGCTGCGTCGCCTTCTCCGACGACGGGCTGTGCGTGATGAACGCGGAGATCTACCGTCGCGCCATGGAATACACCCTGCCCTTCGGCACCCCCATCATCAGCCACGCCGAGGACGAGCACCTCGCCCATCGCGGGGCCATGCACGAGGGGCTGGTCTCGACCGAGCTCGGCCTCGCCGGCCAGCCCTCGGCGGCCGAGGACGTGATGGTCGCGCGCGACATCCTGCTCGCCGAGCTGACGGGCGCCCACGTGCACATCGCCCACATCTCGACGGTGGGGGCGGTGCGTCTCGTGCGCGAGGCCAAGGCGCGGGGCGTGCGCGTGACGGCGGAGGCGACGCCGCACCATCTCCTGCTCACCGACGAGGCAGTGCGGGAGTACGACCCGAACATGAAGATGGCGCCGCCGCTCCGGACCAAGCGGGACGTGGAGGCCGTGCTGGAGGGCCTGCTCGACGGCACCGTCGACTGCATCGCCACGGACCATGCCCCGCACGCCCTCTCCGAGAAGGAAGACGAGTTCGGCGCCTGCGCCAACGGCGTGATCGGGCTGGAGACGGCGGTGCCCCTCCTGCTCGACCGGCTCGTGCGCGGGGGCCGCATGGATCTCTCCACCCTCGTGCAGCGGCTCTCGCCCGCGCCGGCGCGGCTCCTGAACCTGCCGGGGGGCAGCCTCGCCGCGGGCGCGCCCGCCGACATCACGGTACTCGACCTCGAGCGGCCGTGGACCGTGGAGCCCGCCAAGTTCCGCTCGCGCGCGCGCAACACGCCCTTCGCCGGCTCGACCGGGACGGGCGCGCCCGTCATGACCATCGTGGGCGGCAAGGTCGTCTCGCCATGACGCGCGCGCTGCTGGCCCTGGCGGATGGTCGCGTCTTCACGGGCGAGGCCTGCGGCGCGTCGGGCGAGGTGCACGGCGAGGTCGTCTTCAACACGGCGATGACGGGCTATCAGGAGATCATGACCGATCCGTCCTACCGCGGGCAGATCGTGTGCATGACGTACCCCCTCATCGGGAACTACGGCATCAATCCTGAAGACGTCGAGTCGCAGCGGCCCTGGGTCAACGGGTTCATCGTGAAAGAGGCCTGCCCGTATCCCTCCAACTGGCGCGGACGCGTCGCCATCGAAGATTACATGCGCGAGGAGGGCATCGTGGGGATCCAGGGCATCGACACGCGCGCGCTCACGAGGCATCTGCGCGATCACGGCGCCCAGGAAGGCGTGATCTCCACGGTCGAGGTCGACCCCGCGCGACTGGCCGACAGGGCCCGCGCGCTCCCGGGCCTCATCGGTCGCGATCTCGTCAGCGAGGTCACGGTGGAGACGGCCCACGGCTGGACGGAGGGCGGCTGGGACATCGCCCGCGGCTACACGCGGCCGCCCACCTCGCGCTTCAGGGTCGTGGCCTATGACTCGGGGATCAAGCGGAACATCCTGCGCCAGCTTGCCTCGCTCGGCTGCGAGGTCGAGGTGGTGCCCGCGAGCACTTCTGCCGCGGCCGTCCTCGAGCGAAAGCCCCACGGGCTCTTTCTCTCCAATGGCCCCGGCGATCCCGAAGCCGTGCCGTACCTCGTGGAATCGGTGCGCGAGCTCATCGGCAAGCTGCCGATCTTCGGCATCTGCCTCGGCAACCAGATCCTGGGCCTGGCCTTCGGGGGCAGCACCTACAAGCTCAAGTTCGGCCACCACGGCGCCAACCATCCCGTGAAGGACCTCGAGACCGGGCGCGTCGAGATCACCGCGCAGAACCACGGCTTCAGCGTGGATCCCAGGTCGGTGGAGAAGGCCGGGCTCGTCGAATCCCACGTGAACCTCAACGACGGCACCTCCGAGGGCATGAGGCATCGGGAGCTGCCGGTCTTCTCTGTGCAGTACCACCCCGAGGCCTCGCCAGGGCCTCACGACTCGCACTACCTGTTCCAGCGGTTCATCAAGCTGATGGAAGGAGGGTGATCGGATGCCGAAATATCTCATCTCCTACAGAAAGACCGAAGAGACCGGCCAGAAGCCGGAGTGGGCAACCTTCACCACGGAGAGCGAGCTCGCCATGGAGTCCCACGCCGTCAAGGAGCGCGTCGAGAAGCGGATGAGCGTGCTCGGCGAGAAGCTCTGGGGCAACGGCGAGACGCTCTGGATCGGCACCGGCCGGCTCGACGACGTGCTCTACAAGCGCGAAGAGGCCGCGCCCGAGATCTCCATCGTCTACGGGCAGGTTGAATGATTTTCGAGCTGAGACGCTGCCGAGGAGCCGTAGGCGACGAGAGCGGCGAGGCGAGTGCTGAGAAAGTTTTCGAGCTGAGACGCTGCCCCGCTGTTCGAGTTGAGCGACGGCCCTGCCGGCCCGAGACGAGAGCTGAGTTGATCCCGCAGGCGAGCACAGCGCGAGTGCCAAAGGAACCCAGTGCCGAAGCGGACTGACCTCCGGAAGATCCTGCTGATCGGCTCGGGGCCCATCGTCATCGGGCAGGCCTGCGAGTTCGACTACTCCGGCACCCAGGCCTGCAAGGCCCTCCGTGAGGAGGGCTTCGAGGTGGTGCTGGTCAACTCGAACCCCGCCACCATCATGACCGATCCCGAGATGGCCGACCGCACGTACATCGAGCCCCTGACCCCGGAGTTCGTGGCCAAGGTCATCGAGCGCGAGCGGCCGCAGGCCATGTTGCCCACGGTGGGCGGCCAGACCGGCCTCAACCTCGCGGTCGCCCTGGCCGAGGACGGCACCCTCGATCGCTTCGGCGTCGAGCTGATCGGGGCCAAGCTGCCCGCGATCAGAACGGCCGAGGACAGGAATCTCTTCGGCGCGGCCATGGCGCGGATCGGGCTCGAGATGCCCAAGGGCTTCTTCGCCACCACGGCCGAGGAGGCGCGGGCAGGCGTGCGCGCGGGACGCATGGGCTTCCCGCTCATCATCCGGCCGTCTTTCACCCTCGGGGGCACGGGCGGATCCGTCGCCTACCACCCCGAGGAGCTCGAGGCCGCCGTCAAGTGGGGCCTCCAGCAGAGCCCGGCCGGCCAGGTGCTCGTCGAGGAATCCGTGATCGGCTGGAAGGAGTTCGAGCTCGAGGTGATGCGCGACCTCGCGGACAACGTCGTCATCATCTGCTCGATCGAGAACTTCGACCCCATGGGCGTGCACACGGGCGACTCGATCACGGTGGCGCCCGCCCAGACCCTGACGGACAAGGAGTACCAGCGGATGCGGGACGCCTCCCTCGCCATCATCCGCGAGATCGGCGTGGAGACGGGCGGCTCGAACATCCAGTTCGGGATCAATCCGACCGACGGGCGCATGGTCGTGATCGAGATGAACCCGCGGGTGTCGCGCTCCTCCGCCCTGGCCTCCAAGGCCACGGGCTTCCCCATCGCCAAGATCGCGGCGAAACTGGCGGTAGGGTTCACGCTCGACGAGCTGCGGAACGACATCACCCGCGAGACGCCCGCCTCCTTCGAGCCCGCCATCGACTACTGCGTCGTCAAGTTCCCGCGCTGGGCCTTCGAGAAGTTCCCGGAGGCGGACCAGACGCTGACCACACAGATGAAGTCGGTGGGCGAGGCCATGGCCATCGGCCGGACCTTCAAGGAAGCGCTCCAGAAGGCCGTGCGCTCGCTCGAGCAGGACCGCTGGGGGCTCGTGATGGACCCCGCGCCCGCCGACGACGAGTCGCTGAAGCAGAAGATCCGCATTCCCACGGCGGAGCGCTGCTTCGCCCTCGCCGAGGGCTACCGGCGCGGGATGTCCACGCAGGAGATGCACGAGCTCTCCGCCATCGATCCCTGGTTCCTCGAGAACATCCGCGAGATCGTCCTCTACGAGGAGACGATCCGCGCGGCAGGCCTCGAGCAGCCCGACGTCCTGCGCCGGGCCAAGCAGATGGGCTTCGCCGATCGGCGAATCGCCGAGCTGGTGGGCGGGAGCGAGGCCGTAGTGCGCGCGGCGCGACTGCAGGCGGGCATCCGGGCCACCTTCAAGATGGTGGACACGTGCGCCGCGGAGTTCGAGGCACACACGCCCTACCTCTACTCCACCTACGAGGAAGAGGACGAGGCGCCCCCCACCCCGCGCGAGAAGGTGGTGATCCTCGGCTCCGGGCCCAATCGCATCGGCCAGGGCATCGAGTTCGACTACGCCTGCGTCCACGCGGCCTTCGCGCTCAAGGAGGCCGGCGTGGAGGCGATCATGGTCAACTGCAATCCGGAGACGGTCTCCACCGACTACGACACCTCCGACCGCCTCTACTTCGAGCCGCTCACCTTCGAGGACGTGATGAACATCCTGGAGCGCGAGCGGCCCCGCGGGGTCATCGTCCAGTTCGGGGGCCAGACGCCGCTGAAGCTCACCGTGCCCCTCGAGCGCGCCGGGGTGTCCATCCTCGGCACCCCGCCCGACGCCATCGATCGCGCCGAGGACCGCCAGCGCTTCTCGGCCCTCCTCGCCGAGCTCGGCCTCCAGCAGGCGCCCGGCTCCACCGCCCGCTCCTACGAGGAGGCGGAGCGCATCGCCCAGAGCATCGGCTACCCCGTACTCGTGCGCCCGTCCTACGTGCTGGGCGGCCGGGCCATGCAGATCGTCTACGACCGGGAGGACCTACAGCGCTACATGACGGAGGCGGTGCGGGTCAGCCCCGAGCATCCCATCCTCGTGGACAAGTTCCTCGAGGACGCCCTGGAGATCGACGTGGACGCCATCGCCGACGGTGAGCGCGTGGTCGTGGGGGGCGTCATGGAGCACGTCGAGAAGGCGGGGATCCACTCGGGCGATTCCGCCTGCGCGCTCCCGCCCTACTCCCTCGGTGACGACCAGGTCGACCGCATCAAGGCTCAGACGCGCGCGCTCGCCAAGGAGCTGGGCGTCATCGGGCTCCTCAACATCCAGTTCGCCATCAAGAACGAGGCGGTCTACGTCCTCGAGGTCAACCCGCGCGCCTCGCGCACCGTGCCCTTCGTCTCCAAGGCCATCGGCGTGCCCCTGGCCAAGCTCGCCACCAAGGTCATGCTGGGAGCTTCTCTGCGCGAGCTCGGCTTCGCGGAGGAGCGCGAGGTCGGCCACCTCGCCGTCAAGGAAGCGGTCTTCCCCTTCATCAAGTTTCCCGGGGTCGACGTTCTCCTCGGCCCCGAGATGAAATCCACGGGCGAGGTGATGGGCATCGATCGAGACTTCCGCAAGGCCTACGTCAAGTCCCAGATCGCGGCCAACTCGCCCCTCCCCACCTCCGGCAAGGTGTTCCTGTCCGTGAAGAACCGCGACAAGCGCGCGGTGCTCCAGGTCGCCAAGCGGCTGGCCGAGATGGGCTTCTCGCTCGTGGCCACGGCGGGCACGGCCAAGCTCCTCATGCGCCAGGGCATGACCGTGGAGATGGTCTACAAGGTCAACGAGAGCATGCGCCCAAACATCGTGGACCTCATGAAGCGCAACGAGATCGCGCTGGTCTTCAACACGCCGGAAGATGGCCGCGCCCGCAAGGACTCCTATCTGATCCGCCGGACGGCCGTGACCCAGAACATCCCGTACTACACCACGGTGGACGGCGCCCAGGCCGCCATCGGCGGCATCGAGGCCTTGCTCAAGGGAGAGATGAGCGTGCAGTCGCTTCAGGACTACTATGCCGCGCGCCCCTGAGGACCGGTTGCCCGCGGATCGCCTGCCCGCGGATCGCTTAATAGTCGCGCTGGACGTGGACTCCCTCGACCGGGCGGCCGCGCTCGTGGACGCCCTCCACGGCACGGCGCGTCGCTTCAAGATCGGCTCGCAGCTCTTCACCGCCGCCGGCCCCGCCGCGGTCGAGGCGGTGCGAAAGCGCGGCGGCGAGGTTTTCCTCGACCTCAAGTTCCACGACATCCCGAATACCGTGGAGGGAGCCGCCCGCGAGGCGGTGCGGCTCGGCGTCTTCATGTTCAACGTGCACGCCTCGGGCGGCCGGGCCATGATGCGCGCGGCCGCCCACGGCGCGCATGAAGCGTCCCAGACGCTCGGGCTGCCCCGACCGCTCGTCCTCGCCGTGACCGTGCTGACCAGCCTCGACCGGCAGGCGCTCGCGAGCGAGCTCCGCGTCGCCTCCTCCGTCGAAGGCCACGTGCTCCATCTCTGCGGGCTCGCGCAGGAGGCGGGGCTCGACGGCAACGTCGCCTCCCCCCACGAGATCGCGGCGATCCGGCGGGCCATGGGCGCGCGCTGGGCCATCGTGACGCCGGGGGTGAGGCCGGCGGGAAGCGAGACGAACGATCAGTCGCGCATCGCCACGCCGCGCGCGGCCGCGGGGGCCGACTACCTGGTGGTCGGGCGGCCCATCACCGCCGCCGCCGACCCCGCCAAGGCCGCCGCGGCCATCCTCGAGGAGATGCGCGCATGACCACCACCCGCGAGCACGCCACCCTCATCCGGCGCCTCTTCGAGATCGGGACCATGCGCTTCGGTGACTTCACCCTCAAGTCCGGGATCAAGTCGCCCTTCTACATCGATCTCCGCGTGGTCATCTGCTTTCCCGACGTGCTGCGCCGCATCGGCGTCCTCATGGCCGCCGAGGTGAGCCGCTGCGCGGGAGACCGGATCGCCGGCATCCCCTATGCGGGACTGCCCCTGGCCGTGGCGGCCAGCCTCGAGGGCAACTTGCCGCTCATCTATCCTCGCAAAGAGGAGAAGAGCTACGGCACCAAGCGTCGCATCGAGGGCATCTACGAAGCGGGCGACCGCGTGGTGCTGATCGATGACATCATCACCGACGGCGCGAGCAAGTTCGAGGCCATCGAGGTGCTGGAGGACGCCGGCCTCATGGTCAAGGACCTCGTCATCCTCATCGACCGCGAGCAGGGCGGCCGGGAGCTCCTGGCCTCCAAGGGCTACACCCTGCACTCCATCCTGACCATCACGCAGTGCCTGGACGAGTGGGAGACGGCGGGCCTCGTGGACGCCACGGCCATCCGGCAGTCCCGCGAGTTCGTGCAGGCGACACGGTTCGGCTGATGCGGGCCGTGCACGACGGAGTCGGGGAGCTCTTGATGGACGAGGCGGCCATCCAGGCCGAGGTGGTGCGGCTGGGCGCCCAGATCTCGGCCGACTACGCGGGCAAGTCCCTGCACGTCATCGGGGTCCTGAAGGGCGCCGCCGTCTTCCTGGCCGATCTCATGCGCGCCGTCACCATCCCCGCCACCCTCGACTTCATCTCCATCGTCCCCTACGGACAGGTCACGGCCTCCGGGGTGGTGCGCATCCGCAAGGATCTCGACGAGCCGCTGGAGGGCAAGGACGTGCTCGTGGTGGAGGGCGTCTGCGCCTCGGGGCTCAGCCTCTCCTACCTGCTGCGCAATTTCCAGACACGCAAGCCCGCCTCCCTCAAAGTGTGCGCCTTCGTGGTCAAGCAGCGCGAGCGGCCCGCCGACGTCACCGTCCACTATGTCGGCCGCGAGATCCCTGACGTCTTCGTGATCGGCTACGGCCTCGACGCCCAGGAGCAGTATCGCAATTTGCCCTACCTCGCCCGCCTCGCATAGCCGGCTTGACGAGGACGAGCATCCAAGCGGAGACTGCCCCGATGCCTCGTCGACTGGCCTCGGGGATGACGGCGGTCGCCCTGCTCCTCCTGTCTCCCCCCCTCGCGGGGGCCGCCGACCCCTCGGTGGGCCAGACCGTGGTCAGGAAAGACCCGGCCGTCGCGAGCGACCTCTACGCCTTCGGCGGAGGCGTCGATGTCCAGGCCGACGTCGAGGGCGATCTGGTCGCCGGGGGCGGCCGCGTCGTCAACGCCAAGCGCGTGCAGGGCAATCTGATCGTCGCCGCCGGCTCCGTGGAGATCGGGGGCGCCGTCATGCGGAACGTGCGGGCGGGGGGCGGCGCCGTCACCATCAGCGGGCGCGTCGCGCACAACGTGAACGCGGGTGGGGGCACCGTGGTTGTCACCCCCGAGGCGGTCATCGAGGGCCGCGCCCGCCTCGTCGGCGGCGAGGTGCGCATGGCGGGGACGGTCGGCAAGAAGCTCTACGCCGCGGGCGCCGTCGTGGTGATCGGGGGCGAGGTACAGGGGGACGTGGAGCTGGTGGCCCAGGAGATCGAAGTGCTGCCCACCGCCCGCATCAAGGGCAACCTTACCTACTGGAGCACTCGCGACGCCCGCATTGCTCCCAAGGCGAAGATCCAGGGCGTGATCACCCACAACCTGCCGGAGCTGCCTCGCACGCTCGCGCGGACGGGCGCTGCGCTCATCACCGTCTCCCGGCTCCTCTTCACGGTCGGGCTCATGATGACGGGTATCGTGCTCTTCCTCCTCTTTCCGGGCTTCACGCGGCTGGCCGCGCAGACCGTCGGCTCGGATTTCTTCAAGAGCCTCGGCCTGGGCGCCCTCCTCTGCGTCAGCGTCCCCGTGCTCGCCATCCTGGCCATGTTCACCATCCTCGGCATTCCCCTCGGGCTCATCCTGTTTCTCGTCTATCTCGCCTCGCTCCTCGTGGGCTTTCTCGTGGCCGCCTTCTTCCTCGGCGACGTGGGCGCCCGCGCGTTCTTCCCGAGGTCTCAGCGCTCGAAGCTCGTGCGCGTGCTCTGCCTGGTGGTGGCCCTGGGGGTCATGGCCCTCATCAATCAACTGCCCTACGTGGGCGGAGCCCTCATGGCCGTGGCCGTCCTCGTCGGTCTCGGGGCCATGAGCCTGCACGTCTGGCGGCACTGGGACGATCCCGAGGGCGCCGAGGAAGCGGGCGCCGTCGTCCTTCGCGAGCACGAGCGGGACAGCCGCGCGTGATCGGCGAGCCCCTGACCCGGCTTGGCGCGGAGGGTTTCCTCACGGGGAGCGGCCGCTTCGTGGGCGACGTGCGCCTGCCCGGCATGGCGGAGGCAGCCGTGCTGCGCTCCCCCCACGCGCACGCGCGCATCGTCGGAATCGACACGCGGGTCGCCCTCGCCATGCCCGGCGTGCTCGCCGTCCTCACGGCCGCGGATATTCCCGAGGCGGCCGTCATTCCCAACCGCGTGCCCGCGCCCGACGGCACCGCCACGTTTCTGCAGCCGGCCATGGCCCGCGGCGTGGCCCGCTATGCCGGCGAGCCGGTGGCCCTCCTGGTGGCGGAGAGCCGCTACCTCGCCGAGGATGCCCTCGAGCGCATCGCCGTCGAGTACGCGCCGCTTCCCGCCGTCACCTCGGCCGAAGCCGCCCTCGCCGCGGGCGCGCCGCGTCTCTTCTCCTCGAGCGCGTCCAACAATGTCGCGCTCATCCAGATGCGGGTGGGAGATGCGGACGGAGGACTACGCGGAGCCGCGCTCGTCGTGAGGGAGCGCTTTCACCACGCGCGGCAGACGGCGGCCGCCGTCGAGACGCGCGGGCTGATGGCGGCGCCCCCCGGCGTCACCGGGGGAGAGATGCATCTGATCGGCTCCACGAAGTGCATCCACATCAACCGGAACATCCTGGCGCCGATCTTCGGCATGCCGCCGGGCGCCCTCCGGCTCACCGAGGTCGACGTCGGGGGCGGCTTCGGCGTCCGCGGCGAGCTCTACCCCGAGGACATCCTGGTCCCCCTGGCCGCCCTCAAGATCAATCGTCCCGTGCGCTGGGTCGAGAGCCGGCGAGAGAATCTGACCGCAGCCAACCACGCCCGCGAGGCCACCTACGATCTCGAGATCGGCTTCGAAGGGGACGGGCGGATCCGCGCCATGCGCGTGGTCATTCACGCCGACATCGGCGCGTACGTGCGCACGGCGGCGCTCCTGCCCGCCGAGTTCGGCGCCGCCCTCCTCCCCGGGCCCTACCGTGTGCCTGACTACGCGTGCGATCTCTGGAGCGTGGTCACCAACAAGACCCCGGTGGGCACGCTGCGCTCGCCGGGACGGCCCGAGTGCAACTTCGCCCGCGAGCGGCTCATGGACGTGGCCGCCGCGCGCCTCGGCCTCGATCCCGCGGAGATCCGCCGTCGCAATCTCCTCGCGGCCGCCGACATGCCGTACGACTGCGGCACCGTCTCCTTCGGCGTGCCCACCGTCTACGACTCGGGAGATTTCCCGGCGCTCTTCGCGAGTCTCCTCGAGCGCCTCGGCTATGACGCCGCGCGCGCGGAGCAGCGCGCCCTCGCCGCCCGGGGCATCCGGCGCGGCATCGGACTCGCCATGTACGTGGAGAAGACCGGGCTCGGTCCCTTCGAGACGGCCCGCGTCGAGGCCCGCCCCGACGGCCGCTTCATCGTGGACACCGGCGCCTCGTCCATGGGGCCGGGGCTCGAGACGGTTCTCGCCCAGATCCTCGGCGGCGCCCTCGGCCTCCCCGCCGATCGCTTCGAGGTGCGCCACCCCGACACGGCTGCCGTGGAGAGCGGCGTCGGCACCTACGGCTCGCGGGCCACGGTCACCGCCGGCAATGCCGCGCACATGGCGGGCGACAAGCTCATCGCGGAAGCCCGGCGGCGAGCCGCGGAGGCCCTCGGCGTGGCCGAGGAGGCCATCAGCTACGAGGCGGGCCGGCTCTCCACCGACGGCCGCTCGCCGACCTTGGGCGAGCTGGCGAGCCAGCAATCCCTGGCCGTGGATGCTTCCTTCAAGGTGCCCAAGGTCACCTATGCCGGCTGCGGCGTCGCCGTCATCGCCGACGTCGAGCTCGAGACCGGCGTGGTGACGCTGCGCCGCGTGGTGGTCGGCGCTGACGTCGGCCGCGCCGTCAACCCGCGTCTCGTCGAGGACCAGCTCGTGGGCGGGGTCGCCTTCGGGATCGGCAACGCCATGCACGAGAGCCTGCGCTATGACGAGGCGGGCCAGCTCCTGACCGGCTCGCTCCTCGACTACGCGCTGCCGAGCGCGGCCGACATGCCGGCGATCGACGCCTTCTTCCAGGAGGTGCCCGCCCACACCAACCCGCTCGGCCTGCGCGGCGTGGGGGAGTGCGGCAATCCCGGCCTGGGCGCCGCCGTCGCCAATGCCGTCTGCGATGCCCTGCGCGATCTCGGCGTCGGCCTCCGCGAGATTCCCATCACCCCGGCGCGCGTGCGCGCCGCCGTCGAGTCGGCCACCGCCGGAGCCGCCGCCAAGCAGCCCTAGTGGACACCGCCGCTGCCACGTCACCTTTCAATGGTGACCACGTGCGCCTGGATCTTGCCGTCCACATCGCCCCGCCCGAATCGCCGGCCGATAGCTTCCGCGGCGGTATCGGTTGCTCCCCCGAGCCGCGACGCGCCGCGCGCCTCGATTTCATTTCGTAGTGGTGTCCCCTGGCAGTATGCGATGGCCGGATCCCGAGGCGACCTTGCCCGGCTACGCGCCGCCAGTGTGATGATCTCGGGTGGCGCAATGAAGCCGCCGCTCACAAGATCTTGCTCGATGCTCGCGGGCTCGTGATAGCCGTGGGGTGTGCGTGCGAGGAATCGGGGTGGATCCTCGGGAAACAGGAATGCGAGTGCCGTCGTCACGGTGTCCGCGAATTCGTTTTCCTCGAGTCGATCCCACACATTGAAGACGAGAACGCCCCCTCGACGGAGCACTCGATGTGCCTCCGACATGGCTTTCGCCTTGTCGGGGAAAAACATGACCCCGAACTGGCATACGACAGCGTCAAACGTTCCGTCTTGGAAGGGCAACTGCATGGCATCCGCCTGACGCCATTCCACGGGCCGCGTGGTCCCGAGCGCGGAAGCTTGATCAAGCATCGGCTGATTAAGATCCGTGGCAACGATTGAGACGCGTTCTGGCAGTACCGAAGCCAGAGCACGAGTCACAACGCCTGTGCCGGCTGCCACTTCCAGCACGCGACTGAGAGATCTCGAAGCAAGCCTGTTCACCAGGTCCGCGGCGTACGGCTCGAAGAGCAGGGGAACCAGATGCGTTTCGTAAACTTTCGGAATCGAGCCAGCGAAGACTTTGTCGGCGCCAGAACTACCCATAGTGGTTACCGCCGCTCAGCCACGCACAGCGGGTTGTGCCCCGATCCGCTCCAACCGCGGGTCAGGTGGCTTGTCTCGCATCGCGAGAGCGAAAACGGTCCACCGTCTTCGCGCGGGCTTTCGACGCCTCGACTTCTCGATCGCGAGGCGGAGCGTTCGTGACGAGAGCATCGAGTAGGGCCCGTGCAGCCTGCGCCACCTCGTCGACCGCTCGAGTGAAAGCGGCTGCGTTGACTTTGGACGGCCTGGAGAAGCCGCTCAATTTTCGGACGAACTGTAGCGAAGACGCCCGTATCTCCTCCTCCGTGGCCGGCGGCTTGAAATTGTGCAGCGTTCTAATGCTTCGGCACATGCGAGATCCTCCTTACCACCCAACGGTCCGCCGCATTGCAGCAGTGAATTCCAGCGCGCGCAAAAGCCATCCCGGACTCCCTGAGCCTAAACGGGATCGGCGTTGACGAGGATGAACGCCACCCGGCACGGCCGGTCCGAGCGGTTGCTCCAGGCATGGTTGGTCCCGCGCTGGACGAGGCAATCCCCCGCCCGCATGAGCACCTCGCCCTCGTCCATGAGGGCCCAGATCTCGCCGTCCAGGACGAGCGCGTAGTCCACCGTGCTCGTCTTGTGCATGCCGGGATGCCGGGCCGCGCCCGGGTCCATGGCGTGACCGGCCCCCATGGCCTCGAAGGCTTTCCCGCGATCCATCGCGGCCGCCATGGCGGCATCGGGCGGGAAGTCGACGACGCGAAAGATCGTGCCGCGCGCGGGCGGCTCGAGGACGACCGGCCTCGCCGCCGCGTCGGCCGAGCCCGCGTTGCGGGCGGGCGCGCCGTCGGTGACCCAGAGATTGATGAGGGCCAGCCCCGGCATGCCCGCCAGCTCGAGCACGTGAGGCGACGGGCCGTCGGACAGTATGACGGACTTCCCCTGCGCGTTGTGACCGGTCAGGATCCGGCGCATCGGCCTCGCCATGAGTTCTCCGTTTGCCCCCTCATTCATTCAGCCCTCGCCTCGTCGCGAAAAGCGAGCGACTCAGCTCGAACTGCGGCCCTCTCCCCCGATGGGGGAGAGGGATCCGAATGAAGGACGCAGCCTTTGTAACCCTCTCCCCGTCGCGGGGAAAGGGCACGGTGAGGGGAACGCATCTACGCGCACCACTCTCGTCTAGAGCACGAGCTCGCGCGCGACCCCACGCAGGTCCACTTCGAACTCCAAACCCTGCACGGGCGGGCGGCTCGGAAACCAGCGGACCCCGTGGATGGCCGCGGCCCCCGCCGGCTTGAGGATGTCGTCGACGAGAAAGCCGTGGATCGCCTCGGCGCTGTAGACGTCGATGGCCGTCGCGCGCGCCCAATCGCAGCCGAGCCCGCGCATGCGGTCCTGCATGATCCCCATCACGAAGCGCGCCTTCTCTCGCATGGCATCGGGGGTGGTCTCGCCGTGGCGAACGATGCCCTCCGCCCCCTGCCCGCGCTCTCGCATCTCGCCCGCCCCCGCCACGATGAAGGTGGGCGACGGGGTGGCGCCCGGCATCGTGTAGGCGAAGGCGTAGAGGGAAGGCTCGGCGGGCGCGGCCACCACCGGCGCCACGTTGGTCCGCGGGATGGGATTGTCCTCGCCCACGAGGATGTCCCACTCCGCGAGCAGGGACCGGTAGCCCTCGTTGAACTTGGCGAACCCCTCGAAGGTGAAGGGCGCCGGGCTGCGGAGCTCGATCCCGCACAGGGCCGTCTTCGGCCGTCCCTGCTCGCGCAGGTGGCGCTCGATCCGCGCGAACCCGGCGCGCCAGGGCACGGGGGCGCCGAGGGTCACGTGCACGATCTCGTGGCCGGGCATGGCGATGGTGCCGGACGAGAACGCGCTGATGCCGGGCAGGTAGCGATAGTTCCCCTTGGGATGATCGCGGAGCATGACGGGCGTTCCTCCTCGAGCTGTGATGGCGGCGTGCCCACGAGTGCCGGGAGCCACGCGCGAGCGCCAGCATAGCATCGAGGGCCCGCGAGTGCCGCCCGGCGGCAGGCGCCTGGACAGGATTCGTCAGTCACCGTCTCACGACTGACGGCACGCCCTCTCCTCCCGCCCTCGGCTGCCGAAAAATTCAGGGCATGGCCGGGGGCGCTTGGTGGCACGGCGCTCGCAATGTTGCTCCACCATGGTCCGGCGCGTCCTGCTGGTCTCCCTGGTTGTATGCGTGGCCCTGGCCGCCGGCCTCTGGCTCACGCGCCCGACGCCCTGTGGCAGGCCCATCGCGTATCGCCTGGGACCCGTCGACAGCCGCTTCGGGCTGACCAACGACGAGGTGCTCGAGGCGCTACGGCAGGCGGAGTCGTTGTGGGGCCGCGCGATGGCCCGGGATCTCTTCGTCCACGATCCCCGCGCGAGCTTGACGGTCACCCTCGTCTACGACGAGCGCCAGCAAACGACCCAGACCAGCCAGCGCCTGTGGACTTCCATGCAGCAGGCGCAGGCCTCCCACGCCCAGGTCTCGCGCAGCTATGCGGAGTGGCGGGAGACCTACGAACGCCGCGCGCGGAACTACGAGACCACGTATGCCGCCTACCAGGAGCGGGCCGCCGCCTACAACGCGCAGATGCAGCAGTGGGGCGCGCGGGGCGGGGTGCCCCGCGAGCAGCAGGCGGGCCTCGAGGCGGAGCGCAGCCGGCTCCAGGCGATGCGGAGCGAGCTCGAGACAGAGCGGATGGCCATCGAGTCGCTCGCCGGCACCGTGCGTACACTGGCCGAGAAGGGCAACGCCCTCGCGGAGGCGCACAACCGTGACGTCATGACCTTCAACTCACGCTACGGGGCGCCCCGGCAGTTCCACAAGGGCGAGTTCGACGGCCGCGAGATCACCGTCTTCGAGTTCCACGACATGCGGGACTTCACCCTCCTCCTCGCCCACGAGCTGGGGCACGCCCTGGGGCTCGGGCACGTGGACGATCCCACCGCCATCATGCACGCGGTGGGCGGCGAGCAGGCGGTCGAGCCGCTGCGCCTCACCGCGGCCGATCTGGCCGCCCTCCAGAATCTCTGCGGCAGTCGCTGACGCGCGGGGCGGCGTCTCCAAGGATCTCACGCTCGACGATCGTGTCTTGACCTGCCGCACGGCCGACTGCTAGTCTGCCCTCGCTGCGTCACCTCCACGCGAAGGAGATGCGAATGCTTCGAGCGCTCGGGATAGCGGGGCTGATCATCGCGATGGCCGCGGTCCCGGCCCGGGCGGACGATCCCTACCCGACGCGGCCGATCTCCATGGTCGTCGCCTTCCCGCCCGGCGGCCTCGCCGACAACACGGCGCGCCCGGTCGCCACCGCGCTCGAGCGCATCTTGAAGCAGCCCGTGGCCATCATCAACAAGGCGGGAGCGGCGGGCGCGGTCGGCAACCAGACGGTGGCCACGAGCAAGCCCGACGGCTACACGCTCCTCATGGCCCTCGTCAGCATCTCCGTGCTGCCGGAGGTCGACAAGCTCTTCGGGCGGCCGCCCAACTACACGCGCGATCAGTTCACCGGCATCGCCCGGATCAATGCCGACCCCTCCATGCTCGTCGTCCGTGCCGACGCGCCGTGGAAGACGCTGAAGGATCTCGTGGACGACGCCAAGAAGAAGCCCGGGGAGATCGTCTTCAGCTCCTCCGGCCTCTACGGAGCGTCGCACATCCCCACCGAGATGTTCATGCTGGCGGCGGGCATCAAGCTCCGTCACCTCCCCACGACGGGCGGGGGGCCGATGATGAACGCCATCCTCGGGGGTCACTCACAGATCACCATGACCCCGGTGAGCCTGGCCGTCGCGCACGTGAAAGCGGGCAAGCTTCGACTGCTCGCTCACACGGGGACGGCGCCGGTGGCCACCTATCCGGACGTCCCGTCGTTCAAATCGCTCGGATACGACGTCGAGTACACGGCGTGGGCGGGGCTGGTGGCGCCCGTCAAGACCCCGCCCCACATCGTCAAGATCCTGCGCGACGCGACCCGGCAGGCGGTCAAGGAGCCGGAGGTCGTCACCTCGCACGCCAAGCTCGACACCCCCATCGCCTACATGGACGCCGACGAGTTCAACGCGTGGTGGGCCAAGGACGCGGCGCGGCTGGCCGAGGTCGTGAAGAAGATCGGCAAGGTGGAGAGCGCCCAGTAGTAGTCAGGACAGGGCGGGTCCTGCTCATCGAAGACCCCCTCACCCTGCCCTCTCCCCCGCGACGGGGGAGAGGGATGAGAACAGGCTTGGCACGATGCACTCATAGTTCGGATCCCTCTCCCCTAGTGGGGGAGAGGGCCGCAGTTCGAGCTAAGTGGCGGAGCCGCGAGGCGAGGGCTGAATTGAGTCGGGGGAGCACGTGGCGCAGATGGTTCGGCCAACACGATGACAACGGATCGTCTGGCGGGTGGGACGCTCGTGCTGTTCGGGGTCGTCACCATCTGGCAGAGCCGCGCCTTCCCGCTGGGCTCGCTGCATCGGCCCGGTCCCGCGTACATGCCCGTGGTCCTCGCCATCCTCCTCATCGCCTTCGGCATGGCGGTGTTCGTGATGGGGTCTCGCGCGAGCCGCCTCGCCGAGGTCGGCTGGCACGAGTGGCGCCACGCCGTCGCGATCTTCGCCGCCTGCGCGTTCGCGGCGTGGGGGCTCGAGCGCCTGGGCTACCGGATCACCATGGCGGTCGTGCTCGCCTTCCTCGTGCTGCTCCTCGAGCGCCGAGGCTGGGCGCTCGGCCTCGCCGTGACCATCGTGATGTCGTGGGGATCCTTCTATCTCTTCGACACGCTCCTCAAGGTGCCCCTGCCCCGCGGCCCCTTCGGGCTCTGACGTGATCGAGACGCTCCAGAACCTCGGTCTCGGCTTCTCCGTCGCCCTCACCCCCCACGTCCTCTGGTACGGCTTCATCGGCTGCCTGGTGGGCACGCTGGTGGGAGTGCTTCCCGGCGTCGGGCCGCTCGCGGGCATCAGCCTGCTCCTGCCCGCCACCTATGGCCTCGACGCCACGAGCGCGCTCGTCATGCTCGCGGGCATCTACTACGGGGCGATGTACGGCGGCTCCACCACGTCGATCCTCATGCGCATCCCCGGCGAGGCCGCCTCCGTGATGACGTGCATCGACGGCTACGCCATGGCGCGCAAGGGACGCGCGGGGCCCGCTCTCGCCATCGCCGCCGTCGGCTCGTATGTCGCGGGGACGGTGAGCGTCGTTCTCCTGATGTTCCTGGCCCCGCCCCTGGCCGCCTTCGCGCTGCGCTTCGGTCCGCCCGAGTACTTCTCGCTGCTCCTCTTAGGACTCCTCGTCCTCGCCTACATGAACTCGGGCTCGATGCTGAAGGGTCTCGCCATGGCCGCCCTCGGACTCCTCCTGGGCATGATCGGCATCGACCAGATGTCCGGCTACTTCCGCTTCGCCTACGGCATCGCCGAGCTCGGCGACGGCATCGGCGTGGTGCCGGTGGCCGTGGGGCTCTTCGGCCTCGCCGAGATCCTGCTCACGGCGGGCATGGCGAATCCGCCCGAGGTGATCCGGCCCAAGCTGCGCGACCTCCTCCCCTCCCGCCAGGAGTGGCGCGAGTCGAACATGCCCATCTGGCGCGGGACCGCCATCGGCTTCCTGATCGGCATCATCCCGGGCTCCGCCCACGTGATCTCGACCTTCGTCTCCTACGCCATCGAGCGCAAGGTGTCGAAGCACCCCGAGGAGTTCGGGCGCGGCGCGGTGGCCGGGGTGGCGGGCCCGGAGTCGGCGAACAACGCGGCGACCTCGGGCGCCTTCGTGCCCATGCTCGCCCTCGGGGTCCCCGGCGTACCCGTGGCCGCCCTCCTCCTGGCTGCCATGATGGTCCACGGCGTGACGCCGGGGCCGCTACTCATTCATCAGGACCCCAAGCTCTTCTGGGGCTTCATCGCCTCCATGTACGTGGGCAACGTCATCCTGCTCATCCTGAACCTGCCCCTCGTCGGGCTCTTCGTGAACCTCCTCCGGGTGCCGTACCCGATCATGTACCCGATCATCCTCGTCTGCTCCATCCTCGGGGTCTACGCCGTCAACAGCAGCGTGGTGGACGTGTGGATCATGCTCGCCACCGGCGTGCTCGGCTACGTGCTGCGCAAGCTCGACTTCGAGACGGCGCCCATCGTGCTCGGCCTCGTCCTTGCCCCCATGATGGAGCTTTCGCTCCGTCAGTCCCTCGCCATGTCCGCGGGGAGCTACGCGATCTTCGTCACGCGACCGATCTCCGTCACCCTGCTCGTGGTCGGGGCCGTTCTCGTCATCCTCGCGCTACGCCCGCTGATCACACGCTCCCTCGACTGGCGCTCGCGTCTGCCCGCCGAGAGCGAAGGGTAGCCTCGTCATGCGCCAACACACCGCCACCCTCACCCTGACCCGCTCCCTCTCCGAGGGAGCGGGATGCGAGGATTCCTCTCCCCCGCTTCGGGGGAGAGGGCAGAGTGAGGGGGAAGGCTTGGGCTCATGTTGTTCGAGCTGAGACGCTGCCGACGAGCCGCAGGCGAGGAGAGCGGCGAGGCGAGGGCTGAATAAAATGGCCGAGCACGCGGGGAGCGTTCGTCGCCGCGAGGACCCGCGGCTCATCACCGGCGCCGGAGAGTTCGTCGACGACTTCCGCGTGCCCGGCTGCCTGCACGCCGCCATGCTGCGCTCGCCGCACGCGCATGCCCGCATCCGCTCCATCGATGTGTCGGCGGCCCGCCGCGCGCCCGGGATCGTCGGCGTCTTCCTCGCCGCCGATCTCGGGAGCGCCGGCGTGGCCATCCCCATCTACGCGCCGCATCCTGCCTTGCCCGTGGCCTGCGGGATCCGGCCCCTGGCCGGCGAGCGCGTGCGCTTCGTCGGCGAGGCGGTGGCCGCGGTCATCGCGGACGACCCCTATCGCGCCTGGGACGCCCTCGACCTGATCCGGGTCGAGTACGAGCCCCTCCCCGCCCTCGTGGACATGGACGCGGCGCTCGCCCCGGGCGCGCCCGTCTTGCACGAAGAGACGCCCAGCAACGTCGTGGCCGAATGGCGCCAGCGCGTGGGCGACGTGGAGGCCGCGGTCCGCGCCGCGGATGTGGTCGTCCGGACGCGGGTCAGGCTCGCGCGCGGCGGCGCGCATCCTCTGGAGCCGCGCGGCCTCATCGTCCGCTGGGCGGACGAGCGCCTGACCATGTGGGGCGCCGTCCAGATGGTCCATCGTCACCGCGGGGTGATCGCCGGGCAGCTCGGCCTGCCCGAGGAGCAGGTGCGCGTGATCGCGCCCCCCGACGTGGGCGGCGGCTTCGGCACCAAGGGAATGTACTACCCGGAGTACGTCGTGGTCGCCGCCCTCGCGCGCCAGCTCGACCGACCGATCAAGTGGATCGAGACGCGTCGCGAGCACACCCTGGTCGCCTGCGTGGAGCGTGACCAGATCCACGACGTGGAGCTGGCGGCCACCCGGGAGGGCCGGCTCCTCGCCCTGCGGGACGACTTCCTCCACGACATGGGCGCCTACACGATCTCGGGGCTGAACCTGCCGCAGAACGCCATGATCCATTCGGTGGGGCCGTACGTCATTCCCAACCTCGATCTCCGCTTCCGCGGCGTGGTGACCACGACCACGCCCGTGGGCGCCTATCGTGGCGCGGGCCGTCCCTACGGCGCCGCGGTGATCGAGCGGGCCCTCGACGCGTTGGCGCGCGAGCTCGGCACCGATCCCCTCGACCTGCGGCGCCGCAATCTCGTCTCCGCCGACCGGCATCCCTACGCCACCGGCCTCAGCACGGCGGGCCGGGGACCGGTCGACTACGACAGTGGAAACTTCCCGCGCTGCATGGAGCTGGCCCTGGAAGCGCTGGATCTGCCTGCGGCGCGGCGCGAGCAGGCGCGGCTGCGCGCCGAGGGCCGCTACCTCGGCATCGGCCTCGTCAACTACGTCGAGGCCACCGCCACCGTGCCCCACGAGAGCGCGGTGGTGCGGGTCCACCAAAACGGTGGCGTCACCGTGGTCACCGGCGCCGCCCCGCAGGGCCAGGGGCACGTCACGATGTTCTCGCGGCTCGTGGGCAATCTCCTGGGCATCGAGCCCGACACCATCGAGGTGCTGACGGGCGACTCCGACCTCGTGGCGCAGGGCGGGGGCACGTATGGCAGCCGGACGGCGGCCATCGGGGGGAGCGCCGCCCTCCTCGCGGCACGCGCCGTGCGCGAGAAGGCGATGGGGATCGCCGCCCACCTGCTCGAGGCCTCCCCCGTGGATGTCGTGAGCGAGGGCGGGAAGTTCTCGGTGCGCGGGCTGCCGAGCCGGAGCCTCGGCTGGGCCGAAATCGCGGCCGCCGCGCATGCCGGCCAGGCCCCCGGGGAATCCCCCGACCTCGAGGACACGCAGCTCTTCACCGTGTCGCAGTCGAGCTTCGCCAACGGGACGCACGGCGTGGTCCTGGAGGTCGATCCCGACACCGGCGCCGTGAGCATCCTGCGCTGGATCGTGGCCCACGACTGCGGCCACGTGCTCGAGCCGGGCATCGTGGAGGGCCAGATCCACGGGGGGGTCGTCCAGGGCCTCCCGGACGCGCTCAACCTGCAGCTCGCCTACGACGAGACGGGCCAGCGCCTAACCGCGACGCTCATGGAGTATGCGCTGGCCACGGCCGCCGACGCGCCGCGCACCTTCGAGATCCGCCACCTCGAATCGCCCACGCCCCTGAACCCGCTGGGCGCCAAGGGCGCGGGCGAGGGCGGCATCATGCCCGTGCATCCCCTCATCGCCCAGGCCATCGAGGACGCGCTGTCTCCGTTCGGCGCCCGCATCGAGCGGGTCCCCGTGACGCGTGCCGAGATCCACGCCATGGTCCAGGCAGCTGAAATAGGCCCAACTGCCCGATGAGCGCTCGCCCGAAGAGGCCCGCCAGCTCCACCAAGATGGTTCGCCATCTGGCGAGACGATGACGGCGCGCTCGACCGCACGCTCAACGTAGAGAGACTACGCCTCGCGTGCGGCCTTCGCGCGCCGCCTCGCATCTGGACCTTTTTGAGCTGCCTGGATGCCCTCGGTTAGACGACGCCCTTCCTCGCGAGGGCGGCCAGGTCCTCGCGGCTGAGCCCGAGGCGGCCGCAGTAGATTTCTTCATTGTGGGCGCCCGGCGTGGCCGGCCCGGCGCTCGTGACGCGACCCGGCGTCAGGGAGAGCTTGGGCACGATGCCGGGCATCCAGATCGTCTCCCCGCCGGGCCCCGGCACGGGGATGAGGTTTTCCCGCGCCCGGAGCTGGGGATCCGCGAAGAGATCCTGCACGCTGTTGACCCTCGAGCACGGGACGGACGCCGCGTCCAGCCGGGCCAGCACCTCCTCCGCGGCGAAGGAGCCGACCCAGTCCTGCACGCGCGCATCGAGATCCTCGCGCCGGCGAAGCCGCTCGTCCATCGACGAGAACTCGGCATGGAGCTCCGGCCGGCCCATGGCCTCCACGGCCAGGCGCTCGAACATGCGGTCGTTCGTGCACGCGATGGCGATCCAGCTCCCGTCTTGCGCGCGATAGTGATCGTGCGGCACCACGTACTCCGTGCCCGAGCCGATGCGCTCGCGGATCTTGCCGAGGGCGGCGTGCACGGGGATCATCTCGTCGAGCATCCTCAGCATGGGCTCGTAGAGCGCCACGTCGACCACCTGGCCCCGTCCTGTGCCATGGCGGCTCTCGATGGCGGCAAGCGCCCCGAAGGCGCCCATCACGCCCGCCAGGTAGTCGGGAATGGTCGGCGTTCCCGGCGAGACGGGCGGGCGATCGGGATATCCCGAGATGTAGCTGACGCCGCTCACCGCGCCCGCGATGCGACCGAACCCCGGCCGCCCGCGACTCGGGCCCGTCTGACCGAAGGCCGAGATCCTCACCATGACCAGTCGCGGGTTCACCGCGGACAGCGCGTCGTATCCGAGGTTCCACTTCTCCATGGTCCCCGGCCGGAAGTTCTCTGCGAGGATGTCGGCGCGGGCGGCCAGCCGCGCGATGAGCGCCTGGCCCTCGGGCTCGCGCAGGTTGCACGTGATGGATTTCTTGTTCCGGCCCTCGACCAGCCACATGTAGGAGATGCCATCGGCCGCTTTGTGACCGAGCCTTCTCAGGTCGTCACCGAGGCCGGGCTGCTCGACCTTGATCACGTCGGCCCCCAGCTCGCCCAGGAGCGTGCAGCAGAAGGGCGCGGCCACGTAGGTCGCCAGGTCCAGGGCCACGAGGCCGTCGAGCGCTCCGCTCATAGCGCCCAATCCTACGGACCGGGGTCAGGTCTTGCAATACGACAGAGGGTAAAACAACCGCCTCAGATGTTGGATTGCAAGACCTGACCCCTAAGAGGGGCCGGAGCGACGCGACACGAGGCGGACGGCCACGCGGACGGGGTCGGGCACCGTGGATCGATCGGTCTCCATCTGCCAGGATCCGATCTGGGCCATGCCCCGGGTGAACTCGCCGTAACGTGACTGGGGCACGACGACGACGAAGGTGAAATCCGGCTGCCGCTGCACCTGGGTCGCCCCGACTCGCGCCAGCAGTGCCGAGAGATCGCGCTCGGCCGCGCTCCGGTCCTTCACGGAAAGCTGCACGACCACGTCGAGCCGTGGCGCCGGCGAGGTAGGCGCGGCCTCTCGCGGCGGCGCGGCCCGCGCTTTCTCGCGCCGAGGAGCGGGAGGAGGCGATGGAATCGGCACGGCCCGCGTGAGCGGAAGATCCGCTGACCGGCCGGCCACGCCGGGCCGAGGAGGCGGAGCCACGGGAGGGATGACCCTGGGCTGGACCGGGGCCGGAGGCGGGGCCGGCGATTCCGCGGCCGCAGGCTCGCGCGGCTCTCGCTCGTCGCGACCGCCGGGCGACGTCATCGCCTCGATCACGCGGCGGTATCGCTCGACGTTCTGCTGGTAGGCGTGGACCCCGAGGACAACGAAGATCACGATGGCCGCGATGCCGGCCACCCCGGCGAAAAGGAGCAGCCGGCGCGGGCGAGAGACATCGGGAACAGAGGCGGAGTCGGCGACCTCCCCGTCCAGCTCCTTCGAAGCCCGGGCGCGCGGCTTGTCACCCTGGAGCCGGTCGAGCTCTTCACGGCACGCGGCGCACTGGCCGATGTGGACTTCGACCGCCGCCAGCTCGGTCAGGCGAATCCTGCCCTCGAGGAAGAGAGGGAAGCATTCGCGGGTGTCCTCGCACGTCACGACCGACACCGCTCTCTCTCGCCGAAACCCGCAGGCGCGCGAGCGACCATGTAAGAAGACCCTTCGCGAGACGGTAGAAATTGCAGGGGCCAGCGGAGAAACGGATGCGTCACCTGAATGACGATCGCGTCTTTCGCGGAGACGAGGCCTGTCATGGGGCCGCCGAACAAAGCCTTTCCTACCGGCCCTTGAGAAAGGCCGCCGCGAAGAGCTCCGAATCGGGGAGTTGTCCTCATGGCCGGGCAATCTTCGGACTCTCGGGGTGCATCGCATATGCCAAGGCCAGCTCGCCCTCCTCGGCCCGTGCTACCGTAGCGGCGCCGTGATCTCGCTCATGCTGCTATGGCTGCGCGCGTTCGGGCTCGTGGGCCAGGCCGTCTCGATCGGCGGCGCCATCTTCGCGGTGGCGGTGGTGCGACCGTCGCGCCCCTCTGATCCTGCCCGCGCGCTCGATCGCATCCTCGCTCTCGTGACACGGGGCGCCCTCCTCGCCGCCGCCGCGCAGGGGGGCGTGCTCGTCGTCCTCGCCAGGGCCATGGGAGACGACGCGGGCTGGCCGCTGGGCGCCGTGCTGGACTCGACGGTCGGCGTGATCGGCCTCATCCGCATCGCGGTGGCGCTCGCGGGCGCCGCGGTCGCGCACGCGCTCCGTCGCCATCCGGACTCGACCACGCTGGGGGCGCTGCTCGCGGGCGGCGGCGCGCTCCTCGCTCTCACCGGGGCGCTGGCCAGCCATGCCGTGGGCCGGATCGAGGGCAGTGTCTGGCTCGTGGCCGTGGGCGCGCTCCACCAGGCGGCCGCCGCCACCTGGGTGGGCGGGCTCGTCTGCGCGACCGTGCTGGCGCTTCGCTCGACCCCGGCGGCCTCCGAGAGCTGGCTCCGGCCGTTCTCGAGGCTCGCGCTGGCCGCGGTGGCGGCCCTCGCACTCACCGGCGCGGCGCTTTCCCTCGCCTACATCGCCACCCCGGTCGCTGCCATCGGCACCTCCTACGGAGCCATGACGCTCACCAAGATCGTGCTCTTCATCGCCATGCTGACCATGGGCGCGCTCAATCACCGCGCCCTCCACGGTCGGCTCGGCACGAGAAGCCGGCTCGGGTCGGGAGCGCGCGCGGCTCCCGATCTTCCCCGCTCAGGCTCGCCGGTCTTGCGCCGACGTCTCGAGGTGGAGGCCGGGCTTGCCATCGTCACTGTCTTCCTCGCGGCGTCGATCGGCTCCGCGCCGCCCGCGGCGGACGTGCAAGACCAGCGGGCCTCGCTGGCAGAGATCCGGAGCGTGTTCACTCCACAATGGCCGCGGCTCCAGGCGCCGAGCCTGGCCGAGCTGGCCGCGGCCACGGCTCTCGGCGACCCCTCGACGCCTCACTCGGCCGAGGAGACGGCCTGGTCGGAGTTCGGCCATCACGTCGCCGGTCTCTTCGTCGTGGCCATGGGCGTGCTCGCCATGCTCGAGCGGAGCGGATGGGCGCCATGGGCGCGGCACTGGCCCCTGCTCCTCATCGGATTGACGGGCTTCGTCGCGTGGAACATGGATCCGGAGGGGTGGCAGACGGGCCGGATCGGCTTCTGGGAGCACCTCCTGGGCCTCGAAGTCCTGCAGCACCGCATCCTGCTCGCCCTCACCGCCCTTCTCGCCGTGGCAGAATGGCGGGTGCGAAGCGGCCGCCATCCCGATTCCGCCTGGCGCTATGTCTTTCCCCTCGTGTGCATCGGCGCCGGCGTCTTGCTGCTCTCCCACGCCCACGAGGTCAGCAATGCCAAGGCGGCGTTTCTCATCGAGCTGACGCACCTGCCCCTCGGCCTCATCATCCTGGTGGCGGGCTGGTCACGCTGGCTCGAGCTGCGTCTGTCCCCGCCGGAGAACGTCGCGCCCGGACGGCTGTGGGGACCCGCCTTGACCGTGTTCGGGCTCTTGCTGCTCTTCTATCGCGAATCTTGAGCGCCCAGCTTCTCGAGCCCTACGTCGACCACGAGGTCGCCTGAGCTCGAGGAGTTCACGGACGTCGTGGGGCGGAACTTCAGGCAGCCGAAGGAGGGGCTCGGCTTCGACGGCAGCCCCTCCGCCCACATATGGCGGACGATCAACTGGCCAACGAGGTACCTCTAGGCGGGGCGAAGATGCTTCAGACCTTCCGTCTGCTTGGCCTTGCAGGTTGGACAGATGGCATGCGTGAACTGCAGACCTGAGCGCTTGCCGAGGTAGCTCTCCACCTTCTCCCAGAAGTTTCCATCGCTCCGCACCTGCCGGCACCACGCGCAGATGGGAATGAGGCCCTGGAGCTGCTGCACGTGGGCGAGCGATTCCTCGAGGGCGAGGATGCGATCGGCCAGCTGCTGCTGCAGAGTCACCATCCGCACTCCCACGGAGACGCGGGCCCGCAATTCCTCGGCCTCGAACGGCTTCGTGATGTAGTCGTCGGCCCCGGCTTCGAAGGCCGTCACCAGGTCATTCGTCTGGCCTCTCGACGTCAACACGATGAGGTAGGTGGGGACGGCCGCTCCCGCCGCTCGTACCTTGCTACACACCTCCAGGCCCGTCATCTTCGGCATCATCCAGTCCAGGATCGCGAGCGATGGAGCCTCCGGGCTGCTCAAGATCTGCCAGGCTTCGGAGCCGCTGGCCGCCGCCACCAGCTCATGGCCCGACTTGGCGAGGATCACCTCGAGCATGCGGCGCATGAGCCGATCGTCGTCGGCGATCAGGATTTTCACCGGCTTTGCCTCACAGACTCTTCCAATCGAAAGCGCTGAGGAAGGCGGCGACCCTCGTGATCTCCAGCTCGAAGGCGTCGCCGACCGTGGCCGCTTCGCCGACCTGGCCGGCCCTGCCCATGGTCTCGAGCTCTCCGGCCAGCGCGAGCGCCTTCTCGGCGCAAAGGACCCCCAGCGGGCCCCGCAGACCGTGGGCCAACTGGAACGTCTCCTGATCGTCGCCGCGCCGGATAGCCGACGTGAGGGATGACACGCGCTCTGAAAGATCTTCCTGGAATGTCTCGACCAACTCCTTCAGGAGATCCTTGTCCCCATCGACCCGGTCGAGGGCGAGCGACATCCGCACCGGCGAGTCGTCTGTCTGTCCCGCGATCCGCCCCGGCATCTTGTCCTCCCATGGGTCGAGCAAAGAGAAGTTGGATTGGCCCATGGAGATTGTGCACTGCCGGTGCCAAGCTCGAATCACCAGGGTTATTCACGAGTTCGCCGACTCGGTCGGCGGACCTTGACGGAAGACGGCACGAGCGGTGACGAGGAATGCCAGCTATGGGTCAGGTCTTACAACGACCTTGTGACAGGCACCGGCCACCGATGCTGGCGTTCCCTCAGCAGCGGGTAACGTGGGCGGAGACGGCGAGCCAGGTGCCGGCGCGACGCGCCCAGACGTCCGTGTAGCGGCCGGCGCCGGGCTGGCTGTCGGGGCGCGTGTACGTCGTCCGGGCGTGGATGATGGCGAAGTCGCCCATGAGGCGAATGTTGACGTCGTGGGCCTGGAGATTCGAGATCTTCACGGGCTGCGCCGTCTGCTTCAAGAAGGCCTCACGGTCGATGAGGGTGCCGTCGGGATTGGGGCACAGGAAGTCCTCGGCCAAGATCTCGTCGAAGCGGCGGACATCGCCGGCCTGCACGGAGTTGATGTAGTCGCGGTTCAGCGCCTGCAGGGTCTCGAGATCTGACCGGGACGCGGTGGTGGTTGCCATTGGATCTCCCTCCAGAGCCTCGCTACCGTTTGGCGGCGGCGGGCCGGCGAATCTCCTCGATGGCCCGCGCATAACCCGAGCGGAGCACGGCCGTGTCCGAGGAGTAGTTGACGATGGTGGCGCCGAGGGCGATCATCTCGCGCACGCCCTCCACGCTGTCGATGGCCATGGAGACGGCCTTGCCGTGCTTGCGCGCGGCTTCGGCCAGGCGCACGCGGTAGTCGCGCAGCGCGTCCTTCTGGGCGGGCGTGCCAAGCACGCCCAGGTCCTGGGCCAGATCGGTCGGCCCGATGGTCAGCGCGTCGATGCCCGGCACCGAGGCGATCTCGTCCAGCCGCTCGAAGGCCTTCTTCGTCTCCAGCATGGCGGTGACATGCACGCGCGCGTTCGCGGTCGCCATGTGTTCGTCCGGAGTCAGCGTGCGGTACTGGGTGTGGGGGCCGAAGCCGTACATGCCGCGCTCGCCCAGGGGGGCGTAGCGACTGCACGCGGCCACGGCCGCCGCCTGCTCTGGCGTGTCGACCTGCGGGATGTGGAGATTCCACACGCCCGCGTCGAGGAGCCGCGTCACCCACTCGCGATTGCCCTCGGGGGGACGCACCACCATGGGAAAGTCGAGGGCGCGCGCCAGGGTCGCCATGTCGGCGACCGTCTCCATCGAGAAGGCGGAGTGCTCCATGTCGACCCGGACGAAATCCAGGCCGGCGGCCTGGAGCAAAGTGAGCACGGCGGGCGTCCGGATCATGGTCACCCACGTGCCGATCTGCACCTCGCCGCGCTCGGCGCGAGCTCTGTAGCTATTCTCATTCATCTCTAGGACCCCCAGCTCACCCCTTCGCCGCCGTCCACCGCCAGGGAGACGCCGGTGATGAAGCCAGCCTCGTCGGAGTGCAGAAAGAGCGCGGCATGGGCGACGTCCCAGCCCGTGCCCATGCGGCGCCGGAGGGGAACGCGACGGTCTCGAGAGGCGATGACCTCGTCCCGGGCCGTCCCCTGGGCCACCCGCGCCTCGATGGCCATGGGCGTGTTCATCAAGCCGGGCAGGATGGAGTTCGCGCGCACGCCGTAGCGCGCGTTGGCCGCGGCGAGGTTCTCCGTCAGCGCCACCACTCCCGCCTTCATCGTCTTGTAGCCCACGAGCGGGTACGCGTTGCGGGCGGCCATGGACGCGATGTTCACGATCGAGCCGCCCGTCTCGCGAAGCGCGGGCAGCCCGTGCTTGCAGACCAGCCACGTCCCCTTCAGGTTGACGGCGAAGCTGCGGTCGAAGGCCTCCACGGTGAGCTCCGTGGCCGCGGCGTCGCCCAGCGCGAGACTGGCGCCCACGTTGTTGTGCAGGATGTCCAGCCGACGGAAGCGCTCCAGGGCCGCCGCGACCAGCCGGCGGGTGTCGTCTTCGCGGGTGATGTCCGCCTCGGCGGCCCAGGCCTGACCGCCCTCGTCGCGGATCAAGTCCACGGTCTCCTGGGCCGCCTTGAGGGTTCGGTCGGCCACGATGACCTGCGCGCCTTCCCGGGCCAGCACGATGGCGGTGGCCCGCCCGTTCCCGACCGTCTGGCCGGGTGTCTGCCCGCCCCCCACGACGATCGCCGCCTTGCCCTCGACGCGCTTCGCCATGTCTGGGAAGCTACCGCGGTCGCCCCGAGGTGGCAAGTCCACCCTGGTCAGGCCGCCCTTGTCAGAAGCGACGCCAGAGGGGAAAATCACGCCCGTCGCGACCATCTTCCGACTCGACGAGGTCATGGAACATGCGAACCGGTGCCGAGTATCGAGAGGCCTTGCGCGATGGGCGCAGGGTCTATGTCATGGGGGAAGGCCTGATCGAGGACGTGACCGTGCATCCGGCCACGCGCGCCATGGTGGACGAGCTCGCCGCCTGGTACGACCGTCACTTCGATCCGGAGTGGCGGGACATCCTGCTCGCCCCGCCCGACGCCGAGGGCAACCGCGCGCCGTGGGGGTACGCCTTGCCGAAGAGCTCGGCGGACTTGCGCGCCATGGGTCGATGCTTCTCCGCCACCACCTTCCTGAGCGCGGGCAACATCACGCACACGCCGGCCTACGGCAACCTCATCGCCCTGGGCATTCTGGACGCCGTCCAGCAGCGGTACGTCTCGCCTGAGCAGATCGCCCACATCGCCGCGTACCGCGAGCTGATCGGCCGGACCGGCCGGTTCCTCACCTTCTCGGCGGGCGCCGCCACCATCGGCTTCCGTTTCCGGGAGGATCCGCTCGAGCGCGCCGCCGTGCGCGTCGTGCGCGAGACGGACGCGGGCCTCGTCTTGAGCGGCAAGGTGGGCATGCACACGAGCCCCGCGTATGCCGAGGACGTCTATGTCGGGGCCCACTGTGCCGTGGACCGCGGGCCCCACCGCGCCACCTTCATCGTGCCCGTCAACGCGCCCGGCGTCACCATCCTGTGCCGCAAGATTTCCGCTCGCCACCCCAACCCGTTCATCGCGCCGCTGAGCAGCCGCTACGACGAGCTGGACGGCCAGATGTGGCTCGAGAACGTGCTCGTGCCGTGGGAGCGGATCTTCCTCATGGATCCCTCGCCGGATGTCATGGCCTCGTGGCTCTTCTGGCATCAGCTCTACTGCTGGCTCTCGAAGGCGGAGTTCACCCTCGGGCTCGCCCTCGCCTGCGCCGACGCCATGGGGCTGAAGGAGCACGAGCCCACCATCGAGTACCTCGTCGATCTCATCGTCGACGTGCAGACCGTCCGCACCTGCCAGACGGCGGCCGAGCTCGACCCCGAGGTGACGGCCGAGGGCTACTGCATCCCCGGCCGGGGCCACGTCGCGGCGGGCAGCATCGCGATGCAGAAGGCGCGGCAGCGCATGGCCGAGATCCTTCGCATTCTCCCCGGCTCGTCCCTCGTGGTCGCGCCGTCGGACAAGGACCTCACGGCGCCCGAGATCGGGGCAGGCCTCGAGGAGTCGTTCAGCGGCGGTGGGTACACGGCGCTCCAGCGCTCGGCCCTGCTGCAGATGGCCTCGGACCATATCGCATCCGCGCTGGACGGCCGCGAATCGGCCTTCGAGCTGCACGCCAACGGCGGCATCCCCGCCTGGCGCGGGCGGCTTCGCCGCTACTTCAGCCGCTACAACGAGCTAGCCAACGCCGTCCTGCGCTCGCTGAGTCTGGACATGCCGCGGGTCGACCTGGACAGCATTCGCGCCATTCCCCTGGCGCCGCGGCGGCCGATCACCCCGCCGCCCGGGGCGAGCGCTCGTTAGTATCCCTCTCCCCCATCGGGGGAGAGGGCCGCAGTTCGAGCTGAAGGGCAGAGCCCTGAGGCGAGGGCTGAATAGATCAGGGGGCGAGCAGTCACCCGGGACCGCCGCCCAAGCTGCTACACTACGCGGCGGCCGCCGATCTTCGTCGCGCCGCGAAAGGGGATCTCCATGAGGATTGTGAGTGCATCGCTGCTCGGTGCTCTGACCGGCCTCGTCATGGCCGCAGCCCAGCCCGTCCTCGCCCAGACCACCACACTCACGATGTCGTCATGGGTGTCGCCTCAGCATCACCTGACCGGCGTCGTGCTGCAGGGTTGGGCGAACGAGGTCGAGAAGGCCACCAGCGGGCGCGTGAAGCTGCAGATGCTGCCCAAGCATCCCTCCGCGCCTCCCGGCACCTTCGACGCGGTGCGGGACGGCCTCGTGGACGTGTCCTACGTCACCGCGAGCTACACCCCGGCGCGCCACATCCTGCCCCTGATGGCGGAGCTGCCCGGAGCCGGCGACACGGCGCTCATCAACTCCGTGGCCTACTCGCGGATCTACTGGAAGTATTTCGACAAGGTCGGCGAGTACAAGGGCGTGAAGCTCCTCGGTGTCTTCACGCACGGGCCCGGGCAGATGTTCACCAAGCGGCCGGTGATCGGCATCAATGACATCCAGGGTCTCAAGATCCGCACGGGCGGCGGTATCGCGGAGGCGGTGGCCAAGGCCCTGGGCACCTCCCCGTTCGTGAAGCCCGCGCCCGAGTCCTACGAGCTGCTCAGCTCCGGCGTCGCCGACGGCGTGTTCTTCCCGCTGGAGTCCATCGTCTCGTTCAAGCTCGACACCGTCCTCGAGCAGGCGACGCTGTTCCCGGGCGGGATGTACAGCTCGGCCTTCGGCTTCTTCATGAACGAGGACAAGTGGAACAAGCTGCCCAAGCAGGATCAGGAGGCGATCGCGAAGCTCTCGGGCGAGCACATCGCGCGCCTGGCCGGCGCCTCGTGGGACGAAGCCGACCGGAAGGGCATGGAGGCGCTGAAGAAGTCCGGCGTCAAGATCGTCAACGCCAGTCCCGCCTTCGTGGCCGAAGTGCAGAAGCGCTCCGCCCCCATCATCGACGACTGGATCACCAAGGCCAAGGCCAAGGGCGTGGATTCCCCCAAGGTCCTGGCGGAGTTCCGTGAAGAGCTGAAGAAAGTCGCCGCGGGCAAGTGACCACGTCCGAGAAGCACTGGAAGGGGAACGCCGACGCCCTCCTCGGCGTGGTGGCGTCGGCGATTCTCCTGACCATGATGCTCCTCACGGTGGTCGACGTGGTGGCGCGCTACGTCTTCAGCCGGCCGCTGCGGGGCGCCTTCGAGATCACCGAGCTCATGCTGCTCGTGCTGATCTTCGCGGGGCTCCCCCTCGTCTCCTTCGCCGACGAGCACGCGGTGATGGACTTCATCGATCGCCTCCTCGGTCCGCGCTCGCAGGGCTGGCTCGAGCGCGGCGTCCAGCTCTTGAACGCCGCCTTCATGTTCCTGCTCACCTGGCTGATGTGGCGCAAGGCCGACCGGATCTGGGCGTATCGGGACGCCACCGATGTGCTTCGCATCGTGTACGGCCCCTTCGTTTACTTCATGGCCGTGACGTTGGCATTGGCGGGCGTGATCCACTTCTACAAGGTCATCGAGCGCAGATGATCGAGGGGCTGGTCGGCCTCACCGCCATGATGCTGCTCTGCTGCCTGCGCGTGCCCATCTCGTTCGCCATGGCCATCGTGGGCTTCGTCGGCTACGCCTACATGCGCGACTGGAACTGGGCGGTGGCCTTCGCCACTATCCAGACCAAGATGTACGAGACCGGGCGGAACTACACGCTCTCCGTGGTGCCGCTGTTCATCCTGATGGGCAACTTCGTCACGCGCGCGGGGATGTCTCAGGAGCTGTTTCGGGCCGCGTACACCTTCATCGGCCATCTGCGGGGCGGGCTGGCCATGGCCACCGTCTGGGCCTCCGCCGGCTTCGGGGGGATCTGCGGATCCTCCATCGCCACCGCGGCCACCTTCGCGAAGGTCGCCTACCCGTCCATGAAGCGCTTCGGCTACTCGGACCGGCTGGCCGCGGGCGTGGTCGCGGGCGGCGGCACCCTCGGCATCATGATTCCACCCTCGACCATCATGGTCATCTATGGCGTCTTCACCGAGACGAACATCGGCAAGCTGTTCGCCGCGGGGATCCTGCCCGGGATCCTCGGGGCCATCCTGCTCTGCGGCGCCGTCCAGTACATGACCTGGCGCGATCCCCGATCGGGTCCCCCGGGCGAGCGCTCCACCTGGCGCGAGCGCCTGCTCGCCCTCAAGGACGTGTGGGCGGTGGCCGTGCTCTTCTTCTTCGTGATGGGCGGCATCTACATCGGCTTTTTCACCGCCACCGAGGGCGCGGCCATGGGCGCCTTCGGCGCCATGATCTTCGCCCTCTCCCGCCGCGCCCTCACCTGGCGCACGCTCTACGCCGCGCTCCTCGAGAGCGCGCGCACCACCTCCATGCTGTTCATGATCCTGATCGGCGCCCTGATCTTCGCGGAGTTCGTGAACATCACGACGATGCCGAACGATTTGAAAGCCTGGGTGACGCGCTTCAACGTCAGCCCCATCATGGTGGTGGCGGCCATCTGCGCGGTCTACGTGGTCCTCGGCACCGCCATGGAGGAGCTGTCCATGATCCTCCTCACCATCCCCGTCTTCTTTCCCGTGATCGTGCACCTGGGCTTCGACCCCGTCTGGTTCGGCATCATCATCGTGTGCGTGGTCGAGATCGGCCTCATCAGCCCGCCCGTCGGGATGAACATGTTCGTGCTTCGAACCCTGATCCCCGAGGTAAGCACGTCTACCATCTTCAGCGGCGTCCTACCCTTCATGTGGGCCGACGTGATCCGCCTGGCCATCCTCGTCGCCTTCCCCATCATCTCGCTCTGGCTCCCCAGCATGATGCGCTGAGGGTCACGGCGTTGCGGAGCTCCGTGACGGCGCGATAGACTCTGCCCGCACTTCACCCCTCACTGGAGAGGAGAACGACCATGCGACACGCCGTGTTCGGAGTCGTCCTCGCCGCAGGAGTCGGCCTGGCGTGCGTCCAGGCGCAGGCGCAAACGTGGACCGTGCCGACGGAGAGCCAGCGCTGCCCGTCGAAGTGGGGCGCGACCGACGAGCGCGGCTCGGGCAACCACATGAAGCCCGCGAGCGTGCTGCGGGCCAAGGAGCTCATCAAGACGGGCGAGGTTATCGAGATCGCCCACGTGATGAACGACAAGATGCCGCTCTCCGGCACCCGGCGTTTCGACGTGCACGTGAAGCGCACGTTCATGAACGACTTCTCCAACCGCCGGGGCAGCAACGAGGAGCTCGTCGTCTCGGAGATCGGCCAGGTCGGCACCCAGTTCGACGGCTTCGCGCACCAGTCTCACGAGGACAGCCATTACAACTGCTTCAAGACCGGCGCCATCTCGACCCGCGGCGGCTTCACCAAGCTCGGCATCGAGAAGGTGGGCACCCTCATGACCCGCGGCGTGCTCATCGACATCGCGGCGCTCAAGGGCGTGGACACCCTCCCCGACACCTACGAGATCACCGCCAAGGACTTGCAGGACGCCCTGGCGCGCCAGCGGATCACGCTTCAGGTGGGCGACGCGGTGCTCATCAACACGGGCTGGAACAAGCTGTGGGCCAAGGACAACGCGCGGTACGGGAAGAGCTGCCCGGGCATCGGCGTCGGGGCGGCGGAGTGGCTGGCCAAGCAGGACCCGATGCTGGTGGGCGCCGACAACTGGCCGGTCGAGGTGGCGCCGAATCCGGATCCGAAGCTCTCGCTCCCCGTGCATCAGGTCCTGCTCGTGGTCAACGGCATCCACCTGCTCGAGAACCTGAAGCTCGACGAGCTGGCGGCGAAGCAGATCTACGAGTTTGCCTTCGTGATGCAGCCGATGAAGGCCCAGGGCTTCACGGGCTCCACGGTCGCTCCCGTCGCTATCCGCTAATCGCGCCGGCAGGTGATCCCTGCCCTCTTCCCTCCGGGAGGAGGGCAGGGGCAGGTCCGTGTGTTCGCGCAACCGGGATGGAAGCTGGAAGTCCGTCCTCGTAGTTCCCAAGTCCTCGCGCGCGGGCATGTTCCGCTTCGAGCGACCGCTTCGCCGGCGCAATCGGTCCCGGGGGGAGGTTTCGGAAGGGGGGCGGAGCCCCCCTCCGAGCTATCTAGAGCTGGAAGGTCTTGACGTAGATGCCGGGTGACCCCTGGGCGTGGCGCATGTGCGGGCGGATCTTCTGGGTCACGGGCGAGGCGTCACGCTGGGCGAGCCAGGGCGCGCTCTCCGAGACCTTGGGATGCTCGAACTCGTAGAGGGTGAGATAGGTCGGCGTGCCGACCACGGCGCGATAGCGGCGGCCGCGGATCACGCCGGGCACCTTCTCGTAGTTGGGCACGTAGATGGTGTTGTACCAGTCGTTGAACTCCGCGTCGACCTCGGGCGGCACGTCCATGCGTCCGATCTGTAGTGACGGCGCCATGCCGCTCTCGGCCACGCTGGGAGCCAGCGCTTTCGGATGGATCATGGCGTAGACGTTGCGGATGAACGTGGTCCCGATGACCTCGGGCGAGCAGCGCTTGGTCCACGGCGTGGGATTGGCCTGCACCTTCTTGTAGGCGGGGCTCTCGAGCACGGCCGGGCTCTCGAGCTCGTAGACGGCGAGGTGCTTGGGTCCGCCCTTGACCGCTTCGTAGCGGGCGCCGCTCAGGAAGCCCGGCACGGCGAGGCGCTCCTTCAGGTGCTCCTCGTTGTACCACTGGTTGAACTCGGCTTCTTTGTCCGCCGGGACGTCCGTCCACACCATCAAGAGTCCGGTGCCCTTCTTGGCCATGTGTGGTCTCTCCTTTGAGGAACCCTCAGCTTACTCAGCCCTCGCCTCGTCGCCCCAGGCGGGCGTCTCGGCTCGAACTGCGGCCCTCTCCCCAGA
>DASQAK010000022.1:0-38729 GCA_035635755.1 Candidatus Methylomirabilota bacterium | reverse complement strand
CACCATGTTGGCGAGCAGCGGCGCCTTGACCTCGCGGGCCACGCGCTGGATCTCGTCCAGCGTCTGGGGCGCCTCCACGAAGATGACATCGGCGCCCGCCTCCGCCGCGCGGTTGCCCCGCTCGATGGCGTCGTCGAGATTCGTCACCGCCCGGGCATCCGTGCGCGCGATGATGACGAAGTCGGGATCGGTGCGGTACTCGGCGGCCGCGCGGATCTTGTCGCAGAATTCCTGCGTCGGGATGATCTGCTTGCCCGCGATGTGGCCGCACTTCTTCGGCGCCACCTGATCCTCGATGTGCAGCCCCGCCACGCCGGCCCGCTCGTACTCCCGCACGGTGCGCACGACGTTGAGCACATTGCCATAGCCCGTGTCGGCATCGGCGATCACGGGCAGCGTCACGCAGGCCGCCAGGTGCGAGGCGTGGTTGGCCATCTCGGTGAGCGTGGCGAGGCCGAGATCGGGCTGGCCGAGATGGGAGGCCGCCGTGCCCGCGCCCGTCATGTAGACGCAGCGAAAGCCCGCGGCCTCGATGAGCCGCGCGGAGAACCCATCGTAGGCACCCGGGGCGACGATGAGCCCGGGCTGGTCGAGCATCTGGCGAAGACGCGTGCTGGTCCGCATTGGGAGAGCCCTTTCCCGGGCCCTCAGGCCCGACGGCGGTGACAGGAGCGGATTGTTCTACGTTCCTTCGAGCCTGTCAATTCATCCCACTGCGAATTTCGATTCCACGCGGATGTAAGGACTACCCGTAGATTCTTCCGCGTCGCGCGGACACGAGAAAGCGCCTCGCACGATCTTGCGCGCCCTTCCGTCGCTCCGCTCGGTGGCACCGCCTATGCAATCTCTGGCAGCTCAGGCTGGTAAATTCTTCTCGAAAGGAGATCACTATGAAGCGCGCGCTGGTAGCGGCTGTGGTGGCATTGGCGATGGTCTTCACGATGGGAACCGTCGTCTGGGCAGCGGACAAGGAAGGCACGGTCAAGACCATCCAGATCAATGAGCGGGTGCTCACGCTCTCGGACGGCACCCAGCTCTACTGGACGGAGGCCGTGGAGGTACCCCAGGAGATGAAGGAGGGCACGAAGGTCAAGGCCACCTACGAGCCGAAGGGCGGCAAGATGGTGCTGAAGAAGATCGAGATCATCAAGTAACGACCAGTTCGATCAGCGAGCCGGCGGGCACAATCTGCCGCCGGCTCGCCGATCGTTTGGACTCACCGTCAGCGGAAGAGGTGCTCGATCTCGCGCAGGTGCTCGGCTCTATGCTCCGCGCGTAGCAGATTGAGCGGGCTCCCCGCCGCAGCATTCCGCGCCACGAGGTCGTCGGGCAGCGCGGCCACTTTGCTATCGACGGTCTCGGCGATGGCGACGGCCAGCTCGGCGGCCTGGCGCGGAGCGAGGGCGAGAAGGAGTGGCTTCGACGCGTCATTGATCCAGTCCGTGTCTGCCTCGTTCTCGATGCGGGGCGGCTTGGACGGCGATCGTTCCCACTGCTCGAGCAAGACAAGAATTCGCTGGTCCCAGAAGGCCAGGTGAGCGAGGATCCCGGCGACCGTCCATCCCGCGGGCATGGCCCGGGCAAGATCGGCGTCGCTCAGTCGACCGACGAGGGCCCGAAGCCGGCCACGCTCGGCATCGTTCTGGACTATGTAGGTGCGATCCGCGCTCATGGTGTCCTCCTCTTCTCGTAGTATGACCCGCCCTTGAGACACCGCAGCCCGTCTCGCGTGAAAAGGATAGGAAGCTTTTGCCCGGTGTCAATTGCCAGACGTGACCCCGGTAGGGTAGCATTCGCTACACGTCATCCAAGGGAGGATGAAATGGACAGCCGCCTGAACAACCTGGCCGAGAAACTCGATGCCGGTCTCATCGCTCGCCGCGAGTTTCTCCGCAGGGCGGCCATCATCACCGGCGGCACCGGCGCCGGGCTCAAAGCCCTCGAGAGCATGGCGGGAGCGCAGAGCCCGACCAAGCTCCGCGTGTGGCTCTTCAAGAGCTACGTCACGGCCGGCAACGACATCCTCGCCAAGCAGGTGGAAGGCTGGGCGGCGGAGCGGAAGGTGCACGTCGACATGGACTGGGCCACCTTTGGCGACCGCGAGCAGAAGTTCGTGGCGGCCATCGAGGCGGGCAACCCGCCCGACATGGCGGAGATGAACTACCAGGGGCCGGCGCGTTACAAGCCCGCGCTCCGCGACGTGACCAGGCTCGCCAAGGACATCGCGGGGGCGCGCGGGGGACTCCTCCCTTACGCCGACCGGGTCGTCAACATCAACGGACAGTACTTCGGTGTCGCCCGGCAGGCCTTCCCCGGCGGCCTCTTCGTCCGCAAGGACCTCCTCGACGCCAAGGGCGTGAAGCTGCCGAAGCTCTATGACCCCGACGTCGTCGACATGGCCAAGAAATGCCAGGATGCCTCGAAGGATCTCTGGGGCTTCGGGCAGACGCTCAACCGCTGCGACGACGGCAACGGGTTCATGCAGGCCATTCTCTGGGACTACGGCGGGAGCGTCTGGGACAAGGAAGGCAAGCCGGCGCTTGCCACCACGTTCAAGAAGGAGAACCTCGAGGCCCTCCAGTTCGCCGTGGACACCATCCAGAAGCACAAGATCCAGCCGCCGGGTGTCATGGGCTGGAACGACGTGTCCAATAACGAGGCCTACATGGCGGGCAAGCTCGTCAGCACGAACAACGGCGCCAGTCTCTACTACGCCATGGTCGCCAAGAAACACCCGCTCGCCGAGAAGACCCAGGTCATCCTCACCCCGGGCGGGCCCGCGGGCAGCTTCGTGGCCGCCGGCGCCTACAACTGGGGCATCTTCCAGAAGAGCAAGCAGGCCGAGCTCTGCGAGGACCTGATCCGCTGGGTGGAGGAGGAGAAGCGCTTCGACGAGTACATGCAGGCCTCCATCGGCCAGGCGGGACCTGTATACAAGTCGCGGGCCGACAAGCCGTACTGGAAGACGGATCCGAACTTCCAGGGCATGGTGCAGAACATCCTGCGCAGCGTGTGGCCCGGCTATCCTGGGCCCTTCAGCGCGGCCGCCGTCGAGGTGCAGGCGCAGTACATCCTCTGCGACATGGCGGGGCGCGTGGTGACGGCGGGGCTCAGCCCCGAGGCCGCGCTCAAGGAGGCGCACGGGCGCGTCGAGGAGATCTACAAGGCCAGGCGGAGCTAGCCCGCCTCGCTCCCATGAGCATCAGCACCGCCGAGCTCAGAGCCAAGGCCGCCCTCGGCCCGAAGCGCACGGGGCCGCTCGTCGGCCTCGCCCGCATGCTGGGCCCGGACTACCGGCTCGGCTATCTCTTCATCTTGCCTACTGTGGTGCTGGTGCTCGCCCTCGTCGCCTATCCCTTTTGCTACGCGATCTATCTGAGCATGACACGGAAGTACGTGGGAGTGCCCCCCGTCTTCGTGGGCTTCGACAACTACGTCAAGATCACCTTCGACGGCTTCTTCCAGCGCGCCGTCGTCAACAGCTTCATCTTCACCTTCGGCTCCGTGGGCGTGAAGCTCGTTCTCGGCATGCTGATGGCGCTGGTCCTGACCTCGGGCATACGCTTCCGGAGCTTCTGGACGGGCGTGCTCCTGATTCCGTGGGTGGCGCCCACGGTGGTCTCGGCGCTGAACTTTCTGTGGATCTTCGACTACAGCCTCGGTGTGCTGAACTATCTCCTGGTCAAGGTCTTCCACCTCTTGCCCCAGGGCGTGGGCTGGCTCAGTGAGCCTGGCACGGCCATGGCCTCGGTGATCGGCGTCAACATCTGGCGCGGCTTTCCCTTCTTCGGCATCTCCTTCCTGGCGGGCTTGCGCGCCATCCCCGGCGAGCTTTACGAGGCCGCGGCCGTCGACGGCGCGGGCACCCTGCAGCGCTTCCGTCACGTGACGCTGCCCGGGCTCAAGAACATCCTCATCATCGTGATGCTGCTCTCGACCATCTGGACCTTCAACGACTTCCAGATCGTCTACATCCTGACCAGGGGCGGCCCCGGCGGCGCCACCCAGGTCCTGCCCGTCTTCACCTACGAGATCGCCTTCGGGGCCCAGCGCCTGGGCGAGGCCATCGCCGTCGCGCTCTACATGCTGCCCGCGCTGGCCGCCGTCATCATCGTCCTCGCACGCTACATGCGCAAAGGGCGAGCGAGATGATTTTCGAGCTGAAGCGCGCCCCCTTTCCCGCAGGCGTGGCCCTTCGAGCTGAAGGGCGAAGCCCTGAGGCGAGAGCTGAGTTGATCCGCGATGAGGCGAGGGCTGAATAAATGAACAAGGGATTGGTGGCCCGGCTTCAGTTGATGGGCTCCTACGGCTTCCTCGTGAGCCTGCTCGTCATCGTGGTCTTTCCCTTCTACTGGATGACCGTCACGTCCTTCAAGGGCGAGGATCAGATGCGGAGCCTCGTGAGCATGTTCTGGCCGAGTCCTCCCGTCACCGAGAACTACGAGCACCTGCTACGCAAGACCGAGTTCGTCTCGTGGTTCCGCAACAGCGTGTTCGTGGCGATCAGCAGCACCTTCGTCGCCACCGCCATCGGCACCATCGGCGCCTACGCCCTCGCCCGGCTCAAGTTCCTCGGGCGCGCCTTCATGTCGAGCGCCGTGCTCATCACCTATCTCGTGCCGCCCTCCATCCTCTTCATCCCGCTCTACGCGCAGATCCGCACGCTGGGTCTGGCCGATAGCCTGGGCGGGCTCATCGCCGCCTATCCGTCCTTCACCATTCCCTTCGTCACCTGGCTGCTCATGGGCTACTTCGAGTCCATCCCGGTCGAGCTGGAGGAGGCGGCGATGATCGACGGCGCCACGCGCTTTGGCGCCTTCCGGCGCGTGATCCTGCCTCTCGCCGCCCCCGGCGTGCTCGCCGCGGGCCTCTACGCCTTCACCCAGGCCTGGAACGAGTTCCTCTACGCCCTCGTCTTCATCACCGACGTCAAGCTCAGGACCCTGCCCGTGGGGCTGTCCACCTTCATCACGGGCGACGTCTATGGCTGGGGCTATCTGATGGCAGGTGCCGTGCTGACCACGCTGCCCGTGATCGCCGCCTACATCTACCTCCAGAAGTACATGGTCGAGGGGCTGACGGCCGGGAGCGTCAAGGGCTAGACGTCCGCAGCGCCCTCGGGCCGGCCGGAGGCCGGCTCGCTTCGCCCCGAGCCCTCAGGAGTCGGCTGGACCCGCACTCGGCGCCACCGTCGCAATGCCACCTCGCCCACCGCTGCCCCGCGCGGCTTTCGAACGTCGGCGACCCTGCACACGTGCACCTCGACCCGGCCCGCGTGTCGGGCCTTCGAGTGCCAGGCGGCCAGCTCGGCGGCGCGCCGTACGATCTCGTCCGGCAGCGTCTCGTGCTTCTCCGGGTTGCGAATCACCACATGGCTTCCCGCGACACCGCCGGCGACGTGAAGCCAGAAGTCCTCGGGCGCGGCGACCTCGAAGGTGAGGAAATCGTTCTCCTCGTCACCCCGGCCGATCAGCACCTCGAACCCATCGACGACGACGGTGCGGTACGGGCGACCCTTGCTGGACATGATCGCCCCGAGTCTAGCGAAGGGATGTCCTCCCGCCTCTCGAATTGTCGGGGCTATCCTCAGCCGCCGTAGAAGACGCCCGGCCCCAGGTCCTTCAGCCAGAGCGTGGCATCGTCGGCTCTTCCCTCGGGCGCCTTGGTCTGCGAGACCTCGACCACCTCGCCCACGAAGATCGAGTGGTCCCCACGCTCGACGCTGTCCACCAGCCGGCACTCGATCGCCGCCGGCGTGCGCTCCAGGATGGGCGCGCCGGTCGTCCCCCACCGGAACGGCTCGCCCGAGATGGTCTGTCCTTCGCGGGTGGCGGGCTTGAAGAACGTGAAGGCCATCTTGCCCTGGTCCTTGCCCAGCACGTTGAGCGCGAAGGCCTTCGAGTCCTTGATGGCGGCATGCGCGTGCGAGTCCGTCTTGACCCCGACGGCCACGAGCGGGGGCGCGAACGACGCCTGGGTCACCCAGTTCACCGTGGCCGCGGCCACCGCGTCGTCCTTGCCCTTGGCCGTCAGCACGTACAGGCCGTAGGGGATCATCCGCAGCACGCTCTGCTTCACCTTGGCATCCATGGCGCTCCTCCTCTCAAGGTATGCGTCGTCTTCTTGGCTGCGATAGGGCGCTGGCGCAAGATCACCCGACGAGCCTCGCCCGCGTCACGTCGAGCGGGTGATCGATCAGAGCCTGCACCCGTTCGATGAAGCGCACCGTATGCGGCAGGCCCGCGTGATGGTCGAATGCAGCTTCGTCTACCCAGCGTGAATGGATGCAGAAAAGGCGCGGGTCACGGGCCGAGCGGAACGCCTGAATGCCGAGGCAGCCAGCTTCCACACGGGACGGACCAACGACGTCGCGGAGCGCCTCCTCCACGGCGCTCTCGTCTCCAGCGCGCGCATGAAATCGTCCGAAGATGAACAGCTCCAAGCGTCCTCCTCAGAACTTACGGTGGCTGAGCATCGCGGCGATTCTCCGCCAGCCGTCGATCCTCCGCAACTCGACCTGCCCGCTGACCACGAGACTGAAGAGCTGGATCAGCTCTGGCCGGTAGGCCTGAGGGATCAGGCGGAGACGGCCACGAACCACCGGCCCTCGTGGACGAGACGCCCGCGCCCGAGCTCGGCGAAGAGCTCGTCCTTCTCGAACACGCGCTTGTAGACGCTCCAGCGCGAGCCGTCGGCGAGCACGCGCTCCTCCCAGCGCGCGCGCGGCTCGGTGCCCCGCGGGCGGCTGCCCACCACCACGATCTCCCGGGCCACGCGGCGCACCTCGGCGAGAAACCGGAGCCGCTCCACGTCTACGAGGTGGCAATAGAAGAAGCTCGTGAACACGCGATCGAAACTTCGGGGCGCGAAGGGCAGCTCGAGCGCGTCGGAACGGACGAAGCCGACCTGCGGCGCCTGCTCTCTCGCGACCTCGAGCATGGCCTCGCTCTGATCGAGCCCGATCACTTCACCCGAGAGATGGCGGGTCAGGAAACCCGCTCCGCAGACGATGTCGAGCGTCCGCGCCGCCGGCAAACTGCGCAGCGCCGAGGCAAGCGTCGCGAGCTCGTCGTCCCATCCCGGCCGGGGCCGGCCCGCGAAGAGTCCTCGGCCCAGCCACCAGTCGTCGTACTCGCGATCCCTCGCATGGTAGTAGGCTTTCACGGCCCTAGAGTACCGCCGGCGTGCCGCGCATCGCGACCCCCGCGGACACGCAGGCGCGTTGCGCCTTGTTTCTCGACGGGCCCTCGTGTATGTTTCCCGCACCCCGTGCATCGAAGCGCGGGGCCAAACCCAATGGGGGTGCCTCATGAGCGACCAGCCTGTCTCCGGCAACCGACCCGACACCCTGTCCCGTCGCACCTTCCTCCGTGCCGCAGGGGTGGCGGGCGGCGCCGCCCTCGGCCCCGCCGTGCTCCACAGAAAGGCCGAGGCCCAGGAGACGCCGTCGCCCATCCGGCCCGATCCCTCGGCCAAGCGCGGCGGAACCCTGCGCTATGCCGTCCACAATGCGCCGGCCCACTTCGACGTGCATCAGTCCGGCACCGTGGCGAATATCGGGCCCCAGAGCCCGATGTACGACACCCTGCTCCGTCGCGATCCCAAGGACGGGCAGACCATCATTTCCGACCTCGCCTGGAAGTACGAGATCTCGCCGGACGGCAAGAAGTACACCTTCCACCTTCGCAAGGGCGTGAAGTTCCACGATGGGGCCGACTTCACCGCCGAGGACGTGAAGGCGACGTACGATCGCATCGTCCGCCCGCCCAAGGGCGTGGTCATCCCGCGCACCCCGCTCTTCGCCACCGTGAGCGAGATCGTGGTGGTCGACCCGCACAAGATCGAGTTCCGGTTGACGGAGGCGCGGCCCAAGGCCTTCATGCTTGGCTCCTTCGCGAGCGGCTGGAACATCATCGTCAGGAAGAAGACGCTCGAGGAGAACCAGGGCAATCTCCGCCAGGTGATGAACTATCCCGGCACGGGACCATTCAAGCACGTCTCCCGGCAGGACAAAGAGGTCTGGATCATGGACCGCAATCCCAACTACTGGAACAAGGGATTGCCCTACGTCGACCGGCTCGAGATCTATCACATGTTCCCCTTCTCGCCAGAGCTGGGCTCGGCGTTCATCTCCGGCAAGGTCGACTATGCGCGGCTCCTGGACCCCGTGAGCTGGCGCAAGGCCAAGGAGATGCCCGGCGTCACGGCCGCCGCGTTCAATCAGAGCGTGATCCAGGCCTTCTGGACGAACATGAAGAGGAAGCCCTTGGCCGATCCCCGCGTGCGCCGGGCCATCCATCTCGCCATGGACCGGCACACCCTCGTCGAGGTGGTGAAGGACACCGCCCCCATGCAGATTGGCGGCTTCGTGTATCCGTTCCACCCGATGTCGACGCCAAAGGCCGAGCTGGAGAAGCGCCTGGGCTACCAGAAGGACATGAAGCCCGCCGTCCAGGAGGCCCGACGGCTCATGCAGGAGGCCGGCTACGGCCAGGGCATCAAGGGACTCGACTTCGTCGTGCGCGACATCCAGACGTTCAAGCTGTGGGCGGTGGCCATCCAGGCCATGCTCAAGGAGCACATCAACATCGAGTGCAACCTGCGCACCGTGCAGACGTCGGTGTGGTTCGACGAGGCGGCGGCGGGCAACTTCGACCTCGCCATCAGCGCCATCGTCTCCACCCTCATGGATCCCTCCGACTACTTCAGCGCGTGGTACGGCCAGAACGGGCCGCAGAACTACTCCGTGTGGACGAACGAACAGTTCCACTCGCTCACGAAGCAGATCGACCGCGAGCTCAACGACACGAAGCGCAAGGCCATGGTCCGCAAGGCGGAGGACATTCTCGAGCTGGACCCCCCGCTCATCCCGGTCGCCTACGAGCAGATCTACGACGCCTGGTACAACAAGGTGCGGGGGCAGAACCCCTCAACGTACTTCGGCATCTACGACGTGGTCCGCTGGGACCAGGTCTGGCTGGCGTAAGGCGCTAGCCGGAGCCCTCCGAGGAGCTCGCCGGGCGAGGCGGGCGGAAGCGCGAGCGATCACGCGTGCGCAAATACCTCGCCCGGCGGGCTCTCTTCGCCCTCGGGACCCTCCTCGGGGTCTCGCTGATCATCTTCGTCGTCCTTCGCATCCTGCCCGGCGACCCGCTCGTGGCCATCCTGGGCGTGGAGGGCCACGCGAGAATGACGAAAGAGGATCGCGTGCGCATCATGCACGACCTGGGCCTCTCCGACCCGCTGCCCGTGCAGTACGTGCACTGGTTGCACGACATCGTCACGGGCAAGCTGGGCAAGTCGTTCTTCCGGGGCGACACCGTCGCCGATCTCATCCTGCATCGCGGCCCCATCAGCGCGGAGATCGGCATCCTGGCCCTGATCGTGTCGTGGCTGGTGGGACTGCCCGTCGGCATCGTGAGCGCGGTCAAGCCCAACAGCTCCCTCGACAACATCGCGCGCTCTCTCGCCATCCTGTTCATCGCCATCCCGGGCTTCTGGCTCGGGATGCTCATCGTGCTCGCGCTCCTGTTCTGGTTCGGCTACAAGTCGCCCCTCATCATCGTGCACTTCTGGCAGTCGCCCTGGCAGAACCTTCAGATCGTCATCGGTCCCGCCATCGTCCTCGGGCTCGCCCAGGGCGCGTACATCGCGCGCATGGCGCGCTCGTGCCTGCTCGAGGTGATCCGCGAGGACTACGTCCGCACCGCGCGGGCCAAGGGCGTGGTGGAGCGCCGGGTGGTGCTGGGTCACGCCCTGCCGAATGCGCTCCTGCCCGTCATCACCATCTCCGGCGTGCTCCTCGGCTTCGTCCTGGGCGGCTCGGTGGCCGTCGAGCAGGCCTTCGGCGTCCCCGGCCTCGGACGCGCGCTCGTCACCGCGGTGATCGAGCGCGACATCATCGTGGTCCAGAACCTCGTGCTGCTCTACGCGGCCATCTTCGTGGTGGTGAACCTGCTCGTGGACCTGAGCTATGCCTGGCTGGATCCGCGCATCCACTATGCCTGAGCCCGCACCCGCGCCCGGATCATCGAATGCCGAGCGCTCCGTCGTCCGCGAGCTCATCGCCTTCGCCTCGCGCACGCCCCTGTCCGCGGCCGGCGCCATCGTGGGCCTGCTCATCGTCGCCATCGCGCTGGGGGCGAACTGGGTCGCGCCCCTGGATCCGCTCAAGACCAATTTCCGCCGGATGAACCATGAGCCGGACGCGCAGTCGCTGTTCGGCACCGATCAGGTGGGGCGGGACACCCTCTCCCGCGTCATCCACGGAGCGCGCACGTCGCTCTTCGTGGCCTTCGCGGCCGTGCTGCTCGGGACGACGGTGGGCTCGCTGTGGGGCGTGGCCTGCGGCTATCTCGGCGGGCGCTTCGATCTGGCGAGCCAGCGCATCATGGAGATCTTGCAGTCGTTCCCCGACCTGATTCTCGCCATGGCCATCTCCATGGCCATCGGCACGGGGCTGCCCGCGGTGATCGTGGCCATCGCCATCACCCGCATCCCGTTCGGAGGCCGCGTGATCCGCTCGGTGGCGATCACCGTGCGAGAGATGGCCTACGTGGAGGCGGGGCGGGCCAGCGGCGCCTCCGCGTTTCGCATCATGCGCCTCCACGTCCTGCCCCAGTGCGTGGCGCCCTATCTCGTGCTCGCCACCACGCATCTCGGCGTGGCCATCGTCATCGAGGCCGCGCTGGGCTTCCTCGGCGTGGGCGTGCCGCCGCCGACGCCGACCTGGGGCAACATGCTCGCGGACTCGATCACGGGCCTGGTGCCGCGGTGGTGGCTCGTGCTCTTCCCCGGTCTCGCCATCACCATCACCGTGCTCGCCTTCAACCTGCTCGGCGACGGGATCCGCGACACGCTCGATCCGCGGCTCTCCCCGGGCTTCTTGCGCCTGGTCACCGGCTCGGGACGGGGCACCGCCGCCGTCACTCCAACCCGAGCGGCTTCCCTTCAAGAGGACCGAAGCGGCGCTTAGATCCCGGCCGTCACCCCCACAGTCGTTGGGTCGCCAGATCCGCGCCTTCGCGCAGCGCGCGCAGCTTCGCCCACACCACGCTCTCCGCCACGTTCTCCGAGCCCGCGAAAGTGCCGAAGCCGCAATCGGTCGAGGCGATGACCCGCGTGCGATCGCCCACCGCGTCCACCGCCTGGCAGATGCGGTCGGCCACCACCTCCGGGTGCTCGACGTAGTTGGTGGTGCTGTCGATCACGCCGGGCAGGAGCAGCATCGTCCCCGGCGGCGGATTCCGCTTGAGCACCTTGTACTCGTGCTGGTGGCGCGGATTGGCGAGCGGCAGCGACAGCGCGCCCACGCGGGCCCGGTACAGATGGGGGAGGAGCGGCTCCAGCGGCACGTCGTGGGTATGGGGACCGTCGTAGTTGCCCCAGCACACGTGCAGGCGGATGCGCTCGGCGGGGATTCCCACCGTCGCCTGGTTGATGGCGTCGATGTGGAGATCGACCATGGCCAGGAAGCGCTCCAGCGAATCGTCCTGGAAGAAGCGCGTGCGCTCCATGGCGAGGTCGGGGCAATCCACCTGGAGCACGAGCCCGCGGGAGTGGATGAGCGCGTACTCCTTGCGCATCTCGCGAGACAGGGCGGCGATGTAGGCCTCGTGCGAGTCGTAGTGGGCGCGGAGCAAGATGGTGGCGATGACCCCGGGCGAGGCGGCCGTCATGAACCGCTCGGCGAATCCGGGCTGCGCCTGGGTGGCGGCGAGGAAGAGATCGCATTCGCGGCCCGCCGCGCCGAGGTCGGCGTAGTCGATCTCGCCGACGCACTGGGGCGCGTTGCCGATGCGCGCGGCCGCCCGCCGGCGCTGGGCCAGCATGGCCTCGAAGTCGGGATGCTCGATGAGATCGCGGGCCAGCCGTCGCTTGCTCTCGCCCCCGAAGCCGCGCATGCGGCCCGCGACGTAGGTCGAGAAGCCCGGGCGCGGCATCTCCCCGTCGTTGCCCACGTCGATGCCGACCTCGAGCTGCTTGGCGACCACGCGCCGGATGGCCGCGTCCGCTTCGCGCTCGAGCGCCGCCGCGTCGACGGCCTCGCCCCGCTCCTGGCGCACGAGCAGGTCGCGCAGCGCGGCCGGGCGCGGGAGGCTGCCCACGTGCGTGACGAGGATGCGGCGGTCGCTCTTGATCAGGGCCGCATACCGTGCGCGGACGGGCCGGGACGGCCGAGCGGCGCCGCCAGCTCGGCGAACTCGCAGAGGAGCGGCCGCGTGTCACGGGGATCGATGATCTCCTCGATCCAGAATGTTTCGGCCGAGCGAAACGGCGAGCGGAGCTTGTTGAGCCGGGCCTCGATCTCCGCCATCTTCTCCTTTGGATCGTCCGCCGCGTCGATGTCGGCGCGGTAGGCCGCCTCGATCCCGCCCTCGAGGGGCAGCGAGCCCCAGCGCCCCGACGGCCACGCGTAGCGCGTGCAGTAGCGCCGGCCGTTGCGATGGGCGGCGCCGGCCACGCCGAACGAGCTCCGCACGATCACCGCGCACCACGGCACGCTCGTCTGCCACATGGCCGACATGGCGCGCACCCCCTGCTTGATCGTTCCCGTGCGCTCGGCCTCGAGGCCGATCAGGAAGCCCGGGCAGTCCACGAGATAGACCACGGGCAGGTGGAAGGTCTGCGCGGTGTCGACGAAGCGCTCGACCTTCTGGCAGGTATCGGCCGACCAGGCGCCGCCATAGTTGTTCGGGTCGCTCGCCATGATGGCGACAGGCCAGCCGTCCAGCCGGGCCAGCCCCGTGATGACGGAGCGGCCATAGAGCGGCGCAATCTCGAAGAACGAGCCCAGGTCGACCACCGCCTCGACGATCTTCCGCATGCGGTACGTCTTGCGGATGTCGCGCGGGATGGCGCCGAACAGCCAGTCCTCACGGCGCTGGGGGTCGTCGGTCCGTGGCCCCCGGGGGGGCAGGTCGTCGATCGAGGACGGCATGTAGGACAGGAAGCGCCGGGCGCGCGCGAAGGCCTCGTCCTCCGTGTCGACGGCGTCGTCCACCGCGCCCGCCCTCAGCTGGATCTCCCAGCCGCCCAGCTCGTTCTTGGTCAGCTTCTGCCCGATGCGCTCGACCACCGGCGGGCCCGCCACGAAGAGGGCAGAGGTGTTCTTGACCATGACGGAGTAGTGCGCGGCCGCGAGGTGCGCGGCGCCGAGCCCCGCCACCGAGCCGAGTCCGAGGGCCACCCGCGGGACGATGGCCATGTTGTCGACCACGAGCTCCCACCCGTCCACGCCGGGGACATTGGCGCGGCCCGTGGTCTCGATGGTCTTGACGGAGCCGCCGCCGCCCGATCCCTCCACGAGGCGGATGAGGGGCAGCCGCAGCTCCTGGGCCATCCGCTCGCACATGAGGTGCTTGCCCTTGATGGTGGCGTCGGCCGAGCCGCCGCGCACGGTGAAGTCGTCGCCGCCCACCACCACGGGCCGGCCGTCCACGCGCGCGCGCCCGAAGACGAAGTTGGACGGGGTCAGGCTCTCGAGCTCGTTGTCCGCGTCGTAGGTCGCCTTGCCGGCGATCTTGCCCACTTCGTGGAAGGTGTCGGGGTCGACCAGGCGCGCCAGGCGCTCCCGGATGGTCAGGCGCCCCTCGTCGTGCTGACGCTTGATCCGCGCGGGCCCGCCGAGCTGCTCGGCGAATGCCTCGCGCCGTCGCAGCTCGTCGAGCTCCGGCTTCCAGTCGTCAGGCATTTTGTTCAGCCCTCGCCTCGCCGCTGATCAACTCAGCCCTCGCCTCAGGGCTTCGCCCTTCCGCTCGAACGGCCACGCCTGCGGGACCAACCCAGCTCTCGTCTCGCGCCGGCCTCCGGCCGTCGCTCAACTCGAACAACGGGCAGCGTCTCAGCTCGAACTTTGTCACGCGCTCCGCACCCAGCCTCCGTGCACCGGATGATGCGAGCAGATGAACTCGAGGAAGGCGGGCCGGCCCTTGACGTTCTCGTCGAGGGCCCGCTTGAGGGCCGGGATGATCTCCGAGGGCTGCGTCACGTCCTCGGCGTGAAAGCCCACGGCCCTGGCCATGGACGCCATGCACGCCGACCCGTGATCGGACACCTTCCACGTGTAGGGATCGTGCCCCGCGCCCCAGAAGCCGGGGCCATAGCCCGAGTAGCCGCCGTTGTTGATGTGGAGCGTGGTGATGCCGATGCCGTAGCGGGCCACCGCCTCGAAATTGCCCATCATGTAGCAGACGCCCGCATCCCCGGTGACGTGGACGCACTGCCGCTCCGGATACGCGAGCTTGGCCGCCACCACCCCGGCCAGGCTGAAGCCCAGGGTGGAGACGTTGCCCCAGCCCAGGAACCCGCGCGGGATCTGCGACTCGTACACCGTGCTCGTCTGGTCGCGCGTGTTGCCGGAATCAGCGGTCACGAACGAGTTCTTCGGGTCGAGCACCTTCATGAGATCGCCGAGCACGCGATACGGATTGATGGGCGTCTCCGTCGACTCCATCCACGGGCGGAACTTCTCGAGGAAGGTCGCCTTGCCCTTGCGGATCTCCTCGACGAGCTCGGGCTTCTTGCGCGCGGCGCCGGGGCGGCCGGCCAGCTCGTCCGTAAGGGCCTGGAGGGTGAGCTTGGCGTCGCCGATCACGGCATGCCGCGTCTCGTAGCTCCGGTTGATGTCCAGCGTGTCCACCGTGCACTGGATGATGGTTTTCTTGTCCGCGTCGGGCACGGCGTGGCTGAAGCGGTTGGGAAAAAGGCTCGAGCCGATCGAGAAGAGGACGTCCGCCTTGCGGAGGAAATGCTCGGCGAGCGAGCCGCGACAGCCCACGGAGAGCGGATGGTTCTCGGGAAAGGCGCTCTTTCCCTTCAGGGTGGTGAGCACGGGCACCTGCGCGAGCTCGGCGAACTTCAGCAGCTCGCTCGTGGCGTCGGCGTAGAGCACACCCTCGCCCACGTAGAGGAGCGGATCCTTTGCCCCGAGCAGTGTCCGGACGGCCGTCTTCACGTCATCCGGATCGGGGCCCGATCGCCAGCCCTTCACCGGCGTGTACGGGTGCTCCGCCTCGTCGTACTCGCCGAGATCGCGCGGCAGGAGCAGCAAGACGGGCCCGGGTCGACCCGAGCGGAGCTGGGTGAAGGCCCGGCGGAGATAGTCGGGCACGAGGTCGGCGCGGTCGATCTTGCCCACCCACTTCGTCACGGGCCTGAAGGCCTCGGCCATGTCGAAGTGCGTGTGCCGGCTCGCCCCCTGGCCCACCCCCTCGGCGATGACGAGTAGCGGGGAGGAGTCCTCCCAGGCCTGGGCGATGGCGCCGAAGGCCATCTGGATGCCCGCGGCATTCAGGTTGGCCATGACCGTGCACACCCCGATCCGCTTCCCGCTCGTCACCCGCGAGAAGCCGTCGGCCACGGCGACGGCGAAGCGCTCCTCGCCCATCATGAGGATGGGCACGCCTTCCTCACCCAGGGCGTTGTTCACGTGATTGGTGGGATAGCAGCTCACCCACGGAATGCCTTCGGTCTTGAGGATCCGGGCAAAGCCATTCGCCGCCTTGATCTTCATCGCTCCCCTCCTCGGTGGTCGTCCATCTCGAGCCACGTAACCCTGGGTTGGCGGCCCTGTCAAGGGGGCTCATGGCATCATGGCGAAGACGTACAGCTTGCGCCCGCGCATCCCCGCGCAGTCGGGCTCGGAGGTGACGGTGCCGGCAAGGTCCGAGTCCCTGAACTCGCGGTTGTCGTACATCGCGAGTACCTCGAACCTGCCTGCCTCGAGAATCCCCCACGTTTCCTCGGGATAGAGCAGCCGATACTCGGCGTCATCCACGACGTCGGGCTCGCCGGCGATCTTCCAGGTGCGCGTGCGCCGCATTCGGCGCGCCGTCCGATCGAGGCTGTGCACGACCACGGAATCGGCCGTGAACTCCACTCCGGCGTCTCGATTCGCCCCTCGATGCGCTCGCGAAATTCGTCCCCGTCGAGATAGCACCGGGCGTTCAGCAGATCGAGGATGAGGAGGGATCCCGGATGGGCATGGGTCGCGAACGTGGTGATGGCCTTCTCGAGATCCGCGTCCGCCAGCATGTACGAGAGCACGTTGCCGAGGCAGGTCGCGACGTCGAACGTCCGTCCGAGACGGACCGTGCGCATGTCGCCCACGTGGAACACGCCTGCCCGTCCGCGCGAGCGCGCGTAATCGATATTGGACTCCACGAGATCGACGCCCCAGCACTCCGGAATCGCCGGGCTCAGCGACGCGAGGAGACGACCGTTGCCGCAGCCGATGTCCACCAGCGAGGCCGGGGGAAGGGATAGATAGCGCTTGAACGCCTCCCGGCACATCTCGGCCCGCGTCTGGTCGGGTTCCGGGAACACGAGGTCGTAGAGATCCGGGGGGTCGTACAGCAAGCTGCGGAACGCGGGCTCCATCTACCGGTCAGGCCGCTCGGTGCTCGGCTTGTCGCCGGGGCCGGGCAAGACGGTCTTCGCCCCGCCTCGCGACTCACCCGCGATGAGCGATTCGATGTCCGGGTAGGCGTAGATGGTCGGCGCGTTGTTGCCGGGGAGGCCGCCGGTGTCGACGGACGGCCCGTACACGCTGTGGACCTGGCGCCCCAGCAATCTGAGCAGCGCCGTCATCTCCCCCCGGTGCTGGGCGGTGTGGGCGATGCGCCGGACCATGATCCAGGCCACGCTCCGCGTCATGTCGAAGAAGGCGACGTCCCGCTGCCACCACGCGCGGTCCTTTTGCCGCAGCACGGCCAGGCGCTTGCCCGAGTCCTCCGCGTATCGCGTGATGAACTCGAGGCGCGTCTCCTTCGCGGGGACGGGCGGAGCGCCGACATCGATGGCGAACATCTGGCAGAACCACTTGTCCTCGCTCATGCACTGGTGAACCATGTGCTCGAGGGCATTCCGGTCGCGGGTGGGCAATGCCGGCGGGCGAACGGGGAGGTCCTCGTCCGAGAACATGCTCCACACGGACAGCGTCTTGAGCCGCTCGCTGTCATAGGTGTCGGCGAGAAAGTCGTATTCCATCCCGTCACGCCGGGCGGAACATCGGCACCGGGGGCCCGCCCTCGGTGGGCTTGAAGGTCACCGTCACCGGCTGGCCGATCCGGATGGCGTCGAGGTCGCAGTCGACGATATTGGTCATCATCGACACGCCTTCCTCGAGCGTCACGTAGGCGAGCGCGTAGGGGACGGGCACGCGCCTCATCACGCTGTACGAATACACGGTGCCGCGACCCGACGCGGTCACCCACTCCGTCGTGTCGCTCCCGCAGAACGGGCAGATCGCCCGCGGGTAGAAATGCACCCGGCCGCAGGCAAGGCATTTCTTGATGAGGAGCCGGCCCTGAGCGGCCGCCTCCCAGAAGGGCTTCGTCTCCGGATTCGTCTCGGGCGCGGGAATCTTGCGCTCCTGGGTGGCCATGGCTCACTCCCTCTCCATGATCAGGGTGGCGCTGCCGTGCCGCGTGCCGAGGGAGCCGCCCGTGCCGTGGGCGAGCGCCACGTCGCAGTTCTTCACCTGCACCTTGGGATGCGCCTCCCCACGGAGCTGGCGCACCGCCTCCACCACCTTCGTGAGGCCCCCGCGGTTGGCGGGATGGTTGTTGCACAGCCCGCCGCCGTCGGTGTTGAAGGGCAGCTTGCCCGTGCCCGAGATGAGATTGCCGTCGGCCACGAGCTTGCCCCCCTGCCCTTTCGCGCTGAACCCGAGATCCTCCAGCGTGATGAGCACGGTGATGGTGAAGCTGTCGTAGATCGACACGTACTTGATGTCGGCGGGCGTGACGCCGGCTTCCGCGAAGGCCGCGGGCCCCGACCACACGGCGCCCGTGTACGTCAGGTCCACCTGGCCGCCCATCTGGTGCTTCGGGGCCTCCCCCGCTCCGATCACCTTGACGCGCGGGCGCGAGAGACTCTTGGCGATCTCCGGCTTCACAACGACGATGGCGCCCCCGCCGTCGCTGATGACGCAGCAATCGAGCCGGTGGAGCGGATCGGAGATCATCGGCGAGCTCACGACGTCCTCGACGGTGACGACCTCGCGGAGCATGGCGTGGGGATTGTGCTGGGCGTGGTGCGAGGCGGCGACCTTGATCCAGGCGAGCTGAGCGCTCGTGGTCCCGAACTCGTGCATGTGCCGCATGGCGGCCATGGCGTATTGATTCACCACGGTCGGCCCGAACGGGTACTCGAAGGCGGCGTCGGGAGAGGCGCCGTAGTTGCGCGGCGCCGTGCCCGTGGCCATGCCTTCGGCCCGTGGCCGGCCCGCCAGGGTGATGAGCGCCACGTTGCACTTCCCGGCCGCGATGGCCTCCGCGGCGTGCCCCACGTGGATGACGTAGGAGGACCCGCCCGTCTCTGTCGTGTCCATGTGGCGAAGCCTGAGCCCCATGTAGTCGACCATGGAGAGCCCGCCCAGGCCCGGCGCGTCGCCCGCGCAGAAGTAGCCGTCCACGTCGTCCCGGGTGAGTCCCGCGTCCGCCAGCGCCCCGCGGGCGGACTCGGCGTGGAGCTGGGCCAGCGACTTGTCGTCGGCCTTGCGCGTGGGATGCTCGTAGATCCCTCCGATGTAGGCCTTGCCCTTGATGGTCATACGCGTCTCATCCTTTGAGAGCCTCCGGATTCACCACGTTGATCGGCTTACCGCCCACGTACGCCTCACGGCTTCGCCCTTCAGCTCGAAGTGCCACGCCTGAAAACGGATGAGAAGCAGGCCCGTCACGCCGACGGGGACCCCGACACCATACACCGAGGCACAATCCTGGGGTGGCCACAGCGTCCCGTCAAGCGCGACCGTCCTCGGACCCACCCCCGGAGCTTCCACCCGATTCACCGGCGCGCTCCGTATACGGTCATGACACCGGTCGCAGGGATCGGCGTGGAACGCGGAACGGGTCATCACGGGAAAGGCTTGGCGTTCATGAGCTCGAAGTCATCGACGCGACTTCCTTCCGCATTCAATCGCCTGGCCTGGTCGAATCTGGCCGCGCAATCGGCCGAGCAGGTTGGCCTGGCCGCCGCGCCCCTGGTGGCCGTGCTCGCCCTGGGCGTGGGGGCCGGAAAGACAGGTATGCTCCAGACCGCGCAGACCCTGCCGTTCCTGCTCCTGTCCATTCCCGCGGGCCTGCTCGCGGATCGGATGCCCCGACGCCGCCTCATGGCCTGCGCCGAAGCGCTGCGCGCGCTGTCCCTGATCGGCATCCTTGCGTGCGCAGGCCTTGGTTGGCTGACGTGGCCGTTGCTCGCGGTGCTCGGCTTCATCGGCGCGTGCGGCACGGTCGCCTACACTGTCTCCGCCCCCGCTCTCGTCCCCACGCTGGTGCCGCAGGAGTGCCTGGCCGCGGCCAACGGGCGCATCGAGCTGGCGCGCACGGTTGCCTTTGCCGGTGGTCCCGCGCTGGCCGGCGCGCTCGTCGGCTGGACGGGCGCCACGCCGGCATTCGGCCTGGCCGCGGCTCTGTCGATCTGCGCCGTCTTTCTTCTCGCGCGCCTGCGTGAGCCGGCGCGGCCGGCGCGGCCGCCTCGCCACCCGCTGGATGATCTGCGCGAAGGCGCCAGGTTCGTGTTCGGGCATTCGCTCCTCCTGCCGATGTTCCTGACGCAGCTCATCTTCAACACGGCATTCTTCATTCTCCAGGCGGTGTACGTGCCCTATGCCGTCCACCGGCTCGGCTTCTCCGCTTCCGGCGTGGGCGCCACCCTCGCCACCTATGGCGTCGGCATGATCGTCGGCGCGCTCCTGGCCGCCCGGATCACTCGCATGCTGGCCTTCGGCACGGTCATCGCGCTCGGACCCATCGCGGGGTTGGCCGCCGCCATCGTGATGGTGCTCACGCTCTGGGTGCCCTCGATCCTGCTGGCCGGACTCAGCTTCTTCTTGATGGGCGCGGGCCCGGTCATCTGGGTGATCAGCGCGGCGACGCTTCGCCAGACGGTCACCCCGCGTGACCTGCTGGGACGCGTCTCGGCCATCAATATCATGGCGTACGGATCCCGGCCCGTCGGGGCCGCGATCGGGGCACTGGTGGGCGGGCTCTACGGGGCCGAGACCTGCCTCATCGTGGCGGCCGTGGGCTTTCTCGCCCAGGCCCTGGTCATCGTGACATCGCCGCTGCTTCACCTTCACCGACAGCCGGAGATGGTGGGACGGCAGTCACCGGTGCCATCGCCATCCTGAGCATGAACGACCTTTGTGGGTCGGTCTGCCCGGTTACGGAGGGAAGACGCGGAGTGTGAGGCAAAGCCACCTCACGGCAGCAAAGCCTTGCCCTCGGCGCCGGGAAGGGCGAGGCCGGCGCGGCTCGCCAGCGTGGGCGCGACGTCGCGCATGTCGATGAGACCGAGGGAGCGGCCCGCGGGCACGCCGGGACCGACGACGAGGAAGGCCGCGCGGAGATCGGGAAGATCCGGCAGGTGGCCGTGGGTACCGCCGACGCCGGCCGCGCGCTTGGACAGCACGGGCCCGGTCAGGCTCGATGCCATCTCCCAGCCCGGCTTGAGCCCGACGAGGAACGACGCCGGCGGGAAGCCGCCCCGCCGATGGAGCCCATCGGCGTCCAGGACGCGGTCGACGCCGTTCGCGGGGTCGGCCGCGAGCTTCTCGAGCACGAGGCGCACCTGGGACTGGGCGGCCGCGTCCGTCGGCTGCTTCAGCACGATGGCGGCGGCCCCGCCGCTCGTCCACGGCATCGCCGTCCAGTCGGTGATCCTGCCGCGGTCCCCGACGGTGAAGAGCCCTACCGCGCGAAAGGCGGCGAAGAGATTCAGCTGCATGTCCGTCCGGGCGAATCCATGATCCGACACGATGGCGACGTGGGCGCGGCCCGGGGCGACACGCTCGGCCGTGGCCCGCAGGCTGCCGATCACGGTGTCCAGGCGCTCGAGAACGGCCAGGGCCGCCGGAGTGAACGGGCCGGTCTCGTGCTGGATGTGATCCAGCTCGATCACGTGGAGAAGGAGGAGCCCGGGGCGCTTCTTCTCGAGGAGCCGCTCGGCAAAGCGTCCCCGGAGCTCGTCGGCCTCGATGCCGAACCCGCGGGGGTATGGGCCGAGGTCCGCCTCGAGCTCCGCGAGCAGGCCTGGAGTCGAGCTGGCCCGGAGGAGCTTCGCGTCGTCGGGGGTCCCCGCCCGCCAGAACTCCGGAATGTTCCACGTGATGCGCGCCCCGACGGTGGCCGGCCACTGGACGCTGGCCGTGGTCCAGCCGGACCGCGCCGCGGCGTCCCAGAGGGTAGGCACGCGAATGTCCTCGGCGTACCAGTACCAGCCGCTCTGGTTTCCCCTGAGAGGATCGAAGGTCAGGTTGGCGAAGATGCCGTGCGTGGCCGGCGAGACTCCCGTCACGAGCGTCGTATGGCTGGGATAGGTCACGGTGGGGATGACGCCCTCGACACCTTCGGCGAAGCTGCCTTCCTTCAGGAAGCGGCGCATGTTCGGCACCTTCGCGCCCCGGGCGTCCGCCGCGGTGATGTAGTCCGGCCGCAGACCGTCCACGGAGACCATCACGAGGAGCGGTGCTCCCCCCTGCCCCGCAGCCATGCCTCCGACGGCGAGCGCACACGCCAGGGCGGTGAGCGCGGTGAGCAGCAGGGCCGGCCGGGCTCGGCGGATCATCGGGTGATCCGGACGGATCGTTGCCGCTCGCGCTTCATGGCCCACACGCAGCGCTCGAGATGGTGGTGCATCTCCCGGCTCGAGCAATGGTGCCGGGGGCCGTGGCCGGGCAGCACCCAGTCGAAGCGATAGGCGAGTAGCTTCTCCATCGACCGGGTCTGCTCGGTCCAGGAATACCAGCAGACATCCCGGTAGGCGGTCAGGCTGTGCTCCTCCGGAGACCAGGCGAGATGGTCCCCCGTGAAGAGCATCCTCCCCGCGTACAAGAGCACCTGGTGGCCCTTCGTGTGACCCGGGGTCGGGATCACGAGGAGGTCGTCGGCAAGGCGGGCCGGCTCCTCACCCTCGAGGCGGCGCTCGACGGGAAAGCGCGCGTCGTTGCCGTGCATCACGCGACCGCACCCGAAGTGACGCCGGAACTTCGCGTGGTCCCCCACGTCATCGACGTGCGTGAGGAAGATGAGGCGCACGCCGCCCATCTCCTCGATGCGGCGCACGAGATGGCTGGCGAACCGCGGCGAGTCCACGAGGACATTGCCCTGAGGGCGGACGATGAGATAGCTCGAGCCGCCGTAGGTGCTCTCCGCGGCGAAGCCGCAGAAATGCACGTTGCCGTCGACGCGCTCCGGGTATGCGGCGATCGCCTCGGACAGGTCGCGCTTTCCCAGGGCGCCGATGGAGCCCGCGGGGCACGCGACCATGGCCTTGTCGGCCCGCCGCAACTCCTCGGCGGTGACGGGCTGGCGGAACACGATCGAGTGCTCGCCCCGGGCCCGGAACGTTGCCGGCGCGATCTGCCGGCACTGATCGCAGTCGATGCAGGTCGAGTCGACGTAGAACTCGCCCGCCACGTTGCCGGGCAGCCGCTTCTTCAGACTCGCCATAGGCTCATGGTACCGCCTAGAATGCGATATTCTGACGCAGAGTTGCCGCCTGATCGGGGCGAGACCGGTTCAAGGAGGAATGGCCGATGGCCTTCGGGATTTATCTCATCGGGTACTGCATCCTGATCATTGGCCTGGCCATCGGTGCCCACTTGCTCCATGTGCCCCCGAAATGGATAGGTGTGGGCGTCCTCTGTCTGGTCGGGATCGGTATCGCCCGCGGCGTGACCAGGACGAGAGAGAAGGACCCCACGTCGAAGGGATAGCGCGGACGTGAGCCTCACTCGCCCGTTTTGATCCTGCGCAAGGCCGGGAGCAGCTCGTCGCTGATGAGCCGCATGCTGGCCAGAGCGGGAGCCACCGGCATGCCGCTCCAGTAGGTGCGAAAGAAGAGAAAGTTGGCGCCCACCTCCTCCCAGCACGGGCGGAGCTGCTCGTAGCATTCCTCGGGACTTCCCAGCACGAAGCGATCGCGGAGGAGAGCGTCGAACGATTGGTCGAACGTCTCCCCACCCGGCATGACCTTGTCCTGTCCCCAGGACGCATAGGTGCGGTACTTGTTGGCGAGAAAGGGGCCGGCCATCTCCAGCGCGGTCCGGGTGTCCTTGGCGCAGAAGATCTCCTTGATCATCGGAAGGACCCGCGGGAACGGCTTGCCCACCCGCGTCAGCTCAGCCCGGTACAGCTCCATCTGACGCGTGATGGTGGTCATGGTCGCGTGCGGATTCACGAACCACGTGTCCCCGATACGGGCGGCGCGCCGGATGGCGTTGTCGTTGTTGGCGGCCACCCAGATGGGAGGATGCGGATGCTGAACGGGCCGGCACGTCAGGGTGACGTTCGAGAGCGTGCACACGTCGTTGTCCACCGTCACCTTGTCCTCGGTCCACAGCCGCTTCACCACCTCCAGGCACTGCTCGAAGCGACGCACGCGCTGCCCGCGGGGCACCTTGAAAGCGTCGAACTCCACGTCCCGATAGCCCAGCCCGACACCGAAGACGAAGTTCCCCTGCCAGATGACATCGAGCGAGGCCATGCACTCCGCCACTTCGATCGGATTATGCAGCCCGATGAGGAGAACTCCGGCCACGCCCGTCATGTGGCCCGCCTCCGCGGCCAGGCGCGCCAGGTAGGGAATGAGCTGCAGCTGGCTCATGCCTTCGCTCAGGTAGTGCTGGCCGGCGGCGACTGCGTCCCAGCCGCGATCCCGCGCGAGACGGGTCATGAGGCACTGGTTCTCGAGGGCGGAGACCATGTCGCTCCCCACCGGGTTCTGATTCGTCAGGAAGATCCCGATCTTCATCGCGACTCCTTTTTGGTCAGCGCCAGAGCTGCTGGGAAGCGAGGCGGGCCCCTTCGGCCATCGACGTGAACTTGGCCCACGCGATCTCGGGCTCGACCTGGAGCGTCGAGCGCCCGAAGGTCGCGAAGCCGCAGTCGGTGCCGGCGATCACGCGCTCCCGGCCCACCACCTCGGCATAGCGAACGAGCCGCTGGGCGACGAGCTCGGGGTGCTCGATGAAATTAGTGGTGGAGTCGAGCACGCCGGGGATGAGGATCTTCTCCTCGGGCAGGCGCACTTCCCGGAACACGACCCATTCGTGCTCGTGGCGCGGATTGGCGCCCTCCAGCGAGAGGGCCTGGGGCCGGGCCTTGAGGGCGACGTGGATGATCTCCCGCAGCGGAATGTCCCGGTGATGCGGCCCCTCGTAGTTGCCCCAGCAGAGGTGCAGCCGCATCCGGTCGGGCGGGATGTCGCGGAGGGCGTGGTTGAGCGCCTCCACGTTGGCCTCGGCGATCTTCACGAACTCCGCGTTGCTCAGGCTCGGGAAGGCGAGGTGGCGCCCCATGGCGAGATCGGGGCAATCGACCTGGAGGACGAAGCCCGCCCGGTGGATGGCGTCGTACTCCTCCTTCATGACGTCGACGAGACGCGCGAGATAGGCTTCCCGGCTCGGATAGTATTCATTGCGGAGAAAGTGGGCGATCACTCCGGGCGAGGCGGCCGTCATGAACGCTTCCGTGGGCCGGACGCCCTCGAGGGCCGCGCGCAGGTTGGCCACGTCCTTCTGTACCGCCCCCCGGTCCTGCCACTCGATGGGGCCATCGCAGGCGGGACGGGACACGGCGGAGCGCCGCTCGGCGCGGGCAGCCGCCTCCGGAAAGTCGGCCCAGTCGGCCCGGCTCGGCACTCCGCTCTTTCCCCCGAACCCCGTGAGGCGATGCCGCACATAGGTCGAATAGCCGACCTTGCCCTGCTCGCCGTCATTGACGATGTCCACGCCGGCGTCCACCTGCTGGCGGACGATATCCGCGACGGCGCGACGCACGCGACCGTCGAAGGCGGCGGGGTCGAGGGCGCTCCCGCCGTCCATCGACTCCAGCATGGCCGTGAGGTCGGGCGGCCGCGGCAGGCTGCCCGTGTGCGTGGTGAGGATGCGCTCGGTGCTCCGCTTCACGACTCGAGGCCGCTCGCCGTGCCGATGGCGGTTGTCTGGCCGCCCTGGTTCACGCACCAGACCTCCACGGTGACGCGCGTGCGCCCGTTCTCCGTCTGCCTGTCCTTGACCACGCCGTGGACGGTGAGCCGATCCCCGGCAAAGACCGGCTTGACGAAGGCCATCGAGATGGTGCCCCCCTTGACGAAGCCGGCGCCGAGGAAGCGCGTCATCATTTCCGAGACGTAGGCCGTGGACATCATGCCCTGGGCGAGCGGGGCGCGGAATCCCTTGGCCCGGGCCCAGCTCTCATCCGTGTGGATGGAACGCGCCCGCACCACGGAGTAGGCGTCGATCTTGCGCTGGGAGATCTCCTTCACGAGGGACGGCAGGATCTGGGTCATGGTCGCCATGGGAGTCGCCTCTCAGTCGCGAAAGAGCATCTGGGTGAAGCGGCCGCGCACGAGCGTCGTGCCGTTCTCGTCCTCGGTCACGAACTCCGTCACCATGTACGGCTTGCCGCCGCGCTCGTACTTGTCCACGACCTTGCCGCGCGAGCGGGTACGCACGCCGGGTCGGATCGGCTCCAGGAATTCGAAGTCCATCTTTGCGTGCAGTCCCGCGTGCACGATGTAGCGGCCGTGGCGCATCCGCAGGGCCTGGTTCCCGAGCAGGGTGGGGTGCGCGATGGCCCCGCCGAAGGGCGAGTCCTCGAGGAACCAGGGATGGTGGTCCTCCACCGCGAAGGCGTACGTCTCGACGTCTTCGGGGAGGACGAGCTGCTCGTCGGAGACGAACTCCTCGCCGACCTCGAGCGCCTCGTAGGTGAGCTTCTTGAACTGGATCATCGTGGTCCTCCACTTCGGGTGCGGGGAGCGGGTTGGACGTCGGCCTCGAACGGATAGAGGGGCCGGCGGCGGTTCCGGTAGGTAAAGCGCTGGAGGTCCGAGCTGGTGACGCCCTCGCCGTCGCAGAGCACGATGTGACGAGCGATCGGCTCGAAGCCCGCCCGGAAGTGCTGGCGCGACTTGATGAGGACGTAGCGCTTGCGGCGCGGGTCGACGCCGCAGTGGGTGAACACGCCGAGGTCGAAGGGCTCGCTGCGACGCTCCGAGACCACGATCTGCATGTTTCCAGTATCGAGCACGGCGGTCCGGCCCATGCGGACGCGCGTGCCCGTGGCCATGGGTCCCGTGACCACGAACTCGCCCTCGGTGATGCGCGCCACCTTGCCGGTGACGCTGAGGGGCCTGCCCGTGAGATTGACCTGCGGCATGTCCACCTTCCCGCCCAGCGACAGGGTGACGCTGGCCGCCGTACCCGCCGCGAGGATGCGGGCGATGCTGGGCGGATCGCAGATCGGTCCCGCCACCATGTCCTCGAGGCCCTGTCGCATGGCCTCCTCGATGACGCTCATCACGTCCTGCGTCCCGCCCGAGGCGGTGTTGTCGCCGTGATCCACGAGGAGGACGGGCCCCTCCCCCAGCGAGCGCGCGTGGGCGATCTGGCTCGACAGCGGCTCGCCCCGGTAGAGGAAGGAGTCGCGCCGGTCCCAGGCCAGACCCAGGAGCTGGTCGAGGAGGACCTTGCCGGGATCGTCGCGTCGGTCGCACACGACCACCGCCGAGCAGGAGAGATGCGGGATATCGGCATGCGGAAAGCCGCCGAACACGGAGGCATTCAGGACGGAGCTCGAGGACTCCGCGCCGATGGCCATGTCCATGACATCCTTCATGGGCTGGCGGGAGGGGGCGTGCACGAGCGTGCTCGTCATCATGGGCAGCCATCCCCACACCATGACGGGCTCGACCTCGCCGTTCATCGCCCGCACGAGCGTCCGGGCCGCCCGCTGCGCCGTCTCGCCCATGTCGATGTGCGGATAAGTCCGGTAGCCGGCAAGGACGGTGGCGTGGTCGACCATGGGCGCCGTCATGTGGGCGTGGAAATCGAGCCCGACGGCGAGGGGCAGATGGGGCGCCACCGCCCGAATGCGGCGGAGGAGCTCGCCCTCGCCGTCGTCGACGTGCTCGGCGACCATGGCACCGTGCAACGCCAGGAAGGCCGCGTCGCAGCCATTCCTGATCCCGCCCACGATGGCCTCGCACATGTCCTCGTACGCCGCCCTCTCCACGTAGCCCGAGGGATGAGCACCGGCCGCGAGGGGCACCACGATCTCCGCGCCCGTCTCCTTGGCCACGTGCAGGAAGCCGCCCAGCTGGGTATTGGTGTCCTGGAACTCCTGGATGGCCGCGGGACCGGAGAGCGGGCGGAACGAGGTCAGGGGCGTGGGGACGGGCGAAAACGTATTGGTCTCGTGCATCATCATCGCCACGAGGATCTTGCGGCGCGCCATGGGCCGTCCTCTCAGGTGTCCCGCATGAGCTACGCCGCCCGAGCATACCGCAGGCTAGGTGGCTGCGCTGTACCTCACCGCGGCCAGCACGAGGCCGGCGAGCCCGAGACCGGCGAGGATCCAGAGCACGACCCGACGAAACGTCTCCGGCTCGGTGGCGATGAAGCGCCGGTGCCCCAGCCAGATCCCGAGCGCGACGAAGGGAAGCGCGTAGAGCCCGAGGATCATGGCCTGCGCGTCCAGCAAGCCCCCCGCCCTCGCCAGGAAGAGCGCATAGACATCGGTGGCCACGAAGAACGCGATGAGAGAGGCGCGGCCCCTCGCCGCGGCACCGTCCGACGAGAAATAGAAGATCACCGCGGGCGGACCGGCGAGGCCGGTCGATCCGTTGAGAAGCCCGGAGAGACATCCCGCCGCGAAGGTGGCCGCGGGACCAGGGGTGGCGCGGAGGGCGAATCCGCTCAGGAGGACGAGTGCGACCCCGACGACCACGGCCGAGACGACGGCGCGCATGAGGTTCTCCGGCGCATGGGCGAGCACGGCGAGCCCGACCGGGGTGGCGACCATGCAGCCGCCCACGATCCACACCAGCGAGCGCCAGTCCACGTCGCGCCAGACCGAGGGCAGGAGACCCACGGAGGCCACGATCTCGAGGGCGAACATGGCCGGCACCACGTGAGCCGGCGGCATGACGAGCGTGAGGGCGGAGACGGCGATCATCGACGAACCGAAGCCGCTGTACCCCCGCACGACGAAGGCGGCCAGGATGCTGACACCGACATAGCCCAGGAGAAGAGGCGGCCTCGCGAGCCACGCCGACGCCGCCTCCGCGAGGAGCGGCAGGAGGAGCACCGCGTTACTTGGCGCGCGGCACCTCGAGCGCGGCAAGCTTCTCGATGATGGTCATGACCACCGTGGTGTCCTTGTCGGCCAGCCCGGCGGCCATGGCCGCCTGCTCGTAGCGCTGGGCCACGTTCGAGAAGCTCACGGGCACGTGGAGCTCCTTGGCGATGGTGTTGAAGGTCTCGAGGTCCTTGTTCATCAGGAAGACCTTGAAGCCGGGCTCGAAGTCGCGCGGGATGATGGCGCGCGGAATGCGGTCGAGGGCTTTGCTCCCTCCACTGCTCGCCTTCACCACATCGTGGATGATCATGGGATCCAGGCCGGCCTTGAGCCCGAGGACCAGCCCTTCCATCATGGCCAGCGAGTTGACGCAGGCCATCATGTTGTTGATCGCCTTGACGGTGTTGCCGGCGCCCACGGGCCCGACGTGGAAGATGTTCGGGCCGATGGAGCGCAGGACGGGCTCGGCGCGCTTGAGGACCTCTCCGTCGCCCCCGACCATGACGGCCAGGGTCGCCGCGCGCGCGCCGCTGACGCCACCGCTCACCGGCGACTCCAGGAAGTGCACGCCCCGGTCGCGGGCGCGGGGCTCGATCTTGCGGGGCGTGGAGGGCAGCACGCTGCTCAGGTCGATCAGGATGGTCCCGGGCTTGGCGCACTCCACGAGACCACCCGCGTCGAGGTAGAGCGCCTCGACGTCAGGAGAGGCGGGCAGACACGTGAGTACGATCTCGGAGCCCTCGACCACCTCGCGCGCCGAGGCCGCGCGCTGGGCTCCGGCCTGGACGAGATTCTCCATCGCCTTCGGACTCAGGTCGAAGACCTTCATCTTGAAGCCGTTCTTGAGAATATTGGACGCCATGGGATTGCCCATGTTGCCGACACCGATGAATCCGACGGAAACGGCCATGGTCAGCTCCTTTGCTCGGGGACACGAAGAAGATCAGCGCTTCCCTCATCCTGAAACCGGCCCGAGTATAGCCCCCGACTCCTGCGCGGTCTACCGCGGGGACGGCGCCGCTTCCGGGGTCGGTTCTGTCGAGGGGGGAGCGGCAGGGGGCGCGGGCGGTCGCGCGGGAGCAGCACCGCGGTCCTCGCAGCCCCACGGGCGGCGAAGGCCCAACATGAAGGCATTGCTGCCGCCGCTGCCCCAGCCGGAGAACCAGCCGGACTTCGCCGCGGGACAGGATTGTCCGGCCGACGCGCATCCGCCCGCCAGAAGCGCCAGCGCGATCGCGGCGTGAAGTCTCAGCACGGCCCTCCCCGACAACCCGGTCGCTCTTGGAGCGGACCACGAGGTAAGATTGCGACCCTGACCAAGTATGACATGGTCATGACCACGACCCCCGAGAACAAGGAGAGCGAGGGATGCCGGTGACACGCTTCGAGATCACGCTCCGGCGGCCCCTGGCCGGCGGCGCTGCGTTCGGCGACACGGGAGCCTACGAGGAGCTCAAGGGGCGGCTGCATTTCACCATCGACCCCCTGCACCCCTCCAACACGCGCATCACCGACGTGGAGCGGGCGCCGCGAGATGACGCGGGACGTGTGGCGTTCTCGTCCGAGGCCTCGCTGCTCGTGCCGGTGGATCGCTCGCGATGCCGCGGCGGCGTGCTCCTCGACGTGGTCAACCGGGGCAATACCATCGCCGTGCCGAACTTCAACCGCGCCACACGCCCGGCCTTCGCTCCAGGCGCCGACCCGAATCCGCCCATCGACACGGGCGACGGCTTTCTCATGCGACGCGGCTTCGTCGTGCTCTCCTGCGCCTGGCAGGGCGACCTCCCCGATCTGCCCGGCCTCCTCCGCCTGCACGGGCCGGACGCGCTCGACGCCGGTGGCCGGCCCATCAAGGGGCGCGCGTACACGCAGCTCCAGACCCACGTGCCCGCGGCGTCGCTGCTCCTGTCCGATCGCGGGCACCGGCCCTATCCCGCTGCCGACATCGAGGAGCGTGACGCGCAGCTCACCGTGCAGGATCAGCCGGACGCCGAGCCGGTGGTCATTGCGCGCGAGCGCTGGCGTTTCACGCCTGATGCCGGTCACATCACGCTCGAGGGTGGATTCGAGAAAGGCCGGCTCTACCGCATCGCCTACACCGCGCTCGGAGCGCCTGTCATGGGGCTCGGCCCCGCCGCGCTTCGCGAGGCGGCCTCGTGGATCAAGCACGGCACGGCCGGCGAAGGCCATCCGGCGCCCGGTCGCCTCCATCACGTTTACGGCTATGGCCGATCACAGACGGGGCGGCTCCTCCGCACGTACGTCTACTACGATCTCAACCTGGACGAGCAAGGCCGCGAGGCGCTGGACGGCATCATCGCCAACGTGCCGGGCGGTCTGCGGGGAGAGTTCAACCAGCGCTTCGGCCAGAACTCGAAGGACCGGCCGCAGATGATGGCGCACCTCTTTCCCTTCACCGATCTGCCCGAGAAGGATCCGGAGACGGGCCAGGTCGACGCCCTGCATCGGCGGCTCCACGCCCGGCAGAGCCCGCTCAAGATCATGTACACGAACACCTCCGCCGAATACCACCGCGGCGACGCCTCGCTGATCCACACGAGTGCGGACGGCATGAGCGACGTCGCGCACGGCCCGAACACGCGCATCTATCTCTACGCGGGCACCGAGCACAGCCTCGGCGCGTGGCCGCCCACGAACTGGCAGATCGGCGCCGCCGATCCTACCGGCGCCATCGACCACTCCCAGAACCTGCGCGGCGTGGTCGACTACTCCCGGCTCCTGCGCGCGTGCCTGGTCAGCCTCGACCGCTGGGTGAGCGACGGCGTGGAGCCGCCCCCGAGCGTCCATCCGCGCCTGACCGACGGCAGCGCGGTCGCTCCCGAAGACCTGGCCAAGGTCTTCGACGCCATCCCGAACGCGCACTACCCGCGCCACCATCCGCGGCCGCTGCGCCTGGACTTCGGCGCCTCCGGGGAGCTTCGCGAGACGCCCACCATCCCCCCGCGCCGCGGTCGCCCGTATGGCTCGCGGGTGTCCGCGGTGGACGCCGATGGGAACGAGATCGGCGGCATCGCGGTGCCCGAGCTCACGGTGCCGCTGGCCACGCACACGGGCTGGAATCCCCGCCACCCGGAGATCGGCGGCCAGGAGCAACTGCTGGTCTTCGTCGGCTCCACGCTGTTCTTCCCGCGGACACGCGAGGAGCGCGAGGCCTCGGGCGATCCGCGCTTCTCCATCGAGGAACGCTACCCCTCGCGGGAGAGCTATGTCGAGCAGGTGCGTCAGGCGGGGCGAGAGCTCTGCGCACGCGGCTATCTGCTCGAAGAGGATATCGAGCTCTCGGCGACGCTCGCCGCGCGAATGTGGGACTACCTCAGCGCGGGAGCCGCGGACGGCGCGCAGGCCCGGCTCCAGCAGTGACGCCGACGGGGCGTGGTCGCTCCGCCCCGGGGGCCTGAGCGACCGAGCGCGTTGACACGGCTCGGTCGAGCCTGGAGAACCCTTGAGCCCCCAGAGTGCCCTGCCCCTCTACACGGTCCTGCCGTTCGTCTTCATGCTGCTCACGATCACGGTCTTTCCCCTCTGGATACCGCACTGGTGGGAGCGCAACCGCAACAAGCTCCTGGTCGCGTGCGTCCTGAGCCTGCCCGTTCTCGTGCTCTATGTGATGCGAAAACCTGCCGCCCTCGTGGGAATGGGTGAGGAGTATGTCTCGTTCATCATTCTTCTCGCCACCCTCTACGTCGTCTCGGGCGGCGTGCTCCTCCAGGGCGACCTGGTCGCCACGCCCCTGACCAACACGGGCTTCCTCGCCGTGGGTGCCGTGCTCGCTTCGCTGGTCGGGACCACGGGCGCGTCCATGCTCCTGATCCGGCCGCTGCTCCAGACGAACCAAGAGCGGGCCCGCATCAAGCACACCGTGATCTTCTTCATCTTCATCGTCTCGAACATCGGCGGCATGCTGACGCCTCTCGGCGACCCTCCTCTTTTCTTGGGGTACCTCCAGGGCGTCCCCTTCACGTGGACCTTCCGGTTGTGGCCGCCCTGGCTGCTGATGGTTGGGACGCTCCTGCTCCTGTACTTCATCTGGGACTCGACGCAGTACGCGCGGGAGCGCCCCGAGGCAATTCGTCGCGATCGAGCCCAAGTCGTGCCCCTGCGCGTGCGCGGCGGCCTCAACGCGCTCTGGCTGGTCGGCGTCGTCCTCGCGGTGGCGTTCCTGCGAGAGCCCGCGCGAGAGGTGGTCATGCTCGCCTTGATGGCGATCTCGCTCTGGTCGACGCCGCGGGACATCCGTCGCGCCAACGGCTTCACGGCCTATCCCATCATCGAGGTCGCCGTGCTCTTCTTCGGCATCTTCCTGACGATGATCCCCGCCCTCGAGCTGCTGCACACGCAGGGGCACGCGCTGGGCGTGCGTCAGCCCTGGCAGTTCTTCTGGGCCGCCGGCGCGCTATCGTCGTTCCTCGACAACGCGCCGACCTATCTCGCCTTCCTGGCCCTCGGGCAGGGCCTGGGACTCCCGGCCGACGTGATCGGGGTGCCGCGGGCTATCCTCGCCGCCATCAGCGTGGGCGCGGTGGCCATGGGCGCCAACACCTACATCGGCAATGCCCCCAACTTCATGGTCAAGTCGATCGCCGAGGAGGCGGGGGTCAAGATGCCGAGCTTCTTCGGCTACATGCTCTACAGCGGGCTCGTCCTGATTCCTCTCTTCGTGGCCGTCACCTTTCTCTTCTTCTGAGGCCCCCGCCGCGTGCTCCTCCTCCTGAAGATCATCGTCGTCCCCACGCTGATCATCTCGGTCACGCTGGCGGGACAACGCTGGGGACCACGCGTGGGGGGCGTCCTCGCCAGCTTTCCCCTCGTGGCCGGTCCCGTGCTCTTCTTCCTCGCCACCGAACAGGGCGAGGGCTTCGCCGCGGAGGCGGCCCGCGCCACCCTCGTGAGCCTGATCGCCGTCGCCGCTTCCGGGCTCGCCTATGCGTGGGCCTGCCTGCGCGCTCCGTGGTGGGCGAGCCTGGCCGCGAGCTGGGGAAGCTTCGTTCTTCTTATCCTGGCCCTGCATGGCATACCCTGGGCGCCCCTGGCGGCCTTCGGCGCGACGCTCGCGAGCTTCATCCTCGCGCGAGCGCTCCTGCCCCACACGAGGGAGGGTCCCGCGCCAGCCGCGCGGAGCGCCTGGGACCTGCCTCTGCGCGTGATCTCCGCCGTCGCCCTCGTGCTGACCACGACGGGCCTCGCGCAGCGGCTCGGCCCCACCCTGAGCGGGGCCATCACGCCCTTCCCCGTCGCGCTCGCCATCCTGATGGCCTTCACCCACGTCCAGCAGGGTCCGCCCACCACCATCCGGTTCCTGCGTGGATTCTTTCCCGGGATGTGGAACTTCGCCGTGTTCTGCCTGGTGACCACGCTTGGTCTCGCCGCGCTCGGCAAGTGGCTCGGCTTCGCCCTCGCCCTCGCCTCGGTGGTTCCCATTCAAATGACCGTGCTCTGGTGGGGATCACGCGCGTCCGTGTAGCCCGGGCGGTGAATCGAGATCGCTCAGGCCGAAAACCTCTTGTGAGCGATTGTCCCGGAGCCGAGGATGTGGTTGGGGGGTTGGCTTCAGCGGGCCGCGCCGAGAATCACGGCCTCAAGCAGTTGATGTAGGTCCAGCAGCATCGGAAGGACTTGCGGCCGCCCAGGAGCGTGTCCATGGAGTGCCGGATCAGGGCCAAGCGATCACGCTCGGCTTCCGTGGTCGCGGGCGTGCCATCCACCTTCGCAGAGCCTCCGAGCCAGCCCAGCACCGCCTCGTGATAGGCCGTCAAGAACTCGAACCAATCCTCCACGCTGGTCTCGATGGTGCGAGCGGTCACCGCCTCCACGGTGAACCCGGCTCCCTCGAGGCAGCCCACGTAGTAGTCGAGGGGGCGCACAGGCAGGAAGACGCGGTCCCGATACGCGACGTGCGCCTGCATGCGGGCCTCGTCGTCGAGGAGGGGGCGGTAGGCGGCGTAGCGAGGATCGTTGCGGACGAGGCCGACGGCGACTTCGTGGATGGCCCAGACGGTTTCGTCCAGGATCCACTCGCTCGGCCGGGCCTGGGGATTGCGGATATTGCCCGACTGCACGAAGACGCGCCCGCCGGGCCGAATCACGCGAGCCCACGAGGCGATCGTCTCGGGCAAGTCCATGTAGAGATGGATGGCGTTGGTCGAGGTGATGGCGTCGGCTCCGCGCCCCGTGAGCTCAACGCCTATCGCTTCGTCGAGGAAGTCCAGCCGCTTCTCTTCCTTGCGCCAGCGCAGGAGCCGCAGGCCCACCCGCTCGTCTCCGCTGAACTTGTCCAGCGCCACCCGCAGGAACTTGGGCGAGCTATCCACGATGAGCATGCCCACGCGGCGGTCGAAGATCCGTAGCTGCAATCGGTCGAGGAGAATTCCCGTTCCCCCCGAGTAGTCGATGAGGAGCTGGCCTTCCTCCAGATGCCGGGCGAGGTCCTCCACGGTCGGGTCGAGGTTCCGGTACCAGCCGTGGTTCTCGACCGTGTCGTACCGAAGGCCAAAGACATCCACGGGCTGCCGCGTCCAGTCCTCGTCGGGAATGCGCGCGAACCCGGCCGGCCATGCGAAGCGTCCGCGCGGGCGGCCCGACTGCTGCACAGGCGCGCTCAGCTCTCGATGGATCCGGAGCAGATCCGGAATGCTCGCCGGCGCGCGCCGCCCCCAGCCGCACTCCGTGGCGATGCCGAAGCCGGAGGCGAAGCGCGCGGCCACCTCCATACGGCGCGCCGTTCCCTCGACCCCGTCCGTGTGGTGGACCAGGCCGAGGTGCAGCTCGGTCTCGGGCTGCAGACGAAGCTCCCTCAGCGGCGCGTAGTACGCCTCGTCGGTCCGGTCACGGGGCACCGGCATGTGGATCCAGTTCAGCGGCCGCCCGAGGCTCGCCGCCAGCGCATTGGCGACCTCCACCAGCTTGCCGGCGTCGGCGGGCTCCTTGAAGTGCCGGTGCTGGACGTCGCCGTAGCAGAAGTGATATCCGAGCTCGACGTCCGACGGCACCTGTCGGGAGAGCCGCAGCAGGCGCTCGAGAATGCCGCCTTTGACGTCCTCGAACCAGACCGGAAAGACGCCCTCGAGCATTCCGAACTCGAAGTTGGTGTCCCACTGTACGGAGACCTGGTCGTGGGGCACCTCGCGGAGGATCACCTGCAGCTCGGCGAGCAGTCGCTCCTCGTAACTGCGCTCAAGGACACCCTGATGCTCGGGAACCACGAAGGCGCTGATCGGAGCCAGCGGAGTGGGCAGGCAGACCTGGAAGCGGCACGCCACCGGCACGAGGCCGTCACGCTTCAGCCGCGCGAAGACGCGATACGAGGCGATCGCCGCTTCCGCGTACCCCAGGGCCTCGAACACCACGCTGTCGGGCCGGATACCTTCGCCGAGACGGACTCGCGGCAGCGGCCGCCAGCTGTCGGGGCCTGGAGGGACCACCTCGAGCTGCGGCTGGGAGGTGAAGACCGGGAGCTGCCAGACAATCCAGTCCGAGCGCGGGCCGGTCTCGCCGTCGGGGATGCGGCGCAGGCGATCCCCGATCTCGGCGGCCACCGTCTGAAAGACGACCTCCGCGCTCGCGAGGGGCACGCTGCCCACCAGATGGGCCCCCTGCGCGACGGGACGAGCGCTCGCCCTCATGGCGAGCTCACCGTGGGGCTGATCATCGGCCATCGAGAAAGGTGGACGAGCATGTCATCGTCACCCCTTTGAGTAGCGGCTATTGTCCCAGAAGCGGGCCACCCGTCAAGCGGGGCCGGCATCGGGAGTCGTCCGCGGCGACTATCGGGCATTCGGAAGCGCGAAGAAGCGCCCGGTGGCCCTCGCCACGACCTCGCCGGTCTCCAGATCCTCGAGCGTGCCTTCGAGGTCCACATACTTCTCCGCTTGCTTCACGACACGGCCTCGACCCAGAAGCGGATGCTCGATGGGCGTGAGCTTGATGTACCGAATGCTGAGCTCTCCCGTCACATGGACCCGCCCCGTGTGACTCACGGCGGCTCCCGCGAGGACCTCATCGAGGTAGGCGGCGACAATTCCGCCGTGCGCGCCATTCGGCGGCCCCTCGAAGCGACTCGGGATCACGATGGGCGAGAGCACACCGCCGTCTGACTTGAAGTTGCGAACGCGGAGCCCGATATCATGATGAGGGCCGCACCCGAAGCACTGATGGAAGGTGCGGCTGGCCCCTGAGGAATCTATCTCCTCCAGCTCTGCGAAGAGGGCCTGGAATGGTGCGGGAAGCGGAGGGGTGGGGAGCACGCGCCGGAGTATACCGAAGTCGAGAACGCGGAACCAACTAGCGGAGCGAGAGGAGCAGGCGGCGGACCCAGACGCGGATCATCTCGCGACGGTAGTCGGACGAGCCCATGAGGTCGGAGAGCGGATCAGCCTCGATGGCGGCGGCGTCCGCGGCGGCGCGAGCCGCGGCATCGGTCAGAGTCTCACCCTGGAGCGCCGCTTCGGCGCGCCGCGTACGGATCGGAGTCGGCGCGGCGCCCGCGAGGGCAAGCCGGATGTCGCTCACTCGCTTGGCGCCGTCGAGCGTCACGAGGGCGGCCACTCCGATGAGCGGCTTGTCCTCGGCCGAGCGCGGGCAGAACTTGACGTAGCCCGCGCGGGCTCCTTCCGGCATGGGCGGCACGCGCACCGCCGTCAGGATCTCTCCCGCGGCGACCGCCGTCTCGTAGAAGCCGGTGAAGAACTCGCCGATCGGCACCACGCGCTCCCCGACCGAATCCGCCACGCGCACCTGGGCCTCGAGACAGAGCAGCGCCGGCGCGGGATCGGAGGCGGCCTCGGCATAGCAGAGATTGCCGCCGAGGGTGGCGCTGCTGCGGATCGGCGGAGTCGCCACGCGGGACGCCGCCTGAGCGAGAAGTGGCCAGCCCTCGCGGACGACACTGCGGCGCACGAGGGCCGACAGGCTCGTCATGGCGCCGATCTCGAGCATGCCCTTGTCGACGCGGACCTCCGAGAGCCCGGCGATCCGATGCAGGGAGACGAGTCGATCGGGCGTGACGAGGCCGAGGCGCATGGTGGGAACGAGGGCGGTGCCCCCCGCGATCACCCGGGCCTCCCCGTCCAGGCGGGCCAGGATCTCGACGGCCTCGGGAATGGTCTCGGGCTCGACGAGCGCGAAGGGACGCAGGCGCATCAGCGGGGGCCCGCCGCGGCGAGCACCGCTTCGACGATCTTCGTGTAGCCCGTGCAGCGGCAGAGATTGCCCGCCAGCGCCTCGCGCACGTCGTGCTCGGTGGGCGTCGGATTCGCGGCGAGGAGTGCGCGAGCCGAGAGCAGCATGCCCGGCGTGCAGAAGCCGCACTGGGCCGCGCCCGCGCGGGCGAAGGCGCTCTGGAGACGGTCGGGCGCGCCGTTCGACTCCAGGCCTTCCGCGGTGAGAAGGGTGCGCCCGCGGAGGCGGGCCGCGAGCACGAGGCAAGCGCGGACGGGCTCATCGTCGAGGAGCACGGTGCAGGTGCCGCACACGCCCTCACCGCAGCCATATTTCGTCGCGGTGAGCGCGAGGCCGTCGCGGAGGAGGTCGAGAACCGTCCAGTGGTCGGGCGCCTCCAGGCGGTACGGCCGGTTGTTCAGCGTGAAGTCCAGGCGCATGGGTGTGAAGTGGCCCCCTTATCTTCTCAGCACTCGCCTCGCCGCTGATCCACTCGGTCCTCGCCTCGCAGCTTCGTCACTCAGCTCGAAGAGCCACGCCTGCGGCATTCACTCAGCCCTCGCCTCAGGGCTTCGCCCTTCAGCTCGAACAACGGGAAGCGTCTCGGCTCGAAAGTCGGCCCTCAAGGAAGAGTTCTTGAGGGCGGCGAGGACGCGCTCGGCGGTGATCGGGAACTGGGTGAGCGGGGAGCGGGCGGCGCGGGACACCGCGTTCATCACGGCGGCCGGCGTCGGGGTCATGGCGGGCTCGCCGATGCCCTTGGCTCCGAAGGGCCCCAGGCCCTGGCCAGATTCGAGCAGGATCGTGATGATCTCGGGCGCGTCGAGCGTGGTCGGGATCTTGTAGTCGAGAAGGTGCGGGTTCTTGGACACGCCGTCCTCGAGCACCACTTCCTCGAGGAGCGCGTGGCCCAGCCCCTGCACGGCCCCGCCCTCGATCTGGCCCTCGGTGCTCTGGCGATTGATGGCCTGGCCCACGTCATAGCAGGCCGCGAGCTTCGTCACGCGGGTCTGCCCCGTCTCCTCGTCCACCTCGACCTCGACGGCCTGCGTGCCGAAGGTGTAGTCGTTGAAGGGCTTGCCCTGCCCGGTGGCGGGATCGATGGTCGGCGCCGAGGGCGCATCGTACTTGTCGAGGGCCTGGACGGGTCGCCCGGCCGCCGTCGCCGCTTTCACGAGGGCGGAGAAATCGATGGCGCGATCCGGCGCGCCCCGGACGAGGGCCCGCCCCTCCACGAGCTCGATGTCCTCGGGGGCGGCCTCGAGCATCTCCGCGGCCTGATCGACCAGATGCCGGCGCACCTCGCGCGCCGCCTTGAGGACCGCGTTTCCCGACATGAAGAGCTGGCGCGTGGCCGTGGTGGTGCCGGCGCGCGGCGTGAAGTGGCTGTCGCGCCCCACCGCGGCCACCTGCTCCACAGGCAGGCCGAGGACTTCCGCGCTGATCGAGCAGAGGGAGGAG
>DASQAK010000021.1:0-2649 GCA_035635755.1 Candidatus Methylomirabilota bacterium | reverse complement strand
CCACTGCTGCTTCTTGCCCTTGTCGTAGAGGGTCAGGAGCTTCTCGCGCCCGTCCTCGTATTCCCACGTGAAGGCGGTATCGCTCTGGCCTTCGAATTTCCACTTGGTCTGCTCGACGGGAATCTGGTAGCGGAACGTCGTTGCCATGTCGTGAGGGACCTCCTCATCCCTGAATTCGGACGGTAAGCTGGCCCGCCCGAAGTGTCAACCTGAACGCCAGGTCGGCTTGCGGCCGACGGCCAGAATATGGGCATGAAGTCCCATGAGGGTGGGCTCGCGCTCTATGGCTCGCGCCGCGTCGAGGATTTGCCGGCGTCTAATCGGATCTGCCCAGCGGGCCTGCAGATCGGCCAGCATCCAGCCGGGCCCCTCCACGCCCAGTAGCCCCACCCGCTCGAAGCCTGCCTCGCGTACCTCATCCTCGAGCTCCTGGGGCAGGTGGAAATAGGCGGTCGTGAAATAGTCGTGCTCCGTCGGGTTCCGGTGCTGGCCATCCCTCAGGTCCCGCGCCACGATGGCCGCGTAGTCGGGATCGCTCAGGAGATCGTCGGTGACGCCGTCGAGCAGCGAAGCGAAGCGCCCCACGGCCGCCGCCACGAGGAGCCCGCCCGGCTTGAGCACGCGGGCGCCTCCCGGAGGGCCAGGACGCGCTCCGAACGCTCGGTCAGGTGGTAGAGCGGCCCCAGGAGCAGGACGGCGTCGGCACCGGCGTCGGGATCCTCGAGCCGGCGCGCATCGCCCAGCCGGCATGACGCCAGGGGCGCGCGGGGCTGCTGCGCCGATGCCACTTCCGCCTGCTCGACGTGGAACGGCATGGCATCGATCAGGTGGACGCGATAGCCCAGGGAGGCGAGCCAGCAGGCGTAGACTCCGGAGCCGCCGCCCACATCGAGGACGGTGCCCGGCGGGGGAGCGAGGTAACGGAGCATGATCTCCTGGGTGCGCGCGAGCTCGATGACGCCATGGCCCCCGAAGAGGCGTTCGGCCTCGCGACCCTTGTCATAGTAGGCCTGGGCCTCGCGGGGGATCGGTTCGCTCATGTCCTGTCCTAGCCCGGATTGTGCGTGAGCATGCGTTCCCCTCACCCTGCCCTCTCCCCCATTGGGGGAGAGGGATCAGAACAACGAGTGTACAGCGAGACTCTTCTCATCCCTCTCCCCCGTCACGGGGGAGAGGGCAGGGTGAGGGGGCCCGTGCAGGGCTAAATCCGGTCATGAATATCGTGAGCTAGTCTGAAACATGTCGAGTGTAACCGAGCGCTCCGCTCGAACCTTGAGGGACCTGACGGTTTCGGGTATGGTGTCGCCATGAACTCGCGCTGGGACGCCGCGACGGCAAAAAAACTCGACGGGCTCGACCTCCTCGTCTATGCCTCGCGCCTCATCGGCGCGGAGACGTCGCTCGTCGTCTGGGGCGGCGGCAACACCTCCATCAAGCAGGGCGAGCGCGATCACCGCGGTCGCGAGGTGCGGGTGCTGCGGGTGAAGGGCTCGGGCTCCGATCTCAAGAGCATCGAGCGCAAGCATTTCCCCGGCGTGCGCATGGACGATGTCTTGGCGTTGCTCGAGCGGAAAGACATGGGCGACCAGGAGATGGTGGACTATCTCGCCCATACCTTGCAGGAGCCGTCCAGCCCGCGCCCCTCCATCGAGACCTTGCTCCACGGCTTCCTGCCCGCCGACGCCGTCATCCACACCCACGCGGATGCCATCGTTTCCCTCACCAACAATGACCGCGCGGCCGACGTTCTCCGGGAAGTCTACGGCGGCGAGGTGATCGCGCTGCCCTACCGTCGCCCCGGCTTTCTCATCTCGAGAGAGGTGGCAGAGACCTTTGGACGGCGCCCCACCGCCAAGGCTCTCCTGCTCGAGAAGCACGGAACGATTTGCTGGGGCGCCACCGTCGAAGAGGCCTACCTGGCCACGGTGGAGCTCATCAGCCGGGCCGAGGAGGCCATCGCCCACAGGGCCAAGAGCCGGGTCCGCTTCGGCGGTGCCGCGGTGCCGGCGCTGCCCGCCGAGGAGCGGCGACACGTGGCCCTCAGCGTGGTGCCGGCTCTCCGCGGTCTCGTGGGGCGCGATCGCCGCGTCGTGGTCAGCTTCGACGACTCACCAGATGTCCTCGACTTCGCCTGCTCGAGCGAGGCGGACGAGCTGTCCCGCATCGGACCTGCCACGCCCGACCATACGATCTATACGAAGCGGTTGCCCTGCTTCGTCCCCGTGACCGACGCCCACGATCCCACGGCCGTCAAGGACGCCATCAAGGCGGCCATCGATCGCTTCGTCGTCGACTACACGGCCTACGTCGATGCCCACGACACGGCGGGAGCCGCCCTCACCGATCCCTTCCCGCGCGTGATCACGGTAGCGGGGCTCGGCATGTTCACCACGGGCAAGGACCGGCGCACGGCCGGCATCGTGAGCGACATCTACCACCACACGATCTCGGTTCTCGGCGCCGCCACCTCGTTCGGGGGCTACGTGTCGCTCTCGGCCCGGGACGCCTTCGACGTCGAGTACTGGCCGCTCGAGCTCTACAAGCTGACGCTGGCGCCGCCCGAGAAGGAGCTGGCGCGACGCGTGGCGCTCGTGACGGGCGGCGCCTCGGGCATCGGACGCGCCGCCGCCCGAATGCTGGCCGCCGAGG
>DASQAK010000020.1:0-5382 GCA_035635755.1 Candidatus Methylomirabilota bacterium | reverse complement strand
GATGGCCGAGGCCGCCGTGCAGCTCCTGTCGTCCCGTGCCGCGCGTCGATCAGCCGCGCCCGGAGGATCTATGCCCCCTCATCGCCACGCATATCGTCCCGTCGTCATGGGTCGTCGCGGTGCCGTCGCCTCCGCTCATCCTCTCGCCTCCATGGCGGGCATTCGCATTCTCCTCGAGGGCGGCAACGCCGTGGACGCGGCGGTGGCGGTGGGCTCGACGCTCAACGTGGTCGAGCCCTTCATGTCGAGCGCGGGCGGCATCGGCCTGATGTTCGTCTCGCGGCGCGGGGGCGCCGAGCGCCACGTACTCGACTTCATCGGCCGGGCGCCCGCCGCGGCGAATGCGGCGCGCGCCACCGAGGACGAGCTGGCGGGAGGGCCCAAGGCCTGCGCCACGCCCGGCAATCTGGGCGGCTGGATGGCTGCCCTCGAGCGCTTCGGCAGCATGCCCCGCGGGCGCGTCCTCGCTCCCGCCATCGACTGGGCCGAGCAGGGCGCGCCGCTCACCCTCATGAACACGGCCTTCATCGAGCAGGCGCGCCCGCAGCTCGGGCGCTCGGTGGAGGCGCAGCGCCTGTACCTGAGCAACGGCGGGCCGCGGCCGGGCAAGATCGCCACCTACAAGGAGCTCGCCTCGACCTTCCGGCAGGTCGCCGAGGGCGGCAGCGAGGTGTTCTATCGCGGGCCCATCGCCAAGGCCATCGCGCGCGCCGTGCAGGAGGCGGGAGGCTGGCTCTCCGAGAGCGATCTCGCGGAATTCAAGCCCGAGTGGCGGGAGCCCATCCGTATCGGCTACCGCGGCTACGAGATCTGCTCGGTGCCGCCGCCCTTCTCGGCCTTCCAGATGCTGGAGACCCTCAACATCCTCGAGGGCTACGACCTCAAGGGCTGGGGGCACAACTCCGTCGACCATCTCCACCACCTCATCGAGGCGATCAAGCTGGGCTCGGCGGATCGCCTCGCCTATGCGTACGCCGGGGAGACGCCGATCAAAGGGCTTCTCTCCAAGGCCTACGCGAAGTCTCAGCGGGCGCGCATCGATTCCACCAAGGCCGCGGTGAGCGAGGGGGAGCGGCACAATCGCGAGAAGCTCACCGGGCAGATCGCGGAAGGGCATCCGGCCACCTTCGAGAACGAGCAGACCACGCACTTCGCCTGCGCGGACGCCGAGGGCACCGTGGTCTCCGTCACCCAGACGCTCGGCGTGCCCTTCGGCTCGGGCTTCGCCATCCCCGGCACCGGGCTCGTGCTGAACAACATCCTCAAGTGGATGGACCTCGATCCCGCCTCCCCCAACGTGGTCAAGCCGGGTCGCAAGGCGGGCACGATGATGTCGCCCACCCAGATCTTCAGCGAGGGCATGTTCCGTCTCTCCGTGGGCACGCCGGGCTCCTACGGCATCCTGCAGACCCAGCCGCAGATGCAGCTCAACGTGCTCGAGTTCGGCTTCAACATCCAGGAGGCCATCGAGCAGCCGCGCATCCGCGTGTACCGCGACCGATTGCTCGACGCCGAGTCTCGCATTCCCGAGGCGACTCGCCAGGGCCTGCAGAAGCGGGGACACACCGTCAACGTGCTGGACGACTGGTCGTGGGTGGTGGGCGGCGGGCAGGGGATCATGCGCGACCCTGAATCAGGCGCCCTGATGGCCGGGGCCGATCCACGCCGCGACGGCTACGCCCTGGCCATCTGATGGCAAGTGAATGCCGCAGGCCGCAGTTCGAGCTGAAGGGCGAAGCCTTGAGGCGAGGGCTGAGTGATCAGCGGCGAGGCGAGGGCTGAGAATGACGCTCAAGGAGCGAATGGCGGTAGTGACAGGGGCGGGGTCGGGCATCGGCCGCGGCATCGCGCTCGCCCTGGGCGCGGCCGGCGCGCCCGTGGCGGCGCTGGACCTCGACGGCGCCTCGGCGGAAGAGACGGCCTCGCTGATCGCCAAGGCGGGAGGCCGGGCCAAGGCCTTCCAGGGCGACACGAGCAAGGCGGCCGATGTCGATCGCGCCGTCGGGGGCGCCATCGCCGCCCTCGGCCCGCTCGAGATCATGGTCAACAACGCCGGCATCCTCGACGGCTACTTCAACGTGGACGAGATGGACGAGTCCCTCTGGCGACGGGTGATAGACATCGATCTCACCGGCGTCTTTCTCGGCTGCAAGCGCGCGGTCGCGGAGATGCTGCCGCGCGGGCGCGGCCGTATCGTCAACATGGCCTCCGTGGCCGGGCTCAACGGCACGGGAGGAGGCGCCGCCTACATCGCGGCCAAGCACGGCGTGGTCGGTCTCACGCGCCAGATGGCCGTCGTCTACTCCGCGCGCGGCATCACCATCAATGCGGTGTGCCCGGGGCCGATCCTCACCAACCTGCGCCGGCATTCGCAGGAGATCCTGGGGCCGGACATTCCCGACATGAGCGGACGGGGCATCGCCGTCAATGACGACCAGATGCGCGCGGTGGTGCCCGCGGGGCGGCGGGGAACCGTGGAAGACATCGCCTCGGCCGTCTGCTATCTCGCCTCGGACGAGGCGGGCTACGTCACCGGGCACACCATGGTCGTGGACGGAGGGTGGAGGGCGAAATGATCTCCAAGTTCTCGGCGCTGTACGTCGGGCAGATCGAGCTCGACAATGTGGGCCTCCACGGCACCCCGGCCGATGAGCGCCGCTATCCGAACGAGCGACTCGTCGAAGCCTTCCAGACGGCGAAGGACGTCGCCCAGCACATGGACGAGCTGGGCTACTACGCCCTGTGGACGGCCGAGCACCACTTCCAGCACGAGGGGTACGAGGTCTTCCCCAACCTGATCCTCCTCGGCACGTGGCTCGCCACCCAGACCCAGCGCCTCAAGTTCGGCTGCGCCTTCAATGTCCTGCCCATGTGGCATCCCATCCGTCTGGCCGAGGACTACGCCCAGGCGGACATCATGACGGGAGGGCGGGTGATCATGGGCGTGGGGCGCGGCTACCACACCCGCGAGGTGGAGACGTTCGGGGCGCCCATGCTCGACAACAAAGCCAACCAGGAGCTCTTCGAGGAGCAGATGGAAGTCCTCCTCAAGTGCTTCAACGAGGAGTCCTGGTCGCACAAGGGCAAGCACTACACCATTCCCGCCCCCGTCGAGTATCGAGGCTACAAGCTCGACAAGATCACCGTGGTGCCACGGCCCGTGCATCTGCCCGTCGAGCTCTGGCAGCCCGTCGCCTCGGGCAAGACGCTGCCCTATATCGCCCAGCGCGGCATCAAGGCCATGGTTACCCTCAACGGCGAGCGCATCTTCGACCAGGTCGTCCGTGCCTATCAGGCGGAAGCGGCCAAGGCAGGGCGGCCGCTCGCCCTCGGGCAGGACATCTGCTGGGGCGTGGGCCTCTACCTTGCCGATTCCATCGAGGAAGCCGTCCAGCGCGTCGAGCCCTATCACGACGAGCGCTACAAGTGGTTCGCGCCCTTCGGCTTCGTCCGCTACGCCGACGAGGAGGGACGCTCGTGGGGCACTCCCGGGGCGCCCGCGCGCATTCCCACCATCCGCGACGGCGTGGCGCAGCGCGCATGGCTCTGCGGCCCGCCCCGCCACGTCATCGATCAGATCCGCGACTTCGAGAGCCGGTATCCCGGGCTCGAGCACATGATGATCCACTGGGCGGAAGGCATGGCGCCCAAGGAATTCAAGGAACAGCTCGCCTGGTTCGCGCGCGACGTCATGCCCGCCTTCACGGGACCCCGATAGACGCGTGACACCCCGGGGGGGTATACCCCCTCCCGGTAGCGCCACGTCGTGGGGGGGCCCCTACGGAGTGTATTTTTCCCTTGCGCTCCCTCGGGGGCTGGCGATAATACCCTCGGCCCTATGGGAGGCGCCGGGCGGCGAATCCCACACCCACTCGAGGGAGGAGAGACAGAATGGCGAAGAAGAAGTTGGCGTTTGGCGGCTACTCGATCAACTTCAAGGGTTGCAAGGACACCATGGAATCCGTGATGGGCTCGTCGCCCATCGGCCCCTCCGAGATGACGAAGAAGATCTGGGGCTACGTGAAGCGGAAGAGACTCGCCAAGAAGTAGTCCCGCCACGAGCGAGATCCGGAGCGTCCTGAGCCCGCCCGGCGCCTCCAGGACGTTCCGGTCCTCTTGACTTGCCCCAGGCCCGCGACGACACTTTCTCCATGCGGGCCATCCTCTACGACAAGAGCTGTGACTGCCCCGCCTCCGAGCTGGCCCGCCGGGCCTTGGCCGAAGCGCGCGTGGACTTCGAGAGCCGGTCCCTCGAGGCGCATCCGGTGGATCGCGATGGCGCGCTTGGCCTGGCGCGCGGGGCCAAGCGATTCCTCGTCAAGACGGGCGCCGGCTTCGTGCGCCGTGACGCCGTCCGGGAGCCCGTGAGCGACGCCCAGGCGCTCGACTGGCTCCTCCACGAGGACGGGCTCCTCCGTATCCCCGTGCTCGTCTGGGGCGATCTCCTGGTGCGTGGCTATACCGACGAGCTCTACGAGCGCGCGCTAGCAGAGCGACCCGCTTAGCCGAGCTTGGCAGGGATCTCGTCGAGGCGGGTGACCTCCAGGTCGGGCTCCGCGCCGAGATTGTCCATGGGCATCTGTGCCCGATTGCACCAGCAGGTGCGATAGCCGAACGCCTTAGCTCCCGCTACGTCCCAGGCATTGGACGACACGAAGAGGATCTCCCTCGCAGGGGCTCGGAAGGCTCGCGGCCCCAGCTCGTAAACGGCGGGCGTAGGCTTGTAGGCCCTGACGGGATCCACGGAGAGCACGTGGGCGAGCTTGCCCTCGAGGCCGCTCGACGACACGGCGGCTGCCAGCATCCTGGGCGAGCCGTTCGAGAGAATGCCGAGGGGCGTTCCCGCGAGGGCCGCGAAGGCCCTCGTCACCTCGGGAAAGGTGGCGAGGGAGAGATAGGCCTCCATGAGCCGGGCGATCTCCGCCTCGCCGGCCACGATGTCGAGCCGGCGCAGGGCGAAGCGCAGGGCCGCCTCCGTCACCGCCCAGAAGTCCTCGTAGCGTCGCATGAGGGTGCGCAGCCAGGTGTACTCGAGCTGCTTCTGGCGCCAGAGCATCGAGAGGGCGGCCGGATCCGAGGTCAATGCCCGTCCGGCCTCCACGACCGAATGGACATCGAAGAGCGTGCCATAGGCGTCGAAGATGATGGCCGCGGGCTTCGCCATGTGCGGGCCCTCCGCTGCGGGAACGCTTACGGGCGCGAGGGGGCGGGAGGCAGCTCGACGGCGACGGCGGCGTGGCGTCGCCGGTCTCGCAGGCGCCGCTTGGGCGGTGGCGGCGCCGAGGGCCGGGACGGCTCCTCGATCGTCTCGATGCCCGCCTCGGCGAATCCGAAGCGCAGCACTTCCTTGGCGTCGCGGAAGGACAGGCTGCGCGTCTGCGA
>DASQAK010000019.1:0-10505 GCA_035635755.1 Candidatus Methylomirabilota bacterium | reverse complement strand
CGCCTTCACGTTCGTGTCGCCCGAGGAAGAGGGCGATCTCGCGGCCATCGAGCGCGCGGTGGGCAAGCGGCTTCCCCGCATCGTGCTACCCGACTTCGACTACAACCGCCGGGCCTCCGAGAAGCTCGAGGTGCCGCTGGCGGAGCGCATCGCGGCCATCCGCGCGCGCAAGGCCGAAGATCGCGCGCGCGCCAAGGCCAAGGCGGAGCGGCGCGGCCAGCAGCCGGCTGCTCAGGGCCCGCGCCCGAGCGCGGCGCCGTCACCCCCCCGACCTGGTCAGCCCCCGAGACCCTGGGACCGCCACGGGCCGGGACAGCGCCCGACACACCGGAGACCCCGCTAGGGAGCTCGGAGGGGGGCTCCGCCCCCCTTCCGAAGCCTCCCCCCCGCACACAGATTGCGCCGGCCAAGCCGGCGCTCGAAGCGGAACATTCCTGCTCGCGAGGGTATGGAACTACTCGGACAGACTCCTAGGCCGCGGGCCCTTCGCCGGCGGGCAGCGGCGGTGGCTCCAGCAGCCCTTGCGTCAGCGCCTCGGCCGAGGCGAGCCCGCGGGCCTTGAGCACATAGGTCAGCATGAGGAAGAAGGTCGTCTCCTCGACGAGCACGCCCCACATGGGTGAGCGCGGCACCAGCGCATCGAAGAGCCCGTGCATCGCGGCCGCGATGACGAGGCCGGCCACCAGCAGGGGCCAGCGGCGCGCGCGATCCAGGGTGGCGAGCGCGATGTAGTAGCCGAAGATGCCCGCCAGGCAGCCGTGAAAGAACGGTGTCATGGCCATGCGCACCACGTTGGTGTAGATCGGACCGACCAGGTGGGTGAGCTTTCCCGTGCTCCGGACGACGCCCACCGCCGCCGAGAGATTGGTGAAGACGTAGAAGACGTTCTCCGTGATGGCGAAGCCGATACCCGACATCATGCCCAGCACCATCCCCACCACGGGATTCTTCATCCGGGCGGTGAAGTAGGCGACCAGGAAGAGCGGGATGGCCTTGGTCAGCTCCTCCCGTACGCCGACCCCGAGGATATTGGCGAGCAAGGTCAGGGGGAAGAAATCGAACGACTCGATCTTCTCGAAGACCTGGCCCGGCAGCTGCAGATAGAGCCCCAGGAGCGGGATGCCGATGAAGGCCGTGAAGAACACGGTGGCAAGAGACCAGAAGACGCCGATCTGGCGATCCGCGAAGAGACGGTACATGAGAAGCGCCCAGAGCAGCCCCGACCAGATGGCGAGCCCGTACAGGATGGAGTGAGGGCTCTCGAGGGTCTGGATGGCCAGGGGGACCACGGCCACGAGCGAGAGGAGAAGGAAGACGGGACTCCGCAGGATCTCGAGGGCCCGCTGCCGATCCACGAGCGCGATTTCCTTGAGCGAGGCGGACGCGACTTCCTGGAGAAAGTCCGTCACCGCGGCCAGGGACGGGGTCGCGAGTGATGCCGGCGAGGCCGGGCCCGCCCCAGGGGTCGTGGCCGTGCCGCACGCGGGACAGAAACGCATGCCCTCGGCGAGCTGACGACCGCACCCGGTACAGAACATGGCCGGGGGATTATAGGGCAAACGCGGTCAGATGCCGAGACCCTCCAGGAAATCCGCGATGATTCCCTGCACCTCCGCGCGGTGGCTCCGGTTCGGAAAGTGCGGTCCGCCTTCGACCACGTGCAGCCGCGCGCCCGCAATCGTCGCGGCCACACGCCGGGACATGGCCGGCGTGGGGAAGTGGTCCTCGGAGCCCGCGATGATCTGGACGGGGCAACGGATCCGCGCGCAGTCGCCGAGCCAGTCCACCCGCGCGTAGGTCTCGTCCAGCAGGGCGAGGAGCGAGGCGACCGAATGAAGACGCAGGCGCGCCGTCAGCTCCGCGTAGCGCTCCGGCCGCACCTTGAGTCGCTGGAGCGCCTCGTCGCCCATGCGGAGCCGGACGTTGGCGTCGAAGTAGTCCTCGAAGCGGCCCGCTTCGACGAGTGGGCGATGGGACGCCCACCAGGCTCTGTCCTCGGGCGGCGCCGCGTAGGGCGGCCCGCTGATGGACAGCACGGCCCCCACCCGAGTGGGCGCGTGGGCGGCGGCCCACAGCGACAGCGCGGCGCCCATGGAGACGCCGCCCCACACCGCCTCGTCCACGCCGAGCGCGTCCAGCCAGAGGAGGACGTCCTCGAGCTTTCGCGCGTAGGTGTAGTCCTCGGCGCGCTCGAACTTCGTGGAGAGCCCGTGACCGCGGGTGTCCGGGAAGAGGGCACGCGCCCGCCCGAAGAAGGGCTCGAGGTCGGGGAGCATGACGGAGGAGTCCTCGACGGAGCCGCCGTGGATCCAGACGATCGGGGGTCTGCCCGGATCGCCGGCCTCTCGCCAGTGGAGCCGGACGCCGTTGGGTAGCTCTAGCTCAGGCAGGAGAGAGGCGCCGCTCGACGTGCCGCGCGTAACGGGACATGGAGTACGTGCAGATCCAGTACACGACGGCAATGAAGAGGTAAAGCTCGAAGGGACGCACCTCGCGGTTGTTCACGACCTGCGCGGCCCTGGTCAGGTCCATGAAACCGATGATGGAGGCGAGCGAGGTGTCCTTGAAGAGCACGATGAACTGGGTGACCAGGGACGGGATCATGTTCTTCAGCGCCTGGGGCAGGACGACGTACCTGGTGGTTTGCGTGGTGGTGAGGCCGACGGCGGTGGCCGCCTCGACCTGCCCGCGGGGCACGGACTGCACGCCCGCCCGCACGATCTCGCCGAGATAGGCCGCCTCGAAGACCACGAAGGCAATGAGGGCCACCCAGTACTCCGGGATGGGGCGCTTGAGCAAGATGGGCACCACGAACCACATCCAGAAGATGACCATGACGAGCGGCACGCCGCGGAAGAACTCGACATAGAGCGTGGCGGGGATGCTGACCCACCGCCGGCTCGACAGGCGCCCGAGCCCGATGAACACCCCCAGGATGAAGCCGAAGATGATAGCGGGGATGGCCAGGCGGACCGTGCCGCCGACGAACTTGCCGATGCCCAGGAAGCCCTGAAGGATCAGGAAATCCCAGTTGCGTGCGATGACGCCGAGGTCGAAGCCGAGGAGCATCAGCGCCGCCGCCGGCCGCCGCTCGTGATGAGGCCGGGAATGGCCGTCCGCCGCTCGATCCAGCTCATCGCTCCTGCCAGGGAGACGCAGAGCACGAGATAGATGAGGGTGCCCGCGGTGAGGGCCTCGATGGCCTTGGCCGTGTACGTCTCGATCTGGCGCGTCTGGAAGGTCAGCTCGGCCACGCTGATGGTGAGGGCCAGCGAGGAGTTCTTGAGCAGGTTCAGCGACTCGCTGGTGGCGGGCGGGATGATGAGCCGGAGCGCGATGGGCAAGATGACGTAGCGGTAGGCCTGGAACACCGTGAGCCCGGAGGCGATCGAGGCCTCCATCTGGGTCTTCGGGATGGCCTGGATGCCCGAGCGCAACACCTCGGAGAAGCGCGCGCCGCTGTAAACGCCGAGGGCGACGACGGCGGCCCAGAATTCCAGACTGTGGTCATTGAGCCACTCGCGTGGAGTGTCGGGCAGGGCCGGCGGCACCGCGAAGTACCAGAAGAACATCCACACGAGGAGGGGCACGTTGCGGAAGAACTCCACGTAGAAAGTCGCGAGCACGCGGAGCGGTCGGAAAGCCACGGTGCGCAGCGCCCCCGACAGGATGCCGAGCGCCACCGCGAGGAGCCAGGCCACCACCGACAGCTTGAGCGTCATCAGGAGCCCGCTCAGCAGCCACTCCCCCGACTGCCCCGTCCACAGCACCGACCAGTTGAACGTGTAGTTCACGCCTCGCCCTCGAGTCCGCCCCCTCACCCTGCCCTCTCCCCCGATGGGGGAGAGGGATGCAAGGAGACGCGAGCGATGCTTACTTGGGGACGACTTGATAGAGCATGAACGTCCGGACGGCGGCGGACATGGGATACGGCAGCTCGCCCTTGGCCCCGAACCACTTGTCGTAGAGCTCGAAGTACTTGCCGTTCTCGATGCCGTCCATCAGGGCCGCGTTGACCACGCCGCGGAAGTCGGAGTCGTTCTTGCGCATGGCCATGCCGTAGGGCTCGTAGGAGTAGAAGTCGCCCACGATCTCCCAGAGCGCCGGATTGGCCGCCTTGGCCTTGAGTCCGGCCAGCTGGATCCCGTCATTGGTATAGGCCTCGACCTGGCCCTGGATCAGCGCCTGGAAGGCCGCGGGCTGGTCGGGGAACTCCCGCAGCTGCGCCTTGGGCGCTTTCTCCCGGATGATCCGCGCATTGGTCGAGCCCTGCTGGGCGGCGATGCGCTTGCCGTCGATGTCCTTGATGCTCCGGACCTTGCTCCCCTTCTTCACGATGAACTGCGCGCCCGTGACGAAGAAGGTCAGGGAGAAGTCCACGCTCTCGCGCCGGGTGCGGGTGTCCGTCATGGTCTCGGCGATCAGGTCGACCGCGCTCGACGACAGCAGCGGGATGCGCGTGGGCGGCGCGGACTCCTTGCGCTCGACCTTGACCGGCTTCCCGAGCTTCTTCTCGAGGGCGGGCTTGATCAGCTCCTCGACCAGATCGATGGAGAACCCGACCCACTGGTTCTGGCTGTTCACGTACGCGAAGGGCGGCGACCCGGTGCGGGTGCCGATCACGAGCGTGCCGCTCTGGCTGATCTTGTCGAGCGTGCTCGAGGTCTGGGCGAAGGCCGGCGTCACCGAGGACGCGAGCAGCACCCCGGCGGCGACGAGGGCGAGAAGCTTCTTCATGCACTGCCTCCTTGAGGGGTTAGTGGGACAGGATCTTCGAGAGAAAGTCCCGGGCGCGGTCCGATTTCGGGGCCGAGAAGAACTCTTGCGGGGGGGCGGCCTCCACGATCTGGCCGGCGTCCATGAAGATCACGCGGTGCGCGACGCGCTTGGCGAAACCCATCTCGTGCGTCACCACCATCATGGTCATGCCTTCCTTGGCGAGATCCGTCATGACGTCGAGGACCTCGTTGATCATCTCGGGGTCGAGGGCCGAGGTCGGCTCGTCGAAGAGCATGATCCTCGGCTGCATGGCGAGGGCGCGGGCGATGGCCACGCGCTGCTGCTGTCCGCCCGAGAGATTTGCCGGGTACTTGTCCGCCTTGTCGGGGATGCGGACGCGCGCGAGGAGATCCCGGGCGATCTTCTCGGCCTCGGTCGCCGAGAGCCCCTTGACCTTCGACGGCGCCAGCATGATGTTCTCGAGCACCGTCATGTGCGGGAAGAGGTTGAAGGACTGGAAGACCATGCCCACCTCGGCCCGGAGCTTGGAGAGATTGACCTGGTTGCCGACGATGGGATCGCCGTACACGAATATCTTGCCCTGCTGGATGGGCTCGAGCTTGTTGACGCAGCGGATGAGCGTGCTCTTGCCGGAGCCGGACGGCCCGCACACCACCACGACTTCGCCCGGCGTCACGTCGAGATCGACGTCCTTGAGCACCTGGAGGGGCCCGAACCACTTGCTGACCTTGGAGTAGCGGATGGCGGACGTGGCGGCGGAGGCCATCCCCTACTCCACCACCACGAGCACGTCGCCCGGATTCACCGCCTGGCCGGCCTCGACGCGAATCTCCTTGACCGTGCCCGCCACCGACGCCTTGAACTCGTTTTCCATCTTCATGGCCTCCAGGATGACCAGCCCATCGCCGGGCGCGACCGCTTGGCCGACCGTGACCTCGACCATCACCACCCGTCCGGGCATGGGCGCCTTGAGGATCTGTCCCCTCGCCGCGGCGCCGCCCCCGCGCGTGCGAATGATATAGCGCGTCTCCTCCTCCACGCGGATGCTGTAGGTCTCTCCGTCGACATCGACGACGAAGACCCCGCCCTCCTCCTCGGAGACGCCGGCGGCAAAGGACGCGCGCCCGAGCAGCAACGACCAGCCGCCCGCGCCCGTGGGCCTGGCGTCCACCTCGAGGGCGTTGCCGCCGAGGGTGACGCGGTAGCGGCTCCCGTCTCCCGTGACCTCCACGGGAACCACCGCGCCGTCGAGCTGCGTCTCGAACTTCATCGCGGCCGCGAGCCCGAGGAGCCCGGCCGGCCCAGACGCGCCCACGGGCCCACGGTGGGCGCGGGGGCGGGCGGAATCTCACGGCCCGCGCGCTCATAGGCGGCCAGGGCCGCCGCGATGAGGGCGACCGTCCGGTGACGCCCCGGGACGGTCGCGTCATCCAGGCGCTCCATGAACTGCGTGTCGAGCCTGCCCGCGACGAAATCCGGGTGACGAAGGATGCGACGGAGAACGGGAATGGTCGACCGAATGCCGCCCACCTGGTACTCGCCGAGCGCGCGGTCCATGCGCGCGACGGCAGCTTCCCGGTCGGGCGCCCACACGATGAGCTTCGCCATCAAGGTGTCGTAGTAGCGTGGCACCGTGTAGCCGGCGTACACGCCGGAGTCATTTCTCACCCACGGTCCCGCGGGAGCGGACAACCGCGTGATCCGGCCGGGCGAGGGCAGGAAGCCCTGGTCGGGATCCTCGGCGTTGATCCGGCACTCGATGGCCGCGCCGCTCCACGCGATGTCCTCCTGGCCATAGCCGAGCTTCTCGCCGGCGGCGATGCGGAGCTGCTCCCGCACGAGATCCCGGCCGGTCACGAGCTCCGTCACCGGATGCTCGACCTGGAGTCGCGCGTTCATCTCGAGGAAGTAGAAGCTCCCGCGCGCGTCCACGAGGAACTCGGCGGTGCCCGCGTTGACATAGCCGACGGCGGCGGCGAGCCGGCACGCCGCCGCGCCCATGCGCCGCCTCAGCTCCGCGTCCACGCCGGGGGACGGGCTCTCCTCGATGAGCTTCTGGTGGCGGCGCTGGATCGAGCACTCGCGCTCGCCCAGATGCACGGTGCTCCCGTGGGCATCCGCGAGGATCTGGATCTCGACATGGCGCGGCGCCGCGAGGTAACGCTCGATGTAGACGGAGGCGTCCCCGAAGGCCGCCCCCGCTTCAGAGCGCGCGGTGCGCAGCGCCCCCGCCAGATCCTCGCGACGATGGACCAGCCGCATCCCTTTCCCGCCCCCGCCCATCACGGCCTTGAGCATCACGGGATAGCCGACGTCCTCGGCGATTCGCGCCGCGTCCTTGTCGTCCGTCACCGCCTCGGAGACCCCGGGGACCACGGGCACCCCGAGCGATGCCGCCACGCGGCGCGCGGCCATCTTGTCGCCCATGGCGCGCACGGCCGCGGGGGGCGGACCGATGAAGACGAGCCCCGCCGTCGCGCACGCGTCAGCGAACGACGCGTTCTCGGCGAGGAACCCGTATCCGGGATGCACCGCCTGCGCGCCCGTGGCGCGGGCGGCGGCGATCAGCTTCTCGGTGGAGAGATAGCTCTGGGCCGCGGGCGCGGGTCCAATCGGCACCGCCTCGTCGGCCAGAAGCACGTGCAGCGCCTCGCGGTCGGCCTCGGAGAAGACGGCGACGGTGGCGATGCCCATCTCGCGACAAGCACGGATGACTCTGACCGCGATCTCACCGCGATTGGCAATCAGGAGCTTGGAGAACGGAGGCGTCACAACGGGGGCATGATAGCAGGACTGCTAGAACCGGGCAACGATGCTGGCGCCGCACGGGCGCCCGTTCGTCACGGCTGACCGAGGCTTCGCTTACTTGGAAGGTTGCGCGAGCAACTCCAGGAGGAGATTCTTGGCGGCCGGCGTGCCCCAGTTGCGAGAGCCGACCATGCGGCTCACGAGGCGGCCCTGGCGATCTATGACGTACGCCGTGGGTGGCCCGAAAACGCCATACACCTTCCCGGTCACGTCGCCGGTCCCGTCGAGCAGTACGCGTCCGGTATAGCCGCGCTCCTTCGCCGTGCGTCGGACGAGCGCGGGATTCTCACGGAAGCTGACGAGCAGCACCTCCAATCCCCTGTCCTTGAGCTCGCTTCCCAGCCGATTGACGGGAGGCAACTCCTCCCGGCAATTCGGTCACCAGGTCGCCCAGAAGAAGAGGACGACCACCTTGCCGCGAAAGTCCGCGAGCCGGGTCGCCTTGCCGTCGACATCCGGCAGCGAAAACGCCGGCGCCGGCTTGGGCGGGTCATAGGGAGACATGTCCAGGGCGCCCCAGTTGGGCGCCGCCCCCGCCCCCTGCGCCGCGAGACTCATGAGACAGAGCGCGGCGCCGAGGCGTCTCACGAGATTGCCGAGACCGATGTAGCGCATGCGCATGACAAGCACCTCGCGTGAGTGGCTCACCGCTCCGGAACCGCCCGGGCGGCCTCGTCCACGAAAGACGTATCCACGATACTACGCAAAGGAATGGTCCGCTTCATGAACCCGTTCGTGGTCCACCATAGCATCGGCCGCTCGATGTCGGGCACGAGCAGCCAGCCATTGCGATCCTGGAAGGGAAAGCCCAGGCGAATGACTTCGGGGCGTGCCTCCGTGTACTTGGCCGTGATGCCCACGACCTCATCATAGTTTGCGCCCGGCGCCGGTCGCCCGTCCTTCTCCAGGGGGTGAACCGCAGGCGCGCCGGCGGGCTCGATGGCCAGCCGGCGCGCCCGGGTAGTCCTGCCCTTACGCCGCGACGGTGAGGAAGAGGCTGGCGCCCTCCCGCTCCACGCGGAACAGGATGGGCTTGCCCTTCTCGCGCTTGGCCACGGCCTCCTTGAGCTGCTCCACGCTTCTCGCGGGCTGGCGATTCACCTCGACGATGACGTCGCCGCGCTCGAAGCCGGCATCGGCGGCGGGGCTCCCCGCCTCCACCCCCTGCACGACCAGGCCCTGACGGGCAGGCGTACCGAGGCGACGGGCGAGATCAGGCGTCATCGGCTGCACGGAGAGACCGAGCGACGGCTTGGCCTCGGCTTCGCTCGCGGCCTGGCCGCCTTCCTTGGCCTCGAGGGCCTCGATCCGGGCCGTGAGCTGAACCGTCTGGCCATCGCGAATCGCGCTGACGGGCACCTCGCGCCCGACGCGCGTCTCAGCGACGGCGCGCGGAAGATCGGCCACCCGATTGATGGCGCGGCTGTCGTACATGGTGATGATGTCGCCGGGCTTGAGACCGGCGCGGCTTGCGGGCGAGCTCGGCGTCACGGAAGAGACGAGCGCGCCCTTGGTGTCCGGACGATTGAAGGTCTTGGCGAGGTCCGTGGTGAGGGGCTGGATGGCGACGCCGAGCCAGCCCCGAGTGACGCTGCCGGAGTCGGCGAGCTGGGTGACCACGGACTTGGCGAGGCTCACGGGAATGGCGAAGCCGATGCCTACCGAGCCGCCGCTCTGGCTGAAGATGGCGGTGTTGATGCCGATCACCTGACCGCGCGCGTTGATGAGAGGCCCGCCGCTATTGCCCGGGTTGACGGAAGCATCGGTCTGGATGAAGTCGTCGTAGGGCCCGGCGCCGATCGAGCGTCCGGTGGCGCTGACGATCCCCGTGGTCACCGTCTGCTCGAGACCGAAGGGGTTGCCGATGGCCATCACCGGCTCACCCACCTGCAGAGCCGATGAGTCCCCGAGCGGAATGACGGGCAGCCCCGTGGCCTCGATCTTCAGAAGGGCCAGGTCGGTCTTGGGATCGCGGCCGATGACCTTGCCCTGGAACTCGCGGCCGTCGGAGAGCTTGACCTGGAGCTGGGTCGCGCCATCCACAACGTGGTTGTTGGTCACGATGTAGCCATTGGCATTGATCATGAAGCCCGAGCCCATGCTGCGCACGGGGCGCTGCGGGCGCGTGCCGAAGTGATCCCGGAAATACCGATCGAACGGCGAGTCCTCGCCGAAGGGCGTGCTCATCTCGGGCGCCGGCCCCTGGGCCCGCTTGGCGCTGACGTTGACCACGGCGGGCTTGAGATCCCGCCCGATCTTCACCCAGTCCGGCGCGAGCACGGTGGGCGCTGCGCCGCCCGTGGCGGTCTGCTCCGTCCACAGGAGCAGCTGGGTGGACTTGGTGACGCCGAATCCATATGTCACGCCGCCCAGAATCAGCACGGCGGCCAGCGCGACGGCTGACCAGGCCCATCTCCGTCCGCGAAACCGATCCAGCATGGTAATCCTCCTCGTGTGTGAGTGCGGCTCGTCCTGCGTGCGCAAAACGTAGCAGGGCCGCCTGAGAGGAGGGTGAGCCTCCCATGAGAAGGCTCTTAGGATGGACCGACGCCTACTTCGGGGGCGCCAGGGGCAGGCGGATCGTGAAGCGGCTGCCCGCTCCCGGAGCGCTTTCGACCTCCACGGTGCCGCCATGGGCGGTGACGATGGCGCGCACGAGGGCCAGTCCGAGCCCCGTGCCGCCCTTGTCGCGCCCGCGCGCGGCATCGAGTCGCACGAAGGGCTCGAAGATCCGCGCGGCGGCCCCCGTCTCGATGCCGATGCCGGTATCCCGCACGGTGATCAGGGCCTGGCCATTCCCCGTCACGAGCGAGAGCTCGACCTTGCCCCCCGCGGGCGTGTACTTGATCGCGTTGTCGACCAGGTTCAAGACGGCGCGGCGAAGGGCGCCGGCCTCGCCGAGGACGGTGGCCGGCTCGAAGGTGTCGGCGCGCATCGTGACCCCCGCGCTCTGGGCC
>DASQAK010000018.1:0-11603 GCA_035635755.1 Candidatus Methylomirabilota bacterium | reverse complement strand
GGGATGCGTCGCTCGGGCGGCAGGGGACGGCAGAAGACCTGATCGAAGGAGACGAAGCGCCCCTTGTAGCTCGCGCACTCCTGACTCCAGAGGGCGCGCATGGCGGCGACGTATTCGTCCGTGCGGGGCCCGCGGTCCTCGAAGGGCGCTCCCAGGGCGGCGAACTCCTCGGCGAGCCAGCCCACGCCGATGCCGAGGAGCACGCGCCCGCCGCCCGCCAGGTGATCGAGGGTGGCGATCTCCTTGGCCGTGACCACGGGATTCCGCTGGGGAAGGATGAGGATGGCGGTGCCGAGCTTGATCGTCCGGGTGGCCGAGGCGATGTAGGCGAGCCAGATCAGCGGATCCGGGATGGGGTAGTCCTCGAGGCCCGAGCCCATCCGCCCGCTCGGAGAATACGGATAGCGCGACTGGTATCCGTGCGGCACCACGACGTGCTCCACCGTCCAGATGGAGTCGAAGCCGGCGGCCTCCGCCGCCTGGGCCAGCTCCACCGCCGCGGAGCCGTTCGAATAGCGGCCCAGGCTCGCGTATCGCAGTCCGAACTTCATCGCCGTCCTCCTGTCAGCTCAGTGAGTGATCGCATGCCGGGGGCCGGAGGGTTAGTATGGCGCACTGTAGCGACGCGCGTATGGCCCGTCAAGGAAGCGAGGCGCTCATGAAGGTCGAAGTTCCGTACGGCGGACGACGATCACGGCCGACCTGCCGGGGAATACCCGGCTGCTCTCCAACGTCGAGCGCGCGAGCTTGCCGCCCCTTCCCGATCTGGACGGCGCCGTGCGCGCGGCCCTGTCCGCCCCGCGCGGGCTGCCGCGCATCGGCGCGCTCGTGCGTCCGGGCGCGACGGTGACCATCGCCTTCGACGACCACACCACGGGATCCTTCGGGCCGATCCGCCGCGTGGCGATCCAGGCCGTCCTCGACGAGCTAGAGGGAGCGGGCGTGCGTCGGCGGGACGTGACGCTCATCTGCGCCAATGCCCTCCATCGCATGCTCCGGCCCGCCGAGCTCGCCCGCCTCCTCGGCGACGATCTCGTCGCGGAGTTCGGGGATCGGCTCCTCTGTCACGATGCCGAAGACCCTACGCTGATCGTCGATCTCGGGGAGACGACGGCGCACGGCTATCCCGTCGAGGTGCATCGGCTGGTGACGGATTCGGACCTCACCGTCTACGTCAACACCAACTACATCCGCGGGTTCACGGGCGGCTGGAAGTCCATCTGCGTCGGGCTGTCGACGTGGCGGACCATCCGCGTCACCCACACCCCGGACGGCATGTCGATGTCGGTGAACCGCAACCGCATGCACGCCGTGCTCGACGAGATGGGTCAGCACCTCGAAGGGCGGCTGGGCAAGCGCATCTTCAAGATCGACACCCTCCTCGCCGATCCGCATCACGCGGCCCGGATCTTCGCGGGCGCCGTCGACGAGACGCAGCGCGCGGCCCTCCAGGAGCAGGCCGCGCTCTATCCGCCGCGCCGGGAGGCGAGCCAGGAGCGCGTCGACGTGCTCGTCTACGGGATCCCCGATTCGAGCCCGTACGCCATCTTCGCCTCCGTGAATCCGATTCTCACTCTCGTCTCGTCGGGGCTGGGATATCTCGGCGGCATGATCGAGGCCGTGGGCAAGCCCGGCTGCACGGTGATCATGGCAGCGCCCGCCCGCGACGCCTGGGACCGCGTGGCGCATCCTTCGTACTCCGAAGTGTGGGAGCGCATCCGGCCCGAGACGCGCGACCCCTACGAGATCACCGCGCGCTTCGCGGAGGACCTGGCCACCCGCCCCGACTACATCGAGGCGTACCGCCGGGGCCACGCCTTCCACCCGATCCACGGCATCCTCGCCACCCACCCTCTCAAGCGCCTCCGTCACGTGGGACGGGTGATCGTGGCCGCTCCTCTGGAGCCGCACGTGCCACGCCATCTCGGATTCGAGGTCGCGTCGAGCGTCGAGGACGCCGTCGCTCAGGCGCGCAAGCTCCACGGACCCGACGCCACAATCGCCTACGTCGAGCAGCCGCCCCTGGTCAGACCATGACGGCCACGAGCGCGCAGGATCTTCTGACCCGCACGTACCGGGCTTTCAACGCTCGCGACATCGCTACGGTCCTCGCGGTCATGCATCCCGCGGTCGACTGGCCGAACGGGATGGAGGGAGGACGGGTCCACGGCCACGCCGCCGTCCGGGAGTACTGGACCCGCCAGTGGACCATGATCGATCCCCATGTCGAGCCGCGAGGCTTTGGCAGCGACGAGACGGGGCGGGTCGTCGTCGACGTGCATCAAGTCGTGCGCGACCTGGCCGGGAAGGTCCTGGCCGAGCAGAGGGTCCAGCACGTCTACCTGATCGAGGACGGCCTCATCAGGAGCATGGAGATCAGGCAGCCCTAGGGCAGGGTCAGCCCTTACCCTTCTCGACCGTCGCGCGCTCCACGGCGAGGAGCTTCTCGATGTCGATCACCTTCAGCATCTCGTGCTCCACGGGCGACCAGTCGACCTTCGGCTGCCTGCCCCCGAAATCCTCGGCGAGGTCCGCGTAGACGTTCTTCCACGCGACGTAGGCCGCGAGCAGCGGCGTGGAGGGATCGGCCACGATCGCGTAGCCGAGGGCGCCCAGATCCTCGAGGGTCATACCGTGACCGGCGAGGCCGCCCCGGCCCGCGAGGTACATGAGCGGCCCGCCCAGCCGTGCGGCGATCGCGCGCAGCTGCTCGGGGCGGTGGGCCATGGAGAGCAGGAGGACGTCGGCCCCGGCCTTGCGATAGGCCTCGCCCCGGCGAAGGGCGTCGTCCATGTCGCTGGCCCGCATGGCGTTCGTGCGCCCGATGATCAGGAAGTCGGGGCTGCGGCGCGCGGACACCGCCTCCCTGACCTTGGCCGCCATCAGCTCGATGGGGATCATGTGCTCGATGCCAATATGGTGATGCGCGCGCTTGGGCACGAGCTGGTCCTCGATCTCGATGGCCGCGAAGCCGGCGGCCTCGACCATGCCGATGGTGCGGTGCATGTGCATGGGGTCACCGTAGCCACAGGCGCCGTCGAGAATGAGAGGCAGCGAGGACACGGCCCGGATGTCGAGGGCGGCCTGACACATCTCGGTCAGGTTCAGGTTGGCCTCGAGGGCGACCTTCTGGTATCCCGTGGCCCCGCCGCCCAGGTAGCCGGCCGGGAAGCCTGCGGCCTCGACCATCCTCGCCATTAGCGGGTTGAGGACGAGGGGAGCGGTGACGGGGAGCGGGCCCTGCATGAGCGCACGAAGAGACATCGCGATCCTCCTGGGCGGGATGTTAGCCCAGCGATGAGCGCCGCGCGATGCCGTTGTCATTTAAGTCAGGGGGGAGCGGCCGCCGCTCCTCCCCCGACACCCCCCCACCGGTTACCCGCGAAGGCTCATGCCGGTCTCAGGACCAGCATCACGATTTCGGGCGGCACGAGGAAGCGGACGGGGATGATGCTGGTGGCGATTCCCGAGGTGACGAAGAGATGGCGTTCGCCTTCCTCGACGTGACCGATCGCATAGCGCTGGCCGTACCTCGACGGGACGATGAGCCGGCCCACCAGCGGAATGTAGACCTGCCCGCCATGGGTATGCCCGGCCAGGGTGATGGCCACGCGCGCCGGCATCAGGGGAAAGACGTCGGGGCTGTGGGTGAGGGCGATGATGGGCTCTGCCGTCGGCACGGCGCTCGTGGCTCGCGCGGGATCAGGGGTGCGCGTGTCGAAGTCGGCCAGCCCGACGAGCCAGAGCGGGTGCCCGCCGTGCCGGAGGCGCGCCGTTTCCTCGTCGAGGACGACGATGCCGGCCGCGCGGAGCGCCCTCGCCACCCGCGGACCGTCGTACCACCAGTCGTGGTTGCCGAGCACGGCGAAGACGCCGAGTGGCGCGCGAAGCGGCTGCAGCCGCGCCGCCGTCACTTCGGGCTCGACCCTTCGCCCCCCGATCACCCCGTGCACGATGAAATCCCCCAGCAGCACCACGAGGTCGGGCCGGCGAAGATTGACGAGGGAGACGACGCGATCGAGCTTCTCGGGGCCGACGTGGGGCGCGCCCGTGTGCAGGTCCGACACGACGGCGATCCTGAGAGGCGGCATGTCCCTCGGCCACGAGGGAAGCGAGAGCTCGACCTCCTTGACGACGAGCCGGCCGGGCTCGATGAGCACGGCCCATACGGCGAGGCCGAGGCCGATGGCGAGGAGCCCGACCGCGCCGATGACGAGCGATCGCGGGCAGAAAGCCGTCACCGTGCCTCGCTCGCAGCCTGCGAGAAGACGGGGCGCGCGCCGCTAGACGCGCGTGGGCCGGTTCTGGCCTACGTCGTCCGCGCGCTGGACGATGGTCCCGGTGGGAGCCTTCACTGACGTTGAGGCGGGCGGGGCCCCGGCACCATTCCCATTCGACGGCGCGCCACGATTGGCTGACGCAGGCGCTCCCGCCGTCGAGGGCGCTGGCTGAGTCTCCAGGACCTCGCGTACCTTGGCGGCCAGCGCGTCCGGCGTGAAGGGCTTGGAGAGGAAGGCCATGCCGGCCCCGAGGACACCATGGCGGACGATGGCGTCATCGGTATAGCCCGACATATAGAGCACCTTCATGTCGGGCCGCACGGGGGCGAGTCGCTGGGCGAGCTCGCGACCGCTCATCTGCGGCATGACCACGTCGGTGACCATGATGTGGATGGGGCCCTGGTGCCGCTCGCTGATCTCGAGCGCCTCGGCGCCGTGCCGCGCCTCGAGCACGTGGTAACCGTTCATCTCGAGGATCTCGCGGACCACCGCGCGCACCCGAAGCGCGTCCTCGACGAGCAGGATGGTCTCTGGACGCGTGGGCGTGGTCCCGGCCGCGCCGGCTGGGGAGCCCGGCGTCGTGGCTGCGGCGCTGCCGCTGACATTGAGGGCCGGCGCTTGAGCCACGCGCGGAGGTGGTGGCGGAGCTGTCGTTGACGCCACTGCGGCGAGGGGCGACGCCGCCACCGCCGGTGCGGGCGCGGCTGATCGTCCGGTCGAGAAGTGGGACGCCGGCGCCACGGGACTCTCCCGCGGCTGGACCGGCGCGTCGACCTGGGGCAAGTAAATGCGGAAGGTTGTGCCGCGGCCGAGCTCGGTGTCCACCGCGATGGAGCCGCCGCTCTGCTCGACGACGCCATAGACGGTCGACAGGCCGAGGCCGGTGCCCTTGCCCTGTTCCTTGGTCGTGAAGAAGGGCTCGAACAGGTGCGCCTGGGTATTCGCGTCCATGCCGGTGCCCGTGTCGCTGACTTCGAGCATCACGTGAGGGCCGGGCGCCGCGGCGGCGCCGCCCGGCGGCGGCGGGACTTCACCAGCATGCACGTTGACGGTGCGGATCATGAGTCGCCCGCCGTCGGGCATGGCGTCGCGGGCATTGACGGCCAGGTTCATCATGACCTGTTCGATCTGGCCCGGGTCCGCCTTGACTCGACCCAGGGTCGGCTCGGGCACGACCACGAGGTTGATCGTCTCGCCGATCAGGCGCTGCAGCATGGTCTGCATGCCCGCCACGATGCTGTTGAGCTCCAGCACCTTGGGCGCAAGCACCTGCTTGCGGCTGAAGGCGAGGAGCTGGCGCGTCAGGGTGGCCGCCTGGTCCGCCGCCTCCCGGATGCCCTCGGCGTTCTTGCGCAGGGGGTGGACCGGGGGCAAGCGCCGGAGCATCAGATCGCTGTCGCCCCGGATGACCATGAGCAGGTTGTTGAAGTCGTGCGCGATACCGCCCGCGAGCTTGCCCACCGCGTCCATCTTCTGCGCCTGGCGGAGATGGTCCTCGCTCGTGCGCAGCGCCTCGTCCGCGTGCTTGAGCTCGGTCAGGTCCACGGTGAGGCCGCGAAGCTGTCCGGCATTGCCGGGCCCGTCCGGCACCACGTGCACGATGTCGCGCAGCCACACGATCTCGCCCGAGGCGGTGAGGGCCCGGTACTCGAGCTCGTGATCCTCGCCGCGGGTGAGGGCGGCGCGGCACTGGGCCATGACCTTGGCGCGATCCTCGGGGTGGATGCGCTCGCTGAACCAGCTCGGCTGCTCGAGCCAGCGCTCGGTGGGGAAGCCGAAGATGGTCTGGGCGCGCTGGCTGACGAACGAGAAGCGCAGGGAGGCGGCATCGGCTTCCCACACGATGGCGTCGAGGCCCTGCACGAGATCCTGGAAGCGCTGCTCCGAGGCGAGGCGCGCCGACTGGAGGCGCTCCTCCTCGGTCAGATCCTCGATGATGAGGAGCAGCCGCGCTTCTTCCTGCTCCTCGATGCGGATGCCCGTCATGGTGACGCGCACGGGGCGCGTCTCATGGCGGTGGAGGAGGTGGAGCTCGAAGAGCATGTCGGGCTGGGCGACGCCGGACTGCATCACCTCGCGCGCGCGACGCAGGAGGCCCTCGGCGCGGACGACGTCCTCGAGGGCGTGGCCCACGACGTCGTCGCGACGCAGGAAGAACGATTCGAGGAAGGAGCGGTTCGCCGAGAGCACGCGCAGGTCGGCGGAGAGCAGGAGCAGGCCCGATGGCACCGAGGCGACGATCTTCTCGGCGTAGCCCTTCAGGTTGAAGATGGCGCGCTCCTGCTTCATCTGCTCGCGGAGCAGGGCCGCGCGCTGGCTCTGGCGCCAGAGGCTGATCAGCACGCCGGCCAGGGCCAGGGTGAGGAAGGCACCGGCGAGACCGGCGAGCTTGCCCGCCTGGTAGAAGTCCGCCAGCGCCTCTTCGCGATCGACCTTGAGGACGAGGCCCCAGCCGGCCGGAGCGATCCAGCGCGTGGCCGCGAAGACGGGGGTGGCGCGATAGTCGAACATCTCGCCGAAGGTCTCGCGCCCGTCCGCCGCGCGCTTGGCGAGCGGGACGAGGTCCTCGAGCGAGCGGTCCACGGCCGACCAGCCCGCGGACTGGCCCTTGAGGGACGAGATGTAGCTGGGCTTCGGGCCATCGATGCGGAAGAGCAGGGTCTCGCCGGTGCGGGTGGGGACCGTCTCGTCGGAGAGGAGCGGGAAGAGCCGCGTGGCCGGATCCATTGTGAGGGCGACCACGCCGACCACGGGGCGGTTGGGGCCGGTGCCGTCGCCGAAGATGGGCACGCTGATCACGAGGAGTTTCCGGGAGGCTTCCTCGACGAGGTCGGCGCGCATGGCGCGGTTTCGCACAGCGAGGAGGACGGCCTCCGCGCTCTCCCGGCCGGGATCGGAGGCGCCCGTCGAGCGCGCCAGGGTGCGTCCCTGGGTGTCCATGAGCGAGATGCCGGAGTAGCCGTAGGCGGTGGCTACGCGATCGAGCTGGGGAACGAGCGCGCTCCGGACATCGCCGCCCTTGCTACCGCCCTCGAGCACGAAGGCGCGCACGGAGGGGGAGGCGGCGAGCACGTCGGCGTCAGCGCGCCGGGCGTTGAACCAGTCGGAGACGAGCCGCGCGCGCCCCTCGGCGATGGCGGTCACGCGCGCCTGCCAGTTCGCGAGCACGACCTGGCGCTCGCTCTCGATCTGGTACCAGATGAACGTCGAGACGAGCGCGGTTCCGAGGAAGAAGGCGGCGAGGTACGCCCAGGGCAGGCGCTCGCGTGCCCGCGTGCGGAGGGGGCGCGCCCCACGCGGGGTAGAGACCCCCTGGTTGGCCGGACGGGAAAGATCGGCGCGACTGATCATGCGTGCTGGTCCACTCGCTCGATGCTCGTCGGCATCCTAATACAATGGATACCCCGTCCGCTCAGATTACGGGAGTTTGAGCCCCGGGGCAAGGATTATGCCCGGGCGCAAGACCTGCGTCGGGCAGGGCGCCGCGCGGCCATGTAAGCGCCGAAAAGAGCAGGCTTTTGGGGTATTGTATCCGGCATGCCGACCATAGACGCCTCCCGACTCGAGTCGACGGCGACGCGCATCTTCGAAGCCCTCGGCGCGCCCGTGGGCGATGCCGCGTGGATCGCCACGCTGCTCGTACGCGCCAACCTCCGTGGCCACGATTCCCACGGCGTCATCCGCATCCCGCAATACGCGGAGGCCGTCCGGAAGGAAACCGTCGACCCGAAGTCGCCGATCACCGTTACTGCGGAGACGCCGGTGATGGCGCGGCTCGACGGCGGGCGCGGCTTCGGCCAGGTGGTGGCGCGGCGCGGAATGGAGATGGCCATCGCCAAGGCCAAGGCCTCCGGCCTCGCCGCGGTGGGGCTCTCGCGCACCGGCCACGTCGGGCGCCTCGCCGACTATGCCGAGATGGCGGCGGGGCAGGGTCTCGTCGCCATGCTCTGGGTCAACGCCGTGCACGGCCTCAACGTGGCGCCCTGGGGCGGCTCCGGACGGCGCCTCGGCACCAACCCGCACGCCATCGGCATTCCGGGTGCGGCCGGACCGGCCATGGTGCTGGATTTCGCCACGAGCGTGGTCGCCGAGGGCAAGATGCGGGTGAAGAAGAACCGCAAGCAACAGGCGCCCCTCGGCTGGTTCATCGACGCGGAGGGTCGACCGGCCACCGACCCCGAGATCTTCTACGGTGATCCCGTGGGCTCGCTCCTGACGGCGGGCGAGCACAAGGGCTACGGGCTATCGCTCGCCGTGGAGATCCTCGGCGGGATTCTCTCGGGCACGGGTCCCGCCGGCCCGCCTCCCGGGGTCTTCGCCAACGGCACCCTCATGATCTGCCTCGACGTGGAGCGCTTCGTGCGCCTGGCGGATTTCCACGCGCAGGTCGCGGGCCTCTTCGGCTGGGTCAAGTCAGCAAAGCTCGCCCAGGGCTCCAAGGAGATCTTGATCCCGGGCGAGCCGGAGGCGCGTCTCGAGGCAGAACGACGGCGTGACGGCGTGCCCGTGGAGGACGAGACCTGGAATCAGATCGAGCGCGTGGCCGCCGAGCTCAACCTCCGCTGAGCCGGACCGAGCCCTCTAGGGAAAGAGGCGCTCGATGTTCTTGTAGGCGATCTTCTCGGCGACGTCGGGCGGGAGCTGCTTGAGGAATTTCCTGGCCTCGCCGGCCATGCCCACCACCTGCTCCCAGCGCGACGTGATGTACGTGTCGCTGCCCAGCATGAAGCGGTCGGCGTGGCGGACGAGGAGCGCGCGCCAGGCGGGGTCGAGGGTGCCCCCCGGGGCCACGTCGCCGTAGCGGAAGGACAGATCGGCCCACAGGCTCGCGTGCTTGTCCATGAGGGCGCCCACGGCCTGCGGCCCTGAGGACATGCCCGCGTGCGCCCAGATGATCTTCGACCGAGGCTCGATGGCGAAGAGCTCGATGACGGCGGCGTCGTCGGAGTGGGCGTGCAGGTACAGGTTCCGCTGCACGGCCATCTCCGTGATGCGCGCGAGCTCGGGCGTGCGGATGTCCTTGCCGTGGATGTGGAACTCTCCGATCCCCCGGTGCACGCCCTTGGCCAGCCGCTGCTCGAGGTACGCGATGACGGCGGGATCTTTCCACCACGTGCTCATGTCGTCGCGCGTGCGATACGGACGGAGGATGGGAATGACGCGCTTGGAATCACGCTCGTAGAGCTTGAGGGTGCCGTCGTCGGGCGTGCTGGACACGAGGGCGCGGCGGATCCCCGCCTGATCGAGGATGGCGAAGACCTGGTCCGGCGTGTACGTGGTCCAGTCGGGCCGGCTGTAGTGGATATGGCCGTCGAAGAGCGGCGGCTCCGCGCTCCGGGCCGGGGTACCGAGCGCGAGGAGGGCCAGCGCGAGCACGACGATGCGTCGCATTGACCCCGAGGCTATCACAACTTAGGATGCCGGCGGGAGGAGCCCATGCTCGATGCCGTTGGCATGAACGAGATCAACAAGATCTTCACCGTCCTGGACGCCATGGGCATCCACCGCGAGCACGTGGTGATCCCCCTCGGCACCGGCCAGGGTCGCGTGCGCCGCATGCCCAGCGGCAAGCTCGAGATCATCGTGGACGCCACCACGCCCATCGACGAGTGGCTAAAGGGCCTGCCGGAGCTGATCCGCGCCGCGCAGTCCGCGTGAGGGGGGCGGCCACCCAGCGTCTCGCCTTCCTGCCCTTCCTGGCCGTCGTCTTCTTCAATGTCAGCGGCGGTCCGTACGGCGTCGAGGACGCGGTTTCCGTGTTCGGTCCCGGCCTCGCGCTCTCCCTCCTGATTCTCACGCCCCTGCTCGTCAGTCTTCCCGTCGCCCTCGCCATGGCCGAGCTGGGCTCCGCCCTGCCCGAGGAAGGCGGCTACGTCGCCTGGGTCGGGCGAGCCTTCGGACCGTTCTGGGGTTTTCAGGTCGGGTGGTGGAGCTGGCTCAACAGCTTCGTGGACGTCGCCGTCTATCCGGCCCTCTTCGTCGACTACCTCCGCCACTGGCATCCGGAGATGACCACGACGGAGCGCACGGCGCTGGCCCTGGGCTTCATCTGGATCTTGACGGCCGTGAATCTCGCGGGCGTCCGGCTCACGGGCTGGGGCGCGGCGGCCCTGGCCGTCGGCGCCCTGCTCCCGATCGCGTGGCTCACCCTCGCCTCCGCCTCGCAGGCCGAGCACGCGCCGTGGGTGCCATTCACCGCGCCGGGTCAGGGCCTCGTGGGCGGGCTCGGCCTCGGGCTCGCAGTGATGATGTGGAACTACTCCGGCTGGGACACGCCGAGCATGGTGCTCGGGGAGACGCGCGCGCCCGAGACCACGTATCGCCGCGCGCTCCGGTGGGCGCTGCCCCTCATCGCCCTCGCCAACGTGGCGCCGGTGGCCGCGGGTCTGGCCGCCACGCGGGACTGGCAGAGCTGGCGGACGGGCCACTGGCCCGTCATCGCCTCGGCCGTCGGAGGCCCCTGGCTCGCGGGGGCGCTCGTCGCCGGCGCGGTGACGGCGACGGCGGGGCTCTTCCTCTCCCTTGTCCTCACCAACTCACGGCTGCCCTTTGCGCTCGCGCTCAGGGGAATGCTGCCGCGATGGCTCGCGGCCACCTCGGGCCGCACGGGCGTGCCGTGGGTCGCCGTGCTCGTGTCGTGCGCGGCCTACAGCGTGTGCGCGCTCTGGTCGTTCAAGGAGCTGATAGTCCTCAACGTCTGGCTCTACTCGCTCACCCTGCTCCTCGAGATGGCCGCCTTCGTGGCCCTGCGGCTCCGCGAGCGGGACCTGTCCCGGCCCTTCCGCGTGGGCGGAGGCGCCGCGGGCTTCTGGCTCACCGCCGTGTTGCCCTCGGCGGCCGCGCTCCTCGCCATGGCGACGGCGGGCTGGCTCAATACCATGGCCGGGCTCGCCGCGGCCCTCACGGGGCCGGCCGCGTGGATCTGGTACCGCGCGCGCTCAGCGCCCGCGGGCGGCGGCTAGACGCGCGGCGGCGTCCAGGGCGCTCTCGCGCGGCGCGCGCGGCGCGATACGCAGTCCCTGTCGTCGCGCCCAGCGCCACACCTGGGCGCGGAAGTGCTCCTCGCCCATGAGGCTCCCTGCCCAGCTCACCACCGTCTTTTCCTCGAGGTGCAGAGCGCGCGCGACATGAGCGAGGCTCCAGGCGAGCGCTGCGGCTTCCGCCCCGACGACGAGCCGCGCCGTGACGTTCCCGCCCCGTGCCAGGCGTATGACGCGCGGCCCGAGGGCGGCGATGCGCGCCACGGCGTCCGGCGCCTTCGCGAAGCGCCGAGCCCGCGCGTCGTCTCCATGCCCGAGCCACGTCAGCCCGAGGGAGAAGGCG
>DASQAK010000017.1:0-14346 GCA_035635755.1 Candidatus Methylomirabilota bacterium | reverse complement strand
GTCCAGGATGTCCAGGACACCATCGAGGCGGCGACCAAGGGACGCAATGTCACCGAGGTCTTCGAGGGCGAGCGCCGCTTCCATCTGGCCGTGAGACTTTCCCAGGACGGCGATGTTCTCGCGAACCTGCGCGGCCTCCTCGTCAGCGCCCCGAGCGGCGAGCGAATTCCCGTGAGCCAGCTCGCCGAGTTCAGCACGAAGGACGGCTTCAACCAGATCATGCGCGACGGCAATGTGCGGCGCGTGGCCATCAAGTGGAGCGTGCGCGAGCGCGACATGGGCGGCCTGGTGGCCGAGGCCATGAAGAAGGTGGGGGCAGCGGTCAGCCTGCCTCCCGGATATCAGATGGTGTGGAGTGGGCGCTTCGAGGATCAGCAGCGGGCCCTCGCGCGCCTCTATATCATCGTCCCCCTGGTGATCTTCATCATCTTCATCCTCCTCTTCGGCGCCTTCAACTCGGTGGGAGACGCCCTGCTCATCATGCTGAACCTGCCCTTCGCCCTCATCGGCGGCACCCTGGCCCTGTACCTGTGGCAGACCAACTTCAACATCTCGGCCGCCGTGGGGTACATCGCCGTCTTCGGGGTGAGCGTGCTGAACGGCGTGGTCCTGGTGTCCTCCATTCGTCAGGCCTACGCGGACGGCCTGCCCCTCCCGGAAGCCATCGTCCGCGGGTGCGAGATCCGCTTCCGTCCCATCATGGTGTCGGCAGTGGTGGCTGTGGTCGGGTTCCTGCCCGCCGCCCTCTCTCACGGTATCGGCTCGGAGATCCAGCGTCCGCTCGCCCGCGTGGTGATCGGGGGCCTGGTCTCCTCCACGGCCCTCACCCTTCTGGTGCTGCCCGCCGTGTACGCGCTCTTTGCCAGGCGGCGCGTGAGGACAGAACCCCCGACGTCCGCGCCGGCGTGAGAAGGGTCGCCCGCACTATCGCCGACCTGTCCGGTGTGAGAGGATAGCGACGGAGCACGTGTCCGAGGCGCTGCAGTACCGGGGCCCGGACCGATGTCTCTGATCCGTCCCCAAGGAGATCCTCATGGACACTCCGCACCCGATGGCGCTGCCGCGCGAAGGCACTACGCTCCTCCTCGTGGACGTGCAGGAGCGGCTCTTCCCCGCCATGGACGCCGACCACCGCGAAGAGGTCATGCGCAACATCAAGATCCTGGTGGCCACGGCCAAGCGACTCAAGCTACCCATCGTCGTGACCGAGCAATATGCCAAGGGCCTCGGTCACACCTTGCAGGAGCTGCGCGACGCGCTGCCCGCCGATGTCCGGCCCGTGGCCAAGGTCGTGTTCTCGTGCTGGGCGGCCGAGGAGGCCCGGGCGCGCCTGCAGACCCTGGGCACCCGCCGGGTCATCCTGGCCGGCATCGAGGCGCACGTCTGCGTGCTCATGACGGCGCTCGACCTGCTCGGGGCGGGCCTGGCCGTCCATGTCGCCGCCGACGCCATCACCTCGCGCACCCAGGCCAACTGGCGGCTCGCCACCGAGCAGCTGCGCCAGGCAGGCGCCGTCGTCAGCGCCACCGAGACGCTGATGTTCCAGCTCCTCGGCCAGGCCGACTCCGAGGACTTCCGAGAGCTGGCCCGTCTCATCCGCTGATGCCCCGCTATTTCGACATCGGCTCCACCGTCCTCCTCGTGGTGGGCTACGGCATCCTTCCCGAGGAGGAAGACCGCCCCATCGCCTACGACCTCAAGCGCGCCATCGGCTCGCGCAGCGAAGGCGACGAGAACCGGAGCGGGGTCGTGGTGACCGACATGTGGATGGTCAACCAGGAGATGGCCGAGCTCTTCCCCGCCATCGCGGTGGGCGGGCCGGGGGTCAACGCCTTCGCGGCGCAGATCTACGAGGGCCTGCCCGTTGCCTACGCGCGAGACGAGCGGATCTTCGTCCAGTGCAGCGCCGAAGGCGGCAAGCGGGCGGCGCTGTGGGGAATGGATCAGGAGGCGACGCGCGAGGCGGTGGAGATCTTCATCAAGGACGGTTTCCTCGACCGCTTCCTCGACACCGTCTGGAAGCGACGGAGCTAGCGAAAGCTCGGAGCTGCGGCTCCCCTCGGCACATTGCTGTACGTCAGCGTCCCGTCCGACTCCGTGTAGCGGAAGATGATGGCCCGCGCCGAGCGTGTGCCAGAATAGCTGCCCGTGCCGAGGATCTTCTGGACGTATTGCTGGGTCTCGGCATACGGGGGAACGCCGCCGTAGTAGTCCACCGCCTTCTCCCCTGCGTTGTACGCGGCCAGGGCCAGCGCGGTATTGCCCGGGTACCTGTCGAGCAGGTAGCGCAGGTGACGCACGCCGCCCTCGATGTTCTGGCGCGGGTCGAAGACGTTGCGCACGCCGAGCATGGAGGCGGTGCGCGGCATGAGCTGCATCAAGCCCTGGGCGCCCTTGTTCGACACCGCGCGCGGATTGAAGGCGGACTCGACCCGGATCACCGACTCGACCAGATCGGACGCCACCCCGTGGCGCGTGGCCATCTCGCGGATCTCCTCGCTGTAGCGCGTCCGCACGGCCTCGGGCATCCGCAGCCAGCCCTGCGCGGTCCCTGACAGCGCCCCCACCCGCCGGAAGCGGCCATCGGTGGGCGCGTTCGTGAAGTGGGCGACCCCCTCCCCGTCCTCCCAGCGATACAGGGACGACGCCGCCGCCTCGGTGGCGAGGGCGGAGAGGAGCAGTAAGAGGGGAATCAGAAAGGCTCGGAGCACAATGGATCGAACATAGCGGACCTCGCCCTCCCGCGTAAACTGAAATCGGCTGCCGCGACACGGCAGCCGATTTGTCGTTCCGGAACGGCTAGTTGACGCTCAGTTCCGCGAGGGCACGAGGGCGTCCTTGATCCGGCCGTTTCGCGGCAGGGCATCTTCGAGCGCAAGATCCAGGACCTCTTCGACCGAGTCCACGAGGTGGAAGGTCATGGACTCGCGGAGCAGCTTCGGCACGTCCTCGAGCAGGTTCTTCTCGTTCCGACGCGGCAGGATCACCGTGGTCACGCCCGCCCGGCGCGCCGCCAGCACCTTTTCCTTGATGCCGCCCACGGCCAGCACCCGACCCGAGAGCGTCACTTCGCCCGTCATGGCCAGACGCGGCTTGATCGCCCGACCGCTCATCAGAGATGCCAGGGCCGTCACCATCGTCACACCCGCCGAAGGCCCATCCTTGGGAATGGCGCCCGCGGGGATGTGGACATGGATGTCGGAGATGTCCCAGAAGTCGGAGCGGATCCCGAGCTCGGTGGCATGCGAGCGCACCCAGGACAGGGCCGCCTGGACTGACTCCTTCATCACGTCGCCCAGCTGGCCGGTGAGGGTGAGGGTCTTGCCCCCCTTCATGCGCGTGGCCTCGATGAAGAGGATGTCGCCTCCCGCGGGGGTCCAGGCCAGACCGATGGCGACGCCGGGGACGCGGGTGCGCTCCTCGAGCTCCTCGACGAGGAACCGCGGCGCGCCGAGGAGCTCCCCGACGAGCTCCGGCGTCACCTCCACCGGCTCCGTGCGCCCCTCGACCCGGCGCTTGGCGATCTTGCGCGTGATGGTGGCGATCTCGCGCTCGAGATTCCGCAGGCCCGCCTCCCGGGTATAGTGGCGGATCAAGGTCGTGAGCGCCGCGTCCGTGAAGCGGATGTGCGCGGCCTCCCCCGCGGCGTTCGGGCCCTCCGTGGTTGTCAACCCATGATCCCGGACCTGCTTGGGCACGAGGTGCCTGCGCGCGATCTGGACCTTCTCCTCCTCCGTGTAGCCGGGCAGCTCGATGAGCTCCATCCGGTCGCGGAGGGCCGGGGGCACCGTGTCGAGCATGTTGGCGGTGGTGATGAAGAGCACCCGCGAGAGGTCGAACGCCACGTCGACATAGTGGTCGCGGAAGGCAACGTTCTGCTCGGGATCGAGCACCTCGAGGAGCGCCGAGGCGGGATCACCCCGGAAGTCCATCCCGAGCTTGTCTATCTCGTCCAGCATCAGGACGGGATTCTTGGACTCGGCGCGGCGCAGTCCCTGGATGATCTGCCCGGGGAGGGCCCCGATATAGGTCCGGCGGTGCCCGCGGATCTCCGCCTCATCCCGCATGCCGCCCAGCGAGATCCGGTGGAATTTCCGCCCAAGGGCACGCGCGATGGAGCGCCCCAGCGAGGTCTTGCCCACGCCGGGCGGACCCACGAAGCAGAGGATGGGGTCACGGCCGATCGGCCGCATGCTCTTGACCGCGAGATATTCGAGGATGCGGTCCTTCACCTTCTCGAGCCCCGAGTGGTCGTCGTCGAGCACGGTGCGCGCCTGCGCGAGGTCGAGGGTGTCCTCTGTCTCCTTGCTCCAGGGCAGCGCCACCAGCCACTCGAGATACGTGCGGGCCACCGTGTACTCGGCCGCGGCGGGCGGCATCTTGGACAGACGGTCGAGCTCCCGCAGCGCCTCCTTCTTCGCTTCGTCGGTCATCCCGGCCGCCTCGATCTTGCCGCGCAGCTCGTCGATCTCTTCGGTGCGATCGTCGCTCTGGCCGAGCTCCTTCTGGATGGCCTTGAGCTGCTCCCGGAGGTAGTAGTCCCGCTGGCCCTTGCCGACCTCGGATTCCACCTGGGACTGGATGCGCGAGCCGAGCTCGAGCACCTCGGCTTCCTTGGTCAGGAGGGCGACCAGCCGCTGGAGGCGTGCCTTCACGTCCGCCGTGGCCAGCAGCTCCTGCTTGGCCAGAGGCGTGAACGAGGGCAACGACGCCGCGATGGCGTCGGCGAGCCGTCCCGCGTGCGTGACATTGGCGATGGCCTCGGCGAGCTCGTCGGGCAGATGGGGCGAGAGCTCCACGATCTTGCGGAACAGGTTCGTGGCATTGCGCACCAGAGCCTCGGTCTCGAGGTCGCCGGCGGGCGGCATGATCTCCGGCACCTCTTCGACCCGCGCCGTGATGAAGGGGTGGGTCTGGACCACCTCGACGAGGCGGATACGCGAGAGGCCCTGCACGGCCAGGCGCACGGGCCCATCGGGCTGCTTGATCACCTTGTGAATGGCCGTATAGGTGCCGATCCGGTGCAGATCGTTCTCCGTGGGGGCATCGGTGGTCGCGTCGAGCTGACCGAAGGTGCCGATGGGGCGGCCCGCGCGGACGGCGTCCTCGATCAAGCGCAGCGAGGACTCGCGCCCGGCGGCCAGCGGCACGACCGCGTGCGGGAACACGACGAGATCGCGGAGGGGCAGGATCGAAACGATCTCCGGCACGGCCATGTCCGTCGGCCCGCCGTCTGTCTTCATCTTGTCAGTCATGGCCTGCGTCCTTTCTGTCCGCTCAGAAGACATCCACGGGCTTCAGCTGGGTCGAGGCGGCCCGGACCAGGGCTTCGCTGCGGCCGCGGGCGGCCGGATCACGTATCTCGCCCATCTCGCTCTGCACGTACCTCGTCAGGTCCTCGATCTGGGTCTGCATATCGAGCATCCGCCGTCTCATCTTTAGGATGATCTCGATGCCCGCCAGATTCACCCCGAGGTCCCGAGCGAGCCGGATGACCCGGGCGACCTCGTCCACGTCGTCGGCCGAGTACATCCGGGTGCGCCCCTCGGAGCGAGAGGGACGGATCAGCCCCTTCTTTTCGTACATACGCAAGGTCTGCGGGTGAACCTTCAGCATGTCGGCGACCACACCGATCATGTAGAGAGGCTTGCCCTTGTCCGTCATGACCGCACCCCCTGGCGCGGCAGGAGCCGCCCCAGCTCGCGGAAGAGCTCCTGGGTCCGCGCGTCGATGCCGCGCGGAATCTCGACGTGCGCGGTGACGAAGAGGTCGCCGCGCCCCGGCCCCGTGAGCCGAGGGAGCCCGCGGCCGCGCAATCTCAGGACCTGGCCGCTCTGCGTGCCGGGCGGCACCACCAGCTCCGCCATGCCCTCGAGGGTCCGGACGGGCACCCGCCCTCCCAGCACCGCCTCGGCGACCGTGATGTGCGCGTCCACGTGGAGGTTGTCGCCCTTGCGCGTGAACTCTGGATCCTCGTGCACGCGGGCGATGACGATGAGGTCGCCCCGTGGCCCACCCCATGGTCCCGCGTGACCTTGCTCCGCCACGCGAATCTGGGCGCCCGAATCCACGCCCGCGGGGATGGCCACCGGTACCGTCGCCCGCTCCGGGCGCAGCCCGCGACCGTGACAATCGGGGCAGGGCTCGTTCACTCGCTCGCCGATGCCGCCGCAGGCGGGACAGCGGTCCGCGGTCAGCGTCCCCTCGCGTCGCCAGACCGTGCCGACACCCGCGCAGTGCTCGCAGCGAGACGCGGGCGCATTGGCGCGGCCGCCTGTGCCGCCGCATGATTCACACGACGCGAGGCGCTCGACGGTCACATCGGCGGACGCTCCGGCGGCCGCCTGGACGAACGACAGCTCCACGGCTACGTGGGCATCGTCGCCCCGGCGGCCGCCGGAGACGGCCTGCGGATTGGCCCTCTCCGGCTGCGGGCAGCCTTGACCGCCCTGGCGATCGTAGACGCCCCGCGCGGCGGGATCGCTCAGCACGCGGTAGGCTTCGACGATCTCCTCGAAGAGGGAGCGGGCATCGCGATCCCACAAGTTGACGTCGGGCGAGTACCGCCGGGCCAGGCGCTGATACGCGCGCTTGACCTGCACGGGCGTGGCGCCGACGCCAATCTCGAGGACCGCGTAGTAGTCACGGGACATGTCGCCTCAATTCTTGCCCTTGTCGCCGAGGTCTTCGAACTCGGCGTCCACGACATCGCTCTTGGGAGCCTGCGCGCCGCCGGAGCCGGGGGCGCCCGCCTGGCCTGCGCCTTGCGGGCCCGGCTGGCCGGAGGCCTGGGTCTCCCGATACATCACTTCGGCGAGCTTGTGCGAGGCCTTGGTCAGCGCCTCCTGCGCCCGCTTGATGCGGTCGAGATCGTCGCCCTTGAGCGCCTCGCGGGCTTCGGCCATGGCCGCCTCGATCGCCTGCTTGTCCTCGGCGGGAATCTTGTCGCCGTAGTCGCGCAGGGTCCGTTCCGTCGAATAGATGAGGGAGTCGCACTGGTTCCTGGCCTCGATGACCTCGCGGCTCTTCGCGTCCTCGGCGGCGTTGGCCTCGGCTTCCTTCTTCATCTTGTCGATCTCGTCCTTGGTGAGGCCGGACGAAGCCGTGATGGTGATGTTCTGCTGCTTGCTCGTGGCCTTGTCGCGCGCCGAGACGTTCAGGATCCCGTTGGCGTCGATGTCGAAGGTCACTTCGATCTGCGGCACCCCGCGCGGCGCGGCGGGGATGCCGTCGAGATGGAAGCGTCCGAGCGTGCGGTTGTCGCGGGCCATGGGCCGCTCGCCCTGGAGGACATGCACCTCCACGGAGGGCTGGCTGTCCGAGGCCGTGGTGAAGGTCTCCGTCTTCTTCGTGGGGATCGTGGTGTTGGCCTCGATGAGTTTGGTCATGACCCCGCCCAGCGTCTCGATGCCGAGGGACAGCGGCGTCACGTCGAGGAGCAGCAAGTCCTTGACTTCGCCCGTGAGCACCGCAGCCTGCACCGCCGCGCCTACCGCCACCACTTCGTCGGGGTTGACGGTCTTGTTCGGGTCCTTGCCGAAAAGCTTCTTGACCTCTTCCTGCACTTTGGGCATGCGCGTCTGGCCACCCACGAGGATGACCTCGTCGAGGTCGCCGGCCGTCACTCCCGCCTGGCGCATGGCCTCGCGGCACGGAGCCAGGCTGCGCTCGACGAGATCCGCCACGAGCGACTCGAGCTTGGCCCGGGTGAGGGTAAGCACGAGATGCTTCGGCCCTGTCGCGTCCGCGGTGATGAAGGGCAGGTTGATCTCGGTTTGCACGACGGTTGAGAGCTCGCACTTGGCCTTTTCCGCCGCCTCCTTCAGGCGCTGGAGGGCCATGCGATCCTTGCGAAGATCAATGCCGTTTTCCCGCTTGAACTCATCGGCGATCCAGTCCATGACCTTCTGGTCGAAGTCATCGCCGCCCAGGTGGGTGTCCCCGTTGGTCGCCTTGACCTCGACCACCCCCTCGCCGATCTCCAGGATCGAGATGTCGAAGGTCCCGCCGCCCAGGTCGTAGACGGCGACCGTCTCGTCCTTCTTCTTGTCCAGTCCATAGGCCAAAGCCGCCGCCGTCGGCTCGTTGACGATGCGGAGCACTTCCAGGCCCGCGATCGCCCCCGCGTCCTTGGTCGCCTGGCGCTGGCTATCGTTGAAATAGGCGGGCACGGTGATGACCGCTTGGGTCACTTTCTCGCCCAGATAGGCCTCGGCGGCCTCCTTGAGCTTTCTCAAAACGAGGGCCGAGATCTCGGGCGGAGCGTACTCCTTGCCTCTGGCCTCGATGCGGACGTCGCCGTTCTGTGCCTTGACGACCTTGTAGGGGACGAGCTTCGCCTCCTGCAGGACCTCGTCGAATCGCCGCCCCATGAAGCGCTTGATCGAGAAGATCGTGTTGTCCGGGTTGGTGATGGCTTGACGCTTCGCCACCTGCCCCACCAGGGTCTCCCCTTCCTTCGTGAAGGCCACCACCGAGGGAGTCAGGCGGCTTCCTTCCTGATTGGCGATCACAGTGGGATCTCCACCCTCCACGACCGCGACTACCGAGTTTGTCGTCCCGAGGTCAATGCCGATCACCTTCGCCATGTTTTCCGTCTCCTGTATGAAGTCGCTCGTCAGCGGCCGACGCGGCGGGGCGTGGCGCCCCGCCGCCGGCCAGCTGCGTTACTGCACGTCGATCTTGATGTCCTTGGGCTTCACCGCTTCGACCTTGGGGAGCGTCACCGTCAGGACGCCTTCCCGGTAGGTGGCGCGGACCTTGTCGGCCTGCACGGGGATGGGAAGCTGGAAGATCCTCTCGAACCTTCCCGCCCACCGCTCGGCCCTGAAGTAGGACTCCTGCTTGACTTCCTGGGTCTCCAGTCGCTGGCCCTTGACGGAGAGAAGCTCCCCGGTGATCGACACCTGGATATCCTTCTCGTCCATGCCCGGCAGATCCAGCTTGATCACCAGCTCATCCTTGGTCTCGTACATGTCGGCGACGGGGGCCCATACGCGCTCCGATACCCCCGATTGAGCGGGTCGTCCGAAGAAGCTGTCGAAGAGGCGGTTCATCTCTGATTGCACCTCGCCGATGTCCCGAGCGGACGACCACGGCTCCAGACCCTGGCTACGCCATCTCACTACGGACATATCGATTCCTCCTTTGCTAGGAGCCAGCCCTGGCTGCCCGAATCTGAGTCTATAAGACTTATATAGTCTGAGTACCAATGTGTCAAGCAAGTCCCGAAAGAATTTGTAAGGGCTTGAAAAATAGGCTGGGTGATAAGGTCTAAACCCTATGAAGATGGGCTGCGTCGGCTGCCTACTTCTCCTCGTAGGCATTATCTTCTTCGCCACGGTGGCCGGCGGATTCCTCTTCCTGTCGGGCAACATCTTCGAGGCTCCACCCTTCGATGCCGTTGAGTGGAGCCGCGGGGATGCCTCCAGCGCCCAGTCCAAGCTCTACGAGCTCGTTCAGCGCGATGCCGGCCAATCCACTCGTCAGGATCCCGTGCTCCTCTCCGAGCGAGAGGCCAACGCCCTGGCCGCGCAGTACCTTGCCCAGACGGGTCACTTGCGCTTCGAGCCTTTCGGCATCCGGCTGACCCAGGGCCAGTTCACCCTTCGGGGACGAACCCAGCTCGGCAGCATCTTGCAGGGGCCGCCATTCGCCCAGATCCGCCTGTACCTCCCCGCGGCCCAGCTCGCCCGCCCGGTGTGGATAAGCGCGAGGGGTTACGTCGCCCTGGACCAAGGCGCCCCGGGGAAGAAGCCAGGGACCGCGCGCGTGGTGGTCTCGGAGTTCAGCCTGGGAAAGCAGCCGGTGGGCACCTGGCCCTTCAGCATCGTCATGGGACCAGCGAGCGCCAAGCTCTTCCGCTGGCCGGTCCCGGGTACAGTGAGAGATGTCGAGATCGAGGACCGCCGAATCGTGATCAGGACCCGCTAGTGGCCGTGGGCACCCTTGGCAGCGCGAACAAAGCGCACCTGGAGGTCATACAAGATCTCCTCGAGGAGATGGCTTTCCTGCGGCGTGCGATTCCCCTCGGTCTTGGTGCGCAGCATCACCAGGAGGTCGACGGCGTCCCGTGCCTGCTCGAGGTCCATCATCCGCTCGCCGGTCGCGGGATCCGCCGCCTCGCCCAGGTTCACGAGGGCAGAGGACGCAAGCATGACGAAAAGGCCCTGGAGGTCGGGACCTCCGGCGGGCGCGTCGGGAGAGGGGGGCGATCCGGGGGAGGGTGCGGGCGGCGACTGAATCGGCGCGCCCAGATCAGGTTGTACAGGGGGCGCCGGGGCCTCGGGAGCGGCATCATCGCGGCGCCGGCGGTCCGTGACACGGAAGGGTTGCTCGTCAGCCATGTGATGCCCTCGCGGAGAGCGGCGAAAGCCTAACACGCACTCTGAAGACCTTCAAGGAGCCGACCCCCCTTGTGTATACTGTTTGCGCGATTCAGGGATCGTTGATGGCTGACTCCGCCGGGGTTCTCTTCGAAGCCCTGCTCTCCCTCATGGGCCGCCTCAGGGGCGAGGGCGGCTGCCCCTGGGATCGCGAACAGACCCACACTTCCCTCAAGCCCTATCTGATCGAGGAAGCCTACGAAACCCTCCAGGCCATCGACGAGGGCAAGCCTGGTCCCTTTAGCGAGGAGCTCGGGGACGTCCTTTTCCAGGTCGTCTTCCACTGCCAGATAGCCCAAGAGCGGGGCGAGTTCACGATGGCAGAGGTTTTGCAGAAGATTTTGGACAAGATGACTCATCGCCACCCCCATGTTTTTGGGACGGCAGAGGTGGCGGATGTCCGGGAAGCCCTGGGCCAGTGGGAGCGAATCAAACGGGCCGAGGGCAAGGGGGACGGATCTCCCCGCTCGGCGCTGGAGGGCGTGCCGCCAAGCCTTCCGGCGCTTTTGCGCGCTCAGCGATTGCAGGTCAAGGCCGGGCGCGTCGGGTTCGACTGGCCGAGCTGGACGCAGGCATGGGTCAAGGTACGGGAGGAAGTGGCAGAGGCCGACGAGGCCATCAGCGAGGGAGATACCGCGCGGATCCGGGCCGAGCTCGGAGATCTCTTCTTCTCGCTCGTCAATGTCGCCCGGCTGCTGGACATTGACGCCGAGGACGCCCTCAGGCAGGCGTCGGACACGTTTACGCGGCGATTCAGGGAGGTAGAGGCGACCATGACGGCCGAGGGCCGGAAGCTCGACGAGGTGTCCGCGGAAGAACTCGATCACGCATGGGAGGCCGCCAAGGCTCGGGAGACTCCTCGCGGGGGCGGAGACCGGACATGAAGGTCAAGATCGGCAGCACGACAATCTCGATAGACCGCGGCGATATCACGGAGGCTGAGGTCGATGCCGTCGTCAATGCCGCCAACGCCGAGCTGTGGATGGGGGCGGGGGTGGCCGGGGCCATGAAGCGAAAAGGCGGGACGGTCATCGAGGAGGAAGCCGTGCGCCAGGGGCCCATCGAGCCGGGCGAAGCCGTGCTCACGGTGGCCGGCAACCTGCCCGCGACGCACGTCATCCATGCCGCGACCATGGGGCAAGATCTCAAGGCCGATGTCGACAAGGTCATGGCGGCGACGCGCTCGTCGCTGGCCATCGCCGAGAAGCACAAGATGTCCTCCATCGCATTCCCGGCCCTCGGCTCGGGCGTGGGGGGCGTCCCGCCGGCGCGTTCGGCCGACGTCATGATCTCCACCGTCGTCGAGCACGTGCGCCAGGGAAAGACCAGCCTGCAGAAGGTGGCGTTCGTGCTCTACCAGGACGAGGCTTTCAAGGCGTTCAGCGATGCCTTGAAGCGTCTGGCCGGCGCCAACTAGGAAACCCCGCGACACTTTTCACGATGGCCGACCCCAAACCCGGACAGCCACAGCCCGTCAGCCGGCGTCTCGGCGATCTCCTCGTCCGCGAGGGATTGATCGACAACGAGCAGCTCGCCCGCGCCCTGCAGGAGCAGAAAGGCTCCAACGACAAGCTCGGTAGCATCCTCGTCAAGCTCAGCTTCGTCACCGAAGAGAACCTGATCGCCTTCCTGTCCCGCCAGTACGGGATCCAGTCGATCACGCTCTCCCAGCTGGACATCGACCCCGACATCCTCAAGCTCGTCCCGGAGCAGATCGCCCGCAAATACGAGGTCCTGCCCGTCAAGCTCCAGGGCAATACGCTGACGCTCGCCATGGGCGACCCCACCAACGTCTTCGCCCTGGACGATGTGGGCTTCATGACGAACCTTCAGGTGATCCCCGCCGTGGCCTCGCAGGCGGCGATCCGGCAGGCCATCGATCGATCGTATGACAGCAAGGGCGGGGGCATCGCCGACATCGTGTCGGAGATGGAGGGCGCGGCCGCGGACGTCGAGCTGGTCGAGGGGGACGAGGAGGCGGCGGCGAGCAAGGTCGACGTCTTCGAGCTCAAGGAATCGGCCGACGAGGCGCCGGTGGTCCGACTCATCAACATGATCCTCGTGGACGCCATCCGGCGCGGCGCCTCCGACATCCACCTCGAGCCATACGAGAAGGTCTTCCGCGTCCGCTTCCGCGTCGATGGCGTGCTGCACGAGATCATGACGCCGCCCAAGCGCCTGGAGGCCGCTCTCACCTCGCGCGTGAAGATCATGGCCAGCCTCGACATCGCCGAGCGCCGCCTGCCCCAGGACGGCCGCATCAAGCTGCGCTTCAACCAGCGCGAGATCGACTTTCGCGTGTCGACGCTGCCCACGATCTACGGCGAGAAGACCGTCATGCGCATCCTCGACAAGGACTCGCTCCAGCTCGACCTGACCATGCTGGGCTTCGACTCGTGGAGCCTGGAGCAGTTCACCAAGGCCATTCACAATCCCTACGGCATGATCCTGATCACGGGTCCCACGGGCTCGGGCAAGACGACCACGCTGTATTCGGCCATCCACACCATCAACTCGCCCGACATCAACATCATGACGGCCGAGGACCCCGTCGAGTACAACCTGCGCGGGGTCAACCAGGTCCAGATCAACGAGGAGATCGGGCGCACGTTCGCCGCCGCGCTCCGCGCCTTCCTGCGCCAGGACCCCGACGTCATCCTGGTGGGCGAGACGCGCGACCTCGAGACGGCGCAGATCGGCATCCGCGCCGCCCTCACGGGCCACCTCGTGCTCACCACCCTGCACACCAACGACTGCCCGTCGACGGTGGCCCGGCTGCTCGACATGGGCATCCCGCCCTTCCTCGTCTCCTCCTCGCTGACGCTCATCCTGGCCCAGCGGCTTGGCCGCAAGGTCTGCAAGGATTGCAAGCAGCCGTACGACGCCGACGAGGAGATCCTGGTGCCGTACGGGCACATCCCGCAGGGGCTCGGCAAGATCAGCTTCTACAAGGGGAAGGGCTGCGCCACCTGCAATTTCACGGGGATGAAGGGGCGCGTGGCCATCTACGAGGTCATGCCCATCAATCAGGACATTCGTGATCTCATTATCCGGAACGCACCCGCCGTCGAGATCGGCGAGGCCGCGCAGCGTCAGGGCATGAGGACGCTCCGGCAAAACGCGCTGCAGAAGGTGATCGACGGCGGCATGACGATCGAAGAAGTGCTGCGCGTGACGCTCGGTACATGACACCAACGAAGGAGATAGCGTAGCCATGGCCGCCACGATGCACGATCTTTTGACCATCATGATCGAACGCGGGGCATCCGACCTGCACATCACCACGGGCACCCCGCCCCAGATCCGGCTGCACGGCAAGCTGACCCCCCTGACCCAGTTCGAGCGCCTGACGCCCCAGGACACCCAGCGGCTCGCCTACAGCGTGCTGAACGAGGGGCAGAAGCAGAAGTTCGAGGAGGACAACGAGCTCGACCTCTCCTTCGGCATCCAGGGGCTCGCGCGCTTCCGCTGCAACGTCTACCGACAGCGCGGCGCGGTGGCCGCGGCCATCCGCGTCATCCCCATCAAGATTCGCTCCTTCGACGAGCTGGGGCTCCCCCCCGTGGTCGAGCAGCTCGCGGACCGGCCCAAGGGGCTCATCCTCGTCACGGGGCCGACGGGCTCGGGCAAGTCCACCACCCTGGCCGCCATGGTGGACAAGATCAACAACGAGCGGACCGAGCACATCATGACCATCGAGGATCCCATCGAGTTCGTCCACCACCACAAGAAGTGCCTGGTGAACCAGCGCGAGGTCTTCTCGGACACGCACTCCTTCAAGAACGCGCTCAAGTACATCCTCCGCCAGGATCCGGACGTCGTCCTCGTGGGCGAGATGCGCGATCTCGAGACCATCTCGGCCGCCCTCACCATCGCGGAGACGGGCCACCTGACGCTGGGGACCCTGCACACCAACTCCTGCGCGCAGACCATCAACCGCGTCATCGACGTCTTCCCCACC
>DASQAK010000016.1:0-13600 GCA_035635755.1 Candidatus Methylomirabilota bacterium | reverse complement strand
GACCCAGGTCGAGCGGGCGCTCAGCACGCTCAGCCCCAAGGAGAAGGAGATCCTCCGGCTGCGCTTCGGCATCGGCGAGGAAGGCGAGCACACGCTCGAAGAGGTGGGCCGGCGCTTCTCGGTGACGAGAGAGCGTATCCGCCAGATCGAGACCAAGGCTCTCCGCAAGCTGCGCCACCCTCTGCGGGGCCGCGCCCTCAAGGCCTTCGTCGAGAACTGATCCCCCGCCCGCCGTCCGCGGACACCCCGCGGGCGGCGGGCTGTCCCATCTCGGGCCGGGCCATGCGGGCGAGCCGCGCCACTGGTCCTGGCACCCACCAGTTCCACGTCCCCATGAGTCGCATGGTCGCGGGGACCAAGAGTGCGCGCACGACGGTGGCGTCGAGGACCACCGCAATACCTATCCCCACCCCCACGGCCTTGATGACGACAGAGTCGGCCAGGGCGAAGGCAAAAAAGACCGCGGCCATGATCGCGCCCGCCCACGTGATGAGCCGTCCCGTCCGCTCGAGCCCCGCGCCCACGGCCAGCACGTTGTCGCCGGTCCGCTCGTATTCCTCCCGCACGCGGCTCAAGAGCAGCACCTCGTAGTCCATGGAGAGCCCGAAGATCAGGCAGAACATGATGATGGGCGTGGCGGTCTGGATCGGCCCGGGCGTGAAGTCGAGCCAGCGGGAGAGATGCCCGTCCTGGAAGATCCACACGAGGGCGCCGTAGGAGGCGCTGATGGACAGCAAGTTGACGATGACGGCCTTGAGGGGCAAGAGCACCGAGCCCAGGAGAATGAGGAGCGCCGCGTAGGTAGCCACGACCACGAGGGCGATGGCGAACGGCGCATTGCGCTGCACGACACCCATGAAATCGAGATCGAACGCGGTGGGGCCGGTGACCAGGACCTCGCCGTCCACGGGCGGGTGCGAGGCGCGAATGCCGCGGACGAGGGCGCGGGCCTCGTCGCTGCCCGGGGAGTGCGACGTGGAGACCGCAAGGAGCATGATGCGCTCCCCGACCATTCGGGATACGGCCGCCTGGATCTCCGGCGGCCACATGGCCTGGGGGATCTTCACGAACCGCTGATAGTCCTCGCGGCTCATGTCAGGGGACAGGTCGAGCAGGCTTCGCACCGCGGTCACTCCGGAGAGCTTCACGAGCCAGCGACTGAGGTCATAGACTTCGCCCACCCGCGGAGGCGAGAGGGGTGACCCGTCCCGGTAGCTCAGCACCACGATGATGGGCGTCTCGTCGTCACCCGGGAACTCCCGCGCGAGAAGCTCGGCCCCGCGGCGCGCCTCCGCCCACCGGGGCAATGCCGTGACATCGCCTGCGCCCAGCCGGATATGCAGAAAAGGTTGCCCCAGGAGGAGAAGCAGGGCCGCCGCGGGCAGGAAGAATCGCCACGGGTGTGTCATGACGAGCGCGGCCAGGCGATGCCAGAACCCCGAGCCGCCGCCCAGGCCGAGGAAGCCGAGGCGGGGCAGCGACAGGGCATTCACGCGCGGACCAAGGATGGCGAGGGCGGCGGGCAGGAAGGTCAGCCCGTAGAGCACCGACAGCGCGACCACGATGGTCCCCGCCAGTCCCAGCGACCCGATGTTGCCGAGGCCGAGCACGAGCATGCCGAGCAGCCCGATGGCCACCGTGACCCCGGAGAAGAGAATGGCGCGCCCCGTGGTCGACATGGTGCGGGCGAGGGCCTCGGGAACGGTGCGCCGCCCGATCTCCTCCCGAAAGCGGTTCACGATGAACAGCGAGTAGTCGATGGCGACGCCCAGCCCGATCATGGTCACGATGTTCGGGGCGTAGGCCGAGACGGACATGTGGCGCGCGAGCAGCTCGGTCCCCGCGATACCGCCGATCATCGCTAGCAGGCCCACGCCGAGAGGGAGGAGGGCGGCCACCACCGAGCCGAAGGCCAGCAAGAGGAAGACCACGACCACGGGAAGGATGACGAGCTCGGCCCGCTTGAGGTCGCGCTTGGCGACCTCCACGAAGTCGTGATTGATGGCCAGCATGCCCGCCCCGACCACCTCGAGAGTCCGCGACTGCACCTTGGCGCGGAGGGAGGCGTACACCTCGGGCGACACGGAGGAGAATCCGAGGGTGACCAGGCCGGACGAGCGGACGGCAAGCTCGACCACGACCCGCGCGCGGCGGCCGTCGCGTGAGAGCATGGCCGGGTCCGGCGACCTCACGTCGTACGGGGTGCGGACGCGCGCCACGCGCGGGTCGGCCTTGAGGGGGGCCAGCGCCCGCTCGACCTCCTCGCGGAAAGCGCGGTCGGTGGCACGCAGGGTGGCGCTGCTCAGGATGAGCTCGAACGAGACGGGCGGTCCCGGGAGCTGCCGGGCCATCAGCGAGGCCGCCCGACCGGACTCCGTCGTCGTGAGCATGGTGCCGGCTTCGAGCGAGGCGCCCTGGATCAGGATGACGGAGGCCGGCGCGAGCGAGAGGGCTGAGGCAGCGAGGAGCCACCAGCGGAAGCGGTACACCCACCGCCCCCACGCGCCCAGCATGTCGCTCATCGTGGTTCAGCCTCCGCGGCGTGTCGCCGGAGAGACACCGACCGCCGGCGTGGTCATACTGTAACAGAGAGGACCAGCCTCCCGCTGGCCCAGAGGCCCGATCGGCGTTAGACTGCCCCCGTCGCGAAACCGTCCCGACCTCAAGGAGGCTGCCCATGAACATCGGCGTGTGCATGTTCTTCACCGATTACGCGATCCGCATCGACGAGCTCGCCCGCGAGGCAGAGGCGCGCGGCTTCGAATCGCTCTGGGTGCCCGAGCACACTCACATCCCGACGAGTCGCCGCACTCCGTTCCCCGGCGGCAGCCAGCTCCCCAAGGAGTACGCGCACACCTTCGACCCCTTCGTCTCGCTCATGGCCGCCGCCGCCGCAACCAAGCGACTCCGGATCGGCACCGGCATCTGCCTGGTCATCGAGCGCGACACCATCATCACGGCCAAGGAGGTGGCGAGCCTCGACGCGCTGTCCGGCGGGCGCTTCGAGTTTGGCATCGGGGGAGGATGGAACGCCGAGGAGATGGAGAATCACGGCGCCGTGTTCGCCACACGCTTCAAGAAGCTGCGCGAGCAGGTCTTGGCCATGAAGGAGATCTGGACGAAGGACGAGGCCGAGTTCCACGGGAAGTTCGTCAACTTCGACAAGATCTGGTCCTGGCCGAAGCCCGCTCAGAAGCCCCACCCGCCCGTGCTCCTGGGCGGCGAGAGCGCGTACACGCTCCAGCGTGTCGTGGATTTCTGCGACGGGTGGTTTCCGCGCGGTCGGGCGGCCGAGATCATCATGCCCGCCCTCAAGGACCTGGGCGAGCGCGCCGCCAAGGCGGGGCGCGACATGAAGACCATTTCCGTATCGGTCTTCGGGGCCAAGCCCGACGAGGCGACGCTCGAGACCTACGCCCAGGCGGGGATCACGCGGGCCATCTTGCGGCTGCCCCCCGACGGCCGGGACGCGGTGCTGCCGCTCCTCGACGAGTGGAGCAAGTTCGTCAAGAAGTAGGTTCTAGATCGGGATGTCTTGGCCGACCCCTCGTGCGCGCGCCTCGCGCAGCACGAGAGCGGCGGCCGCCACATCCTGCACGGCCACGCCTCCGGACTTGTACAGCGTGATCTGATCCCTCGAGGTGCGTCCAGGTCGTCGGCCGCTCACCAGCTCTCCGAGCTCGGCGTGGACGTGGCCGGCATCGATGAGCCCGTCCCGGACGGCCCAAAGCAGATCATTGGCTCCGCTCGGATAGGGGGCGAGAGCGGCCGCCCTCGTCTCCACCACCACGAGGGCGTCCCGCACGGTATCTCCGTCGACCTCCCGGCCCTCCCGATTGAAGCCGACCGAGTTGACGTGCATGCCGGGCGCGAGCCATTCCCGACGCACCACGGGCTCCACGGCATGCGTGGTTGCCGCCACGATGTCCGCCCCCTGCATGGCCTCTCTGTAGGAGGCCGCGGGACGCACGGGGATCTTCAGTTCATCCGCCAGGTCCTGCGCCAGGCGATCGACGGCGACCCGATTGCGGCTGGCGATACGGACCTCTCGAATGGGCCGCACCCGGGGGATGGCCCGGGCATGGCTCCGGGCCTGGACGCCGCTGCCCAGCACAGCCAGCACGGCAGCATCTGGACGTGCGAGGAGGCGCGTGGCCAGCGCCGAGCCCGCCGCCGTCCGCGCCGCCGTGATGTAGATGGCGTCCATGAGGGCGACGGGGGTGCCGGTATCGGGATCGAACGCGACGATGACGCCCTGATGGGTGGGAAGCGTGGACCCGGCATTCCGCGGGAAGAGGGACACGAGCTTGACGGCGAGCGCCTTCGCGGAAGGAAGAAAGGCGGGCATGGCCGCCACCATCCCCTCCTGGTCCGGCACGAGCGCCGCGATGCGCTGGGGCATGGAGGCCGCGCCCGTGGTGGCGTCGACCATGGCGGCCGCCATGGCGTCCACGAGGGCGTCGAGGTCGAGCAGCTCGCGGACCTGGGCCTCTGTGAGGATCAGCATCGCCCGCCGGCTCGCGCCGCAGATCGCCTCATACGAGCATGACCCCGTGCTTCATGGCAGGCGAGACGTTGGCGTGGGTGGCCAGGAGACCGATCTCGCGGAAGGAGTCGGGATCAAAGAGCCCCGCGATCCGCTCTCGAGCCGTGTGCTTGCCCTCGCCATGCTGCTTGGCGATGGCCGCCGCGCCGCCCATGGTGAGCGCGCGCTCACGACGGGCGCGAAGCTCATCGACCAGCTCCTTCATCCCCATGGCCGCTCCGACCGCGCGTCGTCCGATCGCCTCAGGGCTGGAGCTGGCCCGAGGCGACGCGGTAGTAGACGACCATGTCGGTGGACGGCGGCGAGCCCTTGACCATGGTGATCATGGTGGCGAGCTCGCTCCGGTGATGCGTGGCATGGTTGACCACGTGCTGGAGGAGCTCCCACAGCGGCTGGCGGAACGTCACCTTGCCGTCGAGGCTGGTGTGAACGACCACCCGCTGGAGCTCGGACGGAGTCAGCGCATCGACGAAGCGGTGCTGCTCGGCCTCGAGGTCATCCCAGCGCTTGCGGAGATCGGCCAGGCTCGCGAAGTCTCCGTCACCCAGCAACTTCACCGGCTTCTTCCCCATCCAGCGTTCGAGCCAGATCCTGTCGGCCCCGTGGATGTGCGCGAGCATGCCCTTGAGCGAGGGAAAGCTGAACTGCGTCCCCAGCTCCCGGGCCGCGGTCTCTTCGCCGAGACCCGAGACGATGTCGAAGAGCTTGCGATTACCCCACCAGTGATAGCTCCAGCTGCCCCGAATCAGCTCGAGCTCCATGACGGCCTCCTAGTCGAGGACGGCAACGGTCTCGCCTTCCTGCACGGTCTGTCCCTCGGCGACCTTGATCTCCTTGACCTTGCCGGCCCTCGGCGCCTCCACGGGGATCTCCATCTTCATGGATTCCAGCACGATGACGGGGTCGCCGGCCGCCACGGCGTCACCGACCTTGCTCGTGATCTGGAAGACCACGCCCGTGATGTGAGCCTTCACGTCCTCAGGCATTGAACGCTCCTTGCTCGACGAGTTGGGTATGCACGCGTCCCTCGCGAAAGGCGGCGCTCCGCATGACGCGCAGATGGAACGGGATCGCGGTCTTGACGCCCTCGATCACGAAGGCCCCAAGGGCCGCCTCCATGCGGGCCCTTGCCTCCTCCCGCGTGGCGCCCGTGGCGACCAGCTTGGCCAGCAGCGGGTCGTAGTGTACCGAAACCTGGCAGCCTTCGGTGACTCCGCTTTCGAGCCGGAGGCCGGGACCCTCCGGGGGGATCCAGCGCACGAGGGTTCCGGGTGATGGCATGAAGTTCCGGACCGCATCCTCGGCGTAGATCCGGCACTCGATGCTCGCGCCACGCTGGACGATGTCCTCCTGACGCCAGGCCAGCGGCTCTCCAGAAGCGACCTTCAGCTGCTCCTGGACGAGATCCAGCCCCGTCACTTCCTCGGTCACCGGATGCTCCACCTGGAGCCGGGTATTCATCTCGAGGAAGTAGTACTCCCGGCCCTGGACGATGAATTCCACGGTGCCCGCGTTGACGTAGCCGACGGACGTCGCCCCGGTGACGGCGGCCGCGGTGAGCCGCTCCTTGAGGTCGGGCGTCAGGTTTGGGGCCGGGCTCTCCTCGATCAGCTTCTGATGTCGGCGCTGGATGGAGCACTCACGCTCGTGAAGGTGCACGACCCGTCCCTGCGCGTCGCCGAATATCTGGACCTCGACGTGGCGGGGCTGGGTCAGATAGCGCTCGACGAAGAGGGCGGGCGCGCCGAAGGCCGCCTGGGCCCGGCGCTCGGCCGCGGCATACGATTGCTCGAGGGCGGCCGCATCCGCCACTTTCACCATGCCGATGCCGCCGCCGCCCGCCGCGGCCTTCAGCATGACGGGATAGCCGATCTCTCCGGCCATCCGGCGTGCCTCCTCCACGGAGCCGACGGGCCCCTCGCTCCCTGGCACCACGGGCACGCCGGCCCGCTGCATCTCGCGCCGCGCGCCCACCTTGTCTCCCATCTGCTGGATGACTCGCCAGGGCGGTCCGATCCAGACGAGACCGGCCTCCTCACAGGCCTTGGCGAAGCGCCAGTTCTCGGAGAGAAAGCCGTAGCCGGGATGAATGGCCTGGGCGCCCCGCTCGCGGGCGGCCGTCAAGATGCGCTGCGCGTCGAGGTAGCTCTCCCGCGCGGGGGCGGGGCCGATGAGCACGGCATCGTCGGCATCGGTGACGTGGGGCCAGCCGGCGTCAGCCTCGGAGTAGACGGCGATGGATCGGACACCGAGGGCACGGCAGGCGCGGATGACGCGGCGGGCGATCTCGCCGCGATTGGCGATGAGGACGCTCTCGAGCACGCTTCAGGCGGGCTGCGTCTGCTCGATCTTCACGACGTCCACGGCGCCCACGCGCCAGCCCTCCGCGCCCTGCTCCCAGCGCGCATTGAGGGTGACCGCGCCTCCCCCACCCTCCAACCGGTACTTCACGATGCGGTGCCGGCCCAGCTTCACGAACGCCACCGCACGGTGGCTCGCGAAGCGCCCGGCCTTGAGGGCGGCCATGGCGACCGTGTCCATCGGCGCAATCAGGAAGCCGGCCAGCGTGCTCTCGTCCGCGGAGACGAGGGCATCGCCAAGAGCGCGGATGGCGCCCTCGAGGTCTTCCGGTATGGGCCAGCGAGTCTGCGCCCGCTCGAGACGGATGAATTCCCGCGCGTCGTCAGAGACGGGAGCGGACGGGCTGGTCGGCAAGCCGACGGCCGGAGGCAGTCCCTGTCCGGTCACCCCGCCCGCGGCCTCGAGCAGGCCCTGGAGCTGGCTCTGCCAGGCGCCCGCGCGGGCTTGAACCTCGGAAGAAACGGCGAGATGGCGAATGATGGTCTCGCCGGCCACGACGTGGCGGCGCTCGTCCTCGATGCAGCGGGAAAGGATGCGGCAGGTCGGCGGCTCGTACACGGGGTTCGCCCGGACGAGATGCTGCTCGTAGACGCTCAGGAGATGGGGCTTGAGCACGCGATAGACGCCGGCCAGTCGCTCGACGGTCTGGTCGGGCGCTTCGGGCGCCTCGAGGGCGTCCATGAGAGCCACGAAGGCCTGGTTGGCAGGCGCGGACTCCTGGGCATGGGCCCGCAATTCCGGCAGCCGCTTGCCCCAGGCATCGGCGTGCTGGGCGTTGTCCCAGACATGACGGCCAAGCAGGAGCTTGGCGGAGAGCTCGGGCGTCAGCGCGATCCAGCCGGCCATGATCCGCATCCCGCGCTCGGCCGCGTACCGATAGTGGCGGCAGAGGCGGGCGGATTCGTCCGCCGAGAACTGCCCTTCGAGGAGCTCCACGGCCGGCTAGTAGACTTGCGAGCGCTGAGTGGTCTTGATCAGCCGCTCGATCTCTTCGTCCGTGAAGCCGGCGAGCTTGCGGGCCTCGGTGGCGATGGAGATGGGCACCACCTCGTGGTCCCCGAGCTGGCGGGCCCCGCCCAGGTTGAAGCGCTCGTCGATGGTCTCCTGGAACTCGATGGCCTTGCGCCGCCGCTCCGGATCGCCTTCGGTCAGCTTCGTGAGCCACTTCGACCCCATGCGCACATGGGTGATCTCGTCGGCGAGGACGAAGTCCACCGCGCGCTCCAGGATGGGATCGCCGATCTTCTTGCCGATGTAGACGAGCTGGTTGAACACGTCGCAGGCGAGGCCCTCGAGACCCCGGTTGACGCCGGCCACGCGGGCGGCGGCGTCTTCCGCGCAGGCGCAACGCCAGAGGATGGTCGTCTCGGGAAATTCGCCGATATAGCCGTCCAGGTGCTCGAGCAGGCGAATGTAGATCTCGACGTGGCGGGACTCGTCCCAGACCTGCCGCGCCATGTCCAGGCTGAACTCCCATGGCGCGTCGGGGAAGTCGTACACCGTGCGGCCGGCTCCCTCCATGGCCTGCATCTCTCCCACCAGGATGCCGTGGGCTCGCTCCTTGATGGAGTCGCGGCTGGAGAGCTCGGGAAACGGGGGCAGGCCCTGGCTGATCTTGCTCTCCGCGACCTCCCGCGCCCGCATGCGCACCATGCGGTCCTCCCGGGCCAGCTTGTCGAACGCGATCTGCCGCTCCATCGCTCTCTCCTCGGTGACCTTCCCCAGCAGACTGAACGACTGTTCAGTGAGTCTAGCCGAAGCGGAACCCGAAGGCAATCGGCACGGGTCGCCGTCTACTCGGAGGGCTGCCTCGGTCGAGGCCGGCGCCTACCCGGGACGAGGCTCGCGGGACGGACGGCCTCGTCTCCGAAGCGCGCGGCGAGACGGTCCACCGCGCGGGCGAGGCGCTCCGTGCGCGCCACGTCGGGCTCGAGAAGGGAGAGCTGCCCGCTGCCCGCGGACCCCAGCATCGAGACGGAGACGCCGATGAGCCGCACGGCCTGCGTCAGGCGGACACGGGAGAAGAGCGCCTCGACCCGGCGATAGATGGCGAGGCCATCCTGGGTGGGATCACCCGTCTGCGCGCGCGTGATGGTGGAGAAGTCGGCGAAGCGGAGCTTGAGCGTCACTGTCCGGCCTGCATGGCCGCCCGCCCGGAGCTCGCGGGCCACCCGCTCGCTCTGACCCCGGAGCGTCGCCCGAACGAGCTCGACGTCGCGCGTGTCCCGATCGAAGGTCTCCTCGGCGCCCATGGATTTTGGCGCGGCGTCGGACTCGACCGGCCGGTCGTCGAGGCCCCGCGCGAGCTGAAGGAGATCGGGCCCGTGAGGGCCGAAGCGGGCCTTCAGGTGCGCGGCCGGAGTCTGGGCGAGCTGACCGATGGTGAGAATCCCCATGGCCTGGAGCTCGGCTCCCGCCACCTTGCCCACTCCCCAGAGCCGCCCCACGGGCAGCGGTGACAGGAATTCCCCCTCTTCGCCCGGCGCGACCACGACGAGCCCGTCGGGCTTCTCGAGCTCCGAGGCGACCTTCGCCACGAACTTGTTCGCGGCGACTCCGACAGAGGCGGTGAGGCTCACCCGGGACCGGATCTTCGACTTGATCTGACGCCCGATGGCGGCGCCGTCACCCCACAAGGCGCCGCTCGCGGTGACGTCCAGGAAGGCCTCGTCGATGGACAAGGGCTCCACGAGCGGGGTGAACTCGGCGAGGATGGCCATGACCTCGACGGACACGCGGGCATACTTGTCCATGTCGACGGGAAGGAAGGCGCCCTCAGGACAGAGCCGGAAGGCGCGGCTGATGGGCATGGCCGAATGCACGCCGAAGCGCCGGGCCTCGTAGGAAGCGGCGGAGACCACGCCGCGGCCCCGGGGGTCCGCCCCCACGATGACGGGGAGCCCGTGAAGCTCGGGCCGGTCGCGCTGTTCCACGGATGCATAGAAGGCGTCCATGTCCACGTGCACGATGGTGCGAGGGCCCGCGTCGTGGCCCACGGCCGCGCTACGACGGCCCGCCCGCGAGACCGATGCGGGGCGCGACCGCGGTCAAGGCGGAGATGACGAAGGCGATGTGCTCGTCGAGATCCACACCGAGCTCCTCGGCGCCGCGGTAGACGTCCTGCCGATTCACCGTGCGCGCGAATCCCTTGTCCTTGAGCTTCTTCCTCACCGACGCCGGCTCGAGACCGGCGATGACACGCCCGGGGCGCACGAGGGCGCACGCGGTGACGAAGCCGGACAGCTCGTCACACGCATAAAGGCCCCGCTCGAGCAGGGAGAGGCGCGGATAGCCGGAGTAGTCGGCATGCGCGAGGATGGCGCGCACGATGTCGGGGGGCGCGCCTCGCGCGAGCAGGATCTCCGCCCCCTTCATCGGGTGCTGGGGCGCCGCGGGATGCATCTCGTAGTCGAAGTCGTGGAGCATGCCCGCCACCCCCCAGGCGTCCACGTCCTCGCCATAGCGGGTGGCGTAGGCGCGCATGGCCGCCTCGACGGCCAGGGCGTGCTTGCGGAGGTTGTCCGACTGGGTGAATTCTGCGAGGAGCGACCACGCGGCGGCGCGATCCAGCATATCCGCCTGTGAGTCCGGCACGACGACGGTGACGGCTCGCGCCTTACTGCGGCCCGGCCGCGGCGCTCCGGGCCCGCCACTTGTCGACGGACTTTTTCGAGAACAGCCATTGCCCGTCCTGCTCGAGGGCCGGGATGCGACGCTCCACGGCCAGGCGCTCGAGGGTGGCGGCGTCCATGGAGAGATAGGTCGAGGCTTCGGCCACCGTCATCGTGTCTTTGGGAATCACGTGCGCGAGGTCTCCTTGAGTGCCCGCCTGAGTAACTCGATCTCCGCCTCGAGGGCGTGGATGCGCTCCACCATCTGCTCCAGGGTGCGGGCCAGGGGATCGGGCAGATCGCTCTGGTTCAGGTCGATGCCCGACCTCGCGCCATCCCGGAATGTTACGCGTCCCGGCACCCCGACCACAACCGAGTTCTCGGGCACCTCGCGCACCACCACGGACCCGGCTCCGATCCGGCTGCCGTTGCCGATGCGGAACCCGCCGATGATCTTGGCGCCCGCGCCCACCACCACGTTATCGCCCAGGGTCGGGTGGCGCTTCTCTCGCTTGGTGCTGGTCCCCCCGAGCGTCACGCCCTGCAGGATCGAGACGTTCTCTCCCACCTCGGCCGTCTCGCCGATGACCACGCCCATGCCGTGGTCGATGAAAAGCCCGGGCCCGAGCACGGCCGCGGGATGGATCTCGACCCCGGTCATGAAGCGTCCGACGTGGGAGATGAAGCGGGCCAGGGTGTGCCACCCCGCCCTCCAGACGGGATGGGCGACGCGGTGAAACCAGATGGCGTGCACACCGGGACAACAGAGCACGACCTCCAGCGACGACCGCGCCGCGGGATCGCGCTCCAGCACCGTCCGGATGTCACGCCGCATCTGCTCGAACATGGATATATCCTCCCTAACCCCGCCCGTTCCGGGCCAGGGCATCTCGTGCTGCCGCGCGCAGGGCCCCCGCGACCACGAGCGCCGCGTGCCGCCGCTCCGGCGGCAGCCCTCCCACAGCCGCCTCGATTCGCGCCGGGGGCACCGTGGCGAGATCCTCAAGCGTGAAGCCCGCGGCGATCTCGGTGCCCGCGCTGCATGCCGCCAGCGTGGGCCCGCATCCGTAGGCCTGGAACCGCGCCTCCTCCACCCGGCCGTCCCGCACCCGCAGGTAGAAGCGCGCCAGGTCCATGCACTCCGTGAACTCCTCCTCGCCCACCCCGTCGGGCTCCCGCATCACACCCGCGTTCCGTGGGTTGCGAAAGTGATCGATGAGGGTCGGGCTGTACTGCACTAGGGGCGCCCGGCCCCCACCGGCGACTGGGTGCGCAGCTTGGCCACGAGGGGGACGATCGACTCGATCACATAGTCGATGTCCTCGGTGGAGGTGGCGTGGCCCAGCGAGGAGCGCACCGAGCCCATGGCCCAGTCGAGCGGGATGCCCATGGCCACCAGCACGTACGACGGCTCTACATTGCCCGAGGTGCAGGCCGAGCCCGCCGACACGCCAATGCCCTTCAGATCCAGGCCTAGCACGATGGATTCGGATTCGACGTTGCGGAAGCACATGTTGCACGTGCCGGGGAGGCGCTGGGTCGCGTGCCCGTTCAGCCGCACCTCGTCCACGCCGTCCCGCACGCCCTGCCAGAGCCGGTCGCGGAGGGCGGTCAGGCGCGTCGCCTCCTCGCCCATCTCGCGGGCCCGGATCTCCACCGCCTTGCCCAGCCCGACGATGCCCGCCACGTTCTCGGTGCCCGCGCGGCGCCGGCGCTCGTGCTCGCCACCGTGCTGGATGGAGGCCATCTTCGTGCCCTTCCGGATATAGAGCCCGGCCACACCCTTGGGGCCGTAGATCTTGTGTCCCGAGAAGGACAGGAGGTCGATGCCGGAAGCCTCCACGTCGATGGGCACCTTGCCGAAGGTCTGGACGCCGTCCACGTGCAGGGGCACTCCCGCCTCCCGGGTGATGCGTCCGACCTCGCGGATGGGCTGAAGGGTGCCGACCTCCGAGTTCGCGCCCATGAGCGAGACCACGATGGTGTCCGGCCGCAGCGCCGTGCGGACGTCGTCGGGGCTGACCATGCCGTCGCCGTCCACGGGCAGATAGGTGGCGGTGAACCCTTCCTGCTCCAGCGTCTGCACCGTGCGCAGCACCGCGTGATGCTCGATCTGCGAGGTGATGATGTGGCCCGTCCGTCGCGCGGCGGCCACGCCCTTGATGCCCAGGTTGTCCGATTCCGTGCCCCCCGAGGTGAAGACGATCTCGTCCTTCGACACCTTGAGGAAGGCGGCGATCTGCTCACGCGCCGTGTCGATGCCCTCGCGAGACTCGCGGCCGAAGCCGTGCACGCTCGAGGGATTGCCGAAGCGCTCGCTGAAATAGGGCAGCATCGCCTGGAGCACCTCGGGATGCACGGGCGTGGATGCGTTGTGATCGAGATAGACTCGGCGATTCATTGACGCTCCTCTCTCTGGGTGCTACGCTCGGCCCCGCGATGAACCTCGCGAAGCGCAAGCTTGGACTCATGGTTTCCACGGGGCCCGACCACGCGAACCTCGACACGGCCGTCGGCCTCGGCCGCGCTGCGCTCGACCGCGGCGCCGAGGTGTACCTGTACCTGATCGACGACGGCGTGGCCGGCGTGGAGGACGCGCGCGTGCAGGGCCTGGCCGAGCGCGGCGCGAAGCTCTTCGTGTGCGCCTACGGCTGCCAGAAGCGCCGCCTCCCTCTCTCCGACAAAGCCACCAACTGCGGTCTCGTGGTTCTCGCCGACATCGTCAACGCGACCGACCGCTTCCTCTCCTTCAACTAGCGTGGCGGCCCGCCACCCCGTGCTCGTCCTGATCTCGGAGGACCCCCGCGTCTCCCACCGCGCCAACGAGGCCATGCGCATCGCGCTGGGCATCGTGGCCGGCGAGACCCCGGTGGACGTCGTCCTCACCGGCCCCGCCGTCCACCTGCTCGACGAGGACACCGACGACCTCGTGGACGGCGACGACATCGCCAAGTTCCGCGCCTCGCTGAAGAAGCTCGGCATCCCCTTCCTCGTGGAGGCGGGCGCGGCGCCCGCGGATCCCTCCTGGAACGCCGACGGCCACCCCGTGAGGCCGATCACGGCGGAGGAGATCGCCGCCCTC
>DASQAK010000015.1:0-30386 GCA_035635755.1 Candidatus Methylomirabilota bacterium | reverse complement strand
GATCGGCGTATCGCGCACGCGGTCCTCGCCGAACTTGTCGTGCAGTCCCTTGGAGACCTGGAAGATGCCCCCGATCAGGCCGACGTCCTCGCCCATGAGAAAGACGCGCTCGTCGCGGCTCATCTCCTGGTGGAGCGCCGTGTTGAGGGCTTCGGCGAATGTCATCTCGCGGCCGGCCCGGCTCGCGGGCTCCGTCACGCGGGCGTGCGGCGCGTAGACCGCGGCCTCCATGATCTCCACCGTCGGCTCGGGGCTCTCGATCCCGTACGCCACCGCGGCGTCCAGCTCACCCTCCACGCGCTGCCTGAGCTCCTTGAGCCGGAGCTCACCCACGCCCATGTCGGCCAGGCGTCGCTCGACGCGGGCGACCGGATCCTTCTCCATCCACTCCAGCTCTTCCTGCTTGGTGCGGTAGTCGGGGAGATTGGCCCGCATGCTGTGGCCGCCCCAGCGATAGGTCACCGCCTCCACGCAGCTCGGCCCCTCACCGCGCCGCGCCCGCGCCACCGCCTCGCCCACGGCCTCGTACACGGCGAGCAGATCGTTGCCGTCCACGCGAGCGGCCAGGATGCCGTAGGCGCGGGCGCGCGCGGACACGCCTTCCCCCGCCGTGGTCCGAGACTGATCGGTGGAGAGCGCGTACTTGTTGTTCTCGCACACGAAGACGAAGGGCAGCTTCCAGACCGCGGCCAGGTTCATGGTCTCGTGGACCACCCCTTGATTGGCGCCGCCGTCGCCGAAGAAGGAGATGACGACGCGGTCTGATTTCCGCAGCTTGTTGGCGAGGGCGGCCCCGGCGCCGATGGGCACGCCCGCGGCCACGATGCCGTTGGCGCCGAGGATGTTGAGATCGAGGGCGGCGATGTGCATGGAGCCGCCGAGACCGCGACAGTAGCCCGCCTCCCGCCCCATGAGCTCGGCCATCATCAGATCGAGCTTCGCCCCCTTGGCGATGCAGTGGCCGTGCCCCCGGTGATTGCTGATGACGGAGTCGGCGTCGGTCAGGTTGGCGCAGGCGCCCGCGGCCACCGCCTCCTGCCCGACATAGCTATGGGCGGTGCCCTTGACGAGGCCGGCATTGAAGAGCTCCACCGTCTTCTCGTCGAAGCGGCGGATGCGGACCATGACCTGATACAGGCTCTCGAGCGACTCGACGTTGAGGGGCATGATCGATCTCCCGCGACGGCTTTAGAGCTGGAGCGAGTCTCGTAGCGCCTCGGCGGGGTGCTTGGCCCGGCGGCCGGCCAGATGCTCGATCTGCTGGCGGCAGGACATCCCGGGGGCGATGACCTCGGTGCCGGCGGGCGCGGAGGACACGGCGGGCGCGAGGCGCCGGCCGCCGAGGGCGACCGAGATGTCGTAGTGCTCCTTCTCGAAGCCGAAGGAGCCCGCCATGCCACAGCAGCCGGAATCCACCTCGCTGACCTCGTACCCCGCCCACTTGAGCGCGGCCACGGTGGGCGCCGTGCCCACCATTGCCTTCTGGTGGCAATGGCCGTGGAGGAGCGCGGATCGCGCCCCGCCCTTGAAGGGAAGCGTCAGACCCCGCGCGCGCTCGCGCAAGAGAAACTCCTCGAGGAGGAAGCTCGATCGCGCCACCTGCCGCGCCTGTTCGGTGCGCACCAGCTCCACCCATTCATCGCGCAGGGTGAGGAGGCAGGAAGGCTCGAGGCCCACGATGGCCACCCCGCGGGCGACCCAGGGGGCGAGGCGCTCGATGTTGAAGCGCGCGTGCTCGCGGGCCTCCTCGAGCATTCCCTTGGAGATGAGGGGCCGGCCGCAGCATTTCCGATCGACCAGCTCGACCCGATAGCCGCCCGCCTCGAGCAGCTCCACGGCGGCGCGGCCGATGCCGGGCGTGTTGTAGGTGACGAAGGTGTCGTGGAAGAGCACGACGGAGCCGCGCGGAGCGGCAGCGGGCGGCCGACGGCGGTCGAACCAGTCCGTGAAGGTCTCGCGCGCGAAGGCGGGCAGCGGACGGCGGCGGTCGATCCCCGCCAGCTTCTCCATGAGCCAGCGATTCGGCGGGGAGGCGGCGATCCAGTTCGAGAGCGGAGCGAGCCGCGAGCCCCACCACGAGAGCCGGCCGATGTGGCCGAAGAGCCGGTTGCGGAGGGGCAGCCCGTTGGCCTTGTAGTAGTGGTGGAGGAACTCGTACTTCATCTTGGCCATGTCCACGTTGGACGGGCACTCGGCCTTGCAGCCCTTGCACTCGAGACAGAGATCCATCACCTCGTAGAGGCGCCGGCCCGTGAAGTCGGCGGCGGGCACCTGGCCCGAGAGCACCGCGCGCAGGGCGTTGGCCCGCCCGCGCGTCGAGTGTTCCTCGTCCCTGGTCGCCATGTAGGAGGGGCACATGGTGCCCTCGAGCTTTTTGCGGCACACGCCCACGCCGTTGCACATCTCCACCGCGGCCGCGAAACCGCCCTGCGCGGAGAAGTCGAGCATGGTCGCGGGTTCCCACGTCTTGTATTCCGGGCCGTAGCGCAGGTGGTCGGTGACGGCGGGGCTCGCCACGATGTTGCCGGGGTTCATCAGGTTCTTGGGGTCGAAGGCGCCCTTGAACTCGCGGAAGGCCTGCATGAGCAGCGGGCCGAAGACGCGCTCGAGGAAGGGGCTGCGCGCGCGCCCGTCTCCGTGCTCGCTGGAGATGGCGCCCTCGAACTCGAGCACGAGGTCGAAGATCTCCGCGGCCATGCCGCGGACCTGCTCGAGGCCGCGGGCCGTCTTGAGATTGACGAGGGGCCGGATGTGCAGGCAACCGACGGAGCAGTGGCCGTAGTACGCGCCTTCGGCGCCGTGCTTGGCCATGATGTCGCGGAAGCGCGGGACGAAGACGGGCAGGTCCTTGGGATCGACCGCGGTGTCCTCGATGAACGCGATGGGCTTGGCCTCGCCCTTGGTGCCGAGCAAGAGCCCGAGCCCTGCCTTGCGGAGCTTCCAGATCGACTGCTGCTCGGCGGGATCGAGGGCGATGTGCCCGGCATAGCCGAAGCCTCCCGCGGCGCGGCGCGCCTCGAGTGCCTCGACCTTGCTCTTGACTTCCGCCGCGGTGTCACCGGCATACTCGACGATCAGGATGGCCGCGGGATCGCCCTGGACGAAACCCATGCGCTGGGACTGCTCGATGTTGCCGCGGGCGAGGTCCAGGATCATCTTGTCGGTCAGCTCCACGGCGTACGGGCCCGTCTCGAGGATGCTCTGCGAGGACTCGAGCGCCTCCTGCATGTCGTGGTAGTGGATGACGTCGACGGCGGTGGCCTTGGGACGCTTCACGAGGCGCATCTTTGCCTCGAGGATGGTGACCAGGGTACCCTCGGAGCCCACGATGACGCGCGCCATGTTCAGCGGCCGGTCCTTCACGAGCTCGTCGAGGTTGTAGCCGCAGACGCGCCGCCAGTGCTTGGGGTAGCGAGCGCGGATCTCGCCGGCGTACTGGTCGCGCAGCCGGGCCACCTCGCGATAGATCTGCCCTTCGAGGCCCGAGGCCCGCATCTTGGCGCGGAAGCCCTCGGGCGTCACCTCGCCGAAGACGACCCGGCTGCCGTCGCCCAGGAGCGCGGTCAGCTCGATCACGTGCTCCACCGTGAGCCCGTAGGCGATCGAGTGGGAGCCGCCGGAGTTGTTGCCGAGCATCCCGCCGATGGTGGCGCGGTTGGACGTGGACGTGTCGGGGCCGAAGAGGAGGCCCAGGGGCCGGACGTGGTGGTTGAGCTCGTCCTGCACGAGACCCGGCTGCACCCGCGCCCATAGCTCCTCCTCGTTGACCTCGAGGACATTGTTCATGAAGCGCGAGAAATCCATGACGACGGCGCGATTGACGGTCTGGCCGGTCAGCGAGGTGCCGCCTCCGCGGGGGAGCACGGCGACGTTCCCGCGGTTGGCGATCTCGAGCACGGCCTGCACGTCATCCGCGTGGCGCGGCACCACGACGCCGATCGGCTCCATCTGGTACATCGAGGCATCGGTGGAGTAGAGCAGCCGGGAATAGGTGTCGAAGCGCACATCGCCCTCGACGGCGCGCCGTAGCTCTTGCTCGAGGTCCGTCATGGCCGGGATTATGGCACGCATCTTCGTAACCCTGCAATCCGCCGACTGATTCCTGGGCGCCTCGAAGCGATGTCGGCGAGACTTACATTCCCGCCGGCCGGCCTCCTGGGTGTCTCCGTAGACGACGGATAGAACAGGGCTTCGGCGAGTGGCGGCCGCCTTGCATCGTGGCCTCGATTTCCACGATGACTTCTCGGGGCCGGGGCGTCGCTCGTGTCCATCCGCTGACGGCCCCGGCGCCATCGCCGAGGGCGTCAATGCTTGCGGCTCGGGCACGAGGCGCGCGACTATACTATGCGTAGTGAGCCTCCTCGTCGCGCTCGCCCTCGCCTTGCTGAGTCTCCACGTGCCGCCCGCGGTCGCCGCCCCCGCCGCTCCGGCCATCCGGGTGCGCCTGCTCGACGGCGGCGAGACCTTCGACTCGCGCCTGCTCCTCGGCAAGAAGGTGCTGATCGTGCGCTTCCAGGCCTCGTGGTGCAAGACGTGCGCGACCCAGGCCGCCGGCGTCCAGCGCGTGTACGAGCGCTACCAGGACCGCGACGTCGAGTTCCTGGCCCTGCACGTGGAAGATACGGAGCGGGACGCTCGACGCTTCCTTCGCGCCCACCGGACCACGTATCCGACCGCCCTCGATCCCGACGTCCGCGTGGCCAACCGCTTCGGCTTCAAGCACGCCCCGTATACGATCGTCATCAACAAGCGCGGCGAGATCGTGGCGCGCCTGGAGGCCACGGCGAACGAGGCGCGCCTCGCCGCCGCCATCGACTCCGCGCTCAAGCCGCCGCGTGGAAAGGTGCTGCCCAAAGCTCCCTGAGCGGACGCTTGACGTGCCCAACGTGGCGGCATAGCCTCTCTGCCACGCTGGACCAATCCGACCTGCCAGAGGCGACCGTGACAGCTGCCGAGGCCGCGCCCATCGTCGTCGAGGGCGTGAGCAAGCGCTATCAGACCCCTAGCGGCGCCGTCACGGCCGTGGAAGGAGTCTCCCTCACGGTGCGGCCCGGCGAGTTCGTCTCCCTGCTGGGGCCGAGCGGCTGCGGCAAGTCCACCGTGCTCCTGATGATCGGCGGGCTGGTGCGTCCCGACGCAGGACGTATCGTGATCGAGGGTGAACCCTCGAGCGGCCCCAATCCAAAAAAGGTCGCGCTCGCCTTCCAGGATCCTGGACTCTTCCCCTGGCGGACGGCCCTCGACAACGTGGGCTTCGGGCTCGAGCTGCAGGGCCTGCCCGCGGCGCGGCGCCGCGAGATCGCCCTCGGATTGCTCGAGCCGATGGGCCTCAAGGGCTTCGAGGCCAAGTATCCGCGCGAGCTCTCGGGAGGGATGCGCCAGCGCGTGGCCATCGCCCGCGCCCTCGCCCTCGACACGCCCATTCTCCTGATGGACGAGCCCTTCGGGGCGCTGGACGAGCAGACGCGGCTGCTCATGGGCGAGTGGCTGGTGGGGGTCAGGCGTCGCACGCGGCGGACCATCGTCTTCGTCACCCACAGCCTGCAGGAAGCCATCGCCCTCTCCGACCGCATCGTGGTCATGACGGCGAGGCCGGGACGCGTCAAGGACGTGATCGAGGTGCCTTTGGCCTTCCCGCGAGACCTGGGCTCGCCCGAGGTGGCGGACCTGCGCGCCAAGCTCTGGGGACAGGTGCGCGAGGAATCACTGCGCGCCATGGAGAGCTCGGCGTGAAGCTCTGGATCGGCCGGGCTGTCGTGCTCGTGGTCGCCCTGCTTGCCTGGGAGGTCGCTGCGAGCATGCTCAATCCGATTCTCTACGTCGGCCCTTCCCGCCTCCCGGCGGCCCTCGGACGCGTCTTGAGCGTGCGCGACCTGCCGCCGCTCGGCAGCCACCTCTGGCTGACCCTCGGCGAGGTGGTGGCGGCCTTTCTCCTGGCCGTGGCGAGCGGGCTCTGGGTCGGCTTCGTGCTCGGGCTGCAGAAGACGCTCGGGCGCATCTACGAGCCGTTGCTGGCCGTCCTCTACGCGGTGCCCAGCGTCATCTGGTATCCCTCGCTGATGCTCTTCTTCGGCCTGGGGCCCGCGTCCAAGATCGCCTTCGGCTTCCTGCTGGGCTTTCTCCCCGTGACCCTTTCCGTGCTCGCCGGCATTCGCCAGGTCCCCGAGTCCCTCGTCACCGTGGCCGTGTCCATGGGGGCGGGACCGGGCGCCGTCTTTTGCAAGGTCATGCTGCCGGCCATGGCGGGAACGCTCGCAGGAGGGCTCCGCACGGGGCTCGCCCTCTCCGTGGTGGGCGTGCTCGTGGGCGAGGTGCTGGGGGCGCGGGCGGGCCTCGGCTACGTGCTGACCTACGCCTACGGGCTCCTGATGACGGCCGAGTACGCCGCGCTGGTCGTGATCGTGGCCGCCGCCGTCCTCACCGTGGACGCCCTGGGCGCCCTCGTCGAGGCGCGGGTGAGACGATGGGCCGACTAGCCGTCTTGCGCTGGCAGGCGCTGTCCGTGGCCGTGGCCTTCCTCGCCTGGGAAGCGGCGGTGCGCGTGGGGCTGCTCGATCCGCTCTTCGTGCCCGCGCCGAGCATGGTATTGCACGCGCTGCCCAGCCTGGCCGCCGAGGCGCTCCCGCGCCTCCTCGACACCTTCGGCACGACCGCCCTCGGCTACGCGATTGCCGCCGCCGTGGGCGTGCCCGCCGGGCTCCTCCTGGGGTCGCGCCGGCTCCTCCACGACGTCGCCATGCCCTATGTCGTCGCCCTGTACGGCGTGCCGAAGATCCTCATCCTGCCGTGGATCGCCCTCGTGTTTGGCATCGGCCTCAGCACGGCGGTGCTCAGCGCGGCCGTCTTCGCCGTCTTTCCCATCGTGGTGCTGGTGGCGGCGGGCGCGCGGGACGTGGATCCGACCCTCGTCACCGTGGCCGTCTCCATGGGCGCCACCCGCGGCCAGATCGGGCGCAAGGTGCTGCTGCCCGCGGTGCTCCCCTCCGTGCTCACGGGCCTGCGCATCGCCATGGTCTTCGCCATCCTGGGCGTGCTCCTCGCGGAGATGCTTGCGGGACACCGCGGAATGGGGTATCTCATGCAGCGCCAGGCCATGGCCTTCAAGGCGCCCGAGCTCTTCGCCTCGACGGCCATCGTGTCGGCCTTGTCGGTCTCGGTGGTGCTGTTCCTGGAGCATCTGAATCGGCGTCTGGGGCAATGGAGATGAGCGGTCTTGCAGCGCTCCGAACGGAGGCAAGTAGATGACGACGCGGCGAAGCTTTCTGAAGACGGCGACAGCGGGAATGGCGGCGGCGGCCGTGGCGCAAGGCGGCAGGCTCTCCGCCCAGCCCCTGACCCCGATCAAGATCGGCGCGGTCGTGCTGGGTGACTTCGGGGTGGTCACGCCGACCACGGTGGGCATCCAGAAAGGCTTCTTCAAGCAGAACGGCCTCGAGGCCGATCTCATCCCCTTCAAGGGCGGCCCCGATCTGCTCAAGGGAATCCTGGCCGGCGCCGCCGAAATCGGCATCACGGGCGCCACTGACCCCCTCGTCTTCCGCGAGCGGGGCACTCCCATCCGGGCGCTCGCCACCATCGTCGAGAAGAACCACTTCACCCTCACCGTCGCGCCCAAGATCAAGCGGCTCGAGGACCTCAAGGGCGGCACCATCGGCGTCACTGCCGTGGGCGCCACGACCTGGGTCTTCGCGCGCATGCTGGCGCGCAAGATGAACTGGGACCCCGAGAAGGACGTGCGCATCATCGGCATCGGCGGGGTCGACGCGCAGGCCGCGGCCCTCAAGCGGGAGGAGACCCAGGCCGTCGTCTTCGGGGACGCGGGCGTGGTGCTGGAGGCCCAGGGCCTCGGGCGCATCCTCATGCGCCTCGACGAGCTCACTCCCAAGTGGATCAGCCTGGTCGCCTATTCCACCGACGAGATCATCCGGACCAAGCGGGACGTCGTCCAGCGGGCGCTCAGGAGCATCTTCCAGGGCGCGCGCTTCTGCCGCGACAATCCGGAGGAGAGCATCAAGATCGCCGCCAAGACCATCGACTGGAGCGAGCCCGCGACCAAGCGCGCCTACGAGCTCCTGCGACCCCTCATCTCCGTGGACGGCCGCATGGACCTGGACGCGATGAAGTTCATGCAGGACACCCTCCTGGAGCTGGGCGTGCTCAAGACGCGCCTGCCCCTGAGCGACCACTACACACCCGAATTCACCCCGGTGAAGCTGTGAGCCGGCCCGCCACGCGGCTGGCCAGCGCGGTGCTCGGGGTCGCCCTCTTCGTGGCGAGCTTCGCCGTCTTCCGTCTCTTCGAGAATCCGCCCGAAGGGGCGGGGGCGCTCGCCCTGGAAGTGGCGGGCTGGCTCGGCATGTTCATCGCGGCCCGCATCATCACGGGAGGCTGGCTCGCCCCCTGCCTCGTGGTCTCGGCCTGGCTCCTCCTCTTCGTCGGAAACGAGATGGGCGCGCGGCTCCTCCGGCGGGGGCATGACCGCGGCCTCCGGCTCGGCTTCAACTACGTGATGGCCCTCATCACGCTGGAGACGGGCGCCTGGCTCCTCGTGGCGGTCATGATGCTCGACGGCGCGGCCAAGCTCTGGCGCGAGGACTCGAAGCGGACGCAGGTCCCCGTCGTCGACGACTAGAGCAGACGGCTGAAAAAGGCCCATCTGCGGGAGTGCGGCGCGGGCGGCGGCACCCGCTCAACGTATGTGGCCGTTCGAGCTGAGGGGCGGAGCCACGAGGCGAGGGCTGGGTGAAACCTACGCCTCGGGGCGCCGCCGCCCACGCCGCCTCGCATCTGGACCTTTTTGAGCCGTCTGCACGCTAAGGCTTCAACATCACCTTGATGGCCTCGTCCTCTTTGCGATCGAAGATCGAGTAGCCGCGCGGGGCGTCCGTCAGCGGGATGGTGTGGGTGATGATGCGCGTTGGCGCGAGCCGGCCCGCCTGGATCAGCCCCATGAGCGGCACGATGTAGTTCCGCGCGTTGCAGATCCCCATCTTGAGCGTCAGGTCCTTGAAGAAGGCTTCGCGCACGGGAAAGCCGATGGACGGCTCGACGTAGACGCCCACCGAGGACACCGTGCCCCCGGGCCGGACGGCCTGGATGGACTGGGCGAACGGCGTCTCGTGCCCCACGCATTCCAGCACGGCGTCGGGCCCGCGGCCTCCCGTCAGCGCGCGCAGCTGCTCGGCGGGATGGCCACGGTCCAGGCTGACGGGGATGCCGCCGAGCTCCTCGGCGAGCTTGAGCCGGTAGCCCACCCGGTCCACCACGAAGATCCTCGCGGGGCCGAAGAGGTGCGCCGACTGGAGCGCGAGCAGGCCCACCGGCCCCGCGCCGAAGACGGCCACGCTGTCGCCCGGCCGGATCCCCGCATTCTCCGCGCAGCAATATCCCGTCGAGAGGATATCGCCGAGGAAGAACGCGTCCTCATCCGCCATGCCCGCCGGCACCGTCTCGCACATGTGATCCGCAAACGGCACGCGGATCCGCTCGGCTTGGCCGCCCGGATACTGCTTGCCGAAGCGGCCGCCGAAGACGGCCCGACCCGTGGCCGTGCACTGGGTGGGCAGCCGCATGCGGCACCACTCGCACTGGCCGCAGGAGATCGAGAAGGGAGCGACGATCCGGTCGCCCTTCTTGACGCGACCGACGGACGCGCCCACCTCCTCCACCACGCCCATGAACTCGTGACCCATCACCGAGCCGGGCTCGACGAGGGGCGGGGCGCCGGGGGTGGCCCCGCGCCCGTGGTACTGGTGCAGATCGGAGCCGCAGATCGCGCTCGTGGTGATGCGCACGACCACGTCCGTGGGATCCACGATCCTGGGGTCAGCCACCGACTCCACCCGCACATCGCCGACTCCGTGCAGCGTGATCGCTTTCATGGCGCGCCTGCCCTCCGTCGCATCATCTCGTAGTGGACGAGCGCGGCCCCGCCGCGCACGGTCGATCGCTTGCTCTGGGGAACGATCTCGATGCGCGTCGACTCGAGGGCCCGCCCGAAGGCGTAGCGCTCGAGCTGCGCGCGGATGCGGTGCTCGAGGGGCTTGAGCGACTCGGCCACCCCGCCCGTGACGATGAGGCGCTCGGGGTTGAGCCCGTTGACGATCACGGCCAGGCCGGCCCCGAGGGCGCGGCAGACCTCGCCCACGAGCTCCTGGCACGTCGGATCACCCTCGCCGGCCATGCGGAAGACGTCGGCCGCCGAGACGTCGCGCTTGAGGCGCTCCGTGCCCATGAGCGCGATGTCCGTGCCCGAGACATAGGTCTTGAGGCAGCCCTGGCCCCCGCAGATGCAGGCCCGCCCGTCGAAGTTGATGGGCACGTGGCCCAGCTCGCCGCCGAAGCCGCTCTGGCCGCGCAGGAGCCTTCCCTCCTGGACGATGCCCCCGCCCACGCCCGTGCCGATGGCGAGCAGCACGAGCGAGCGGGCCCCCTGTCCCGCCCCGAACGTCCACTCCCCGAGCGCGAGCACGTTGACGTCGTTGTCGACGTAGACGGGGAGGCTCAGCTGGCCCGTCACGGTGGCCGCGAGGGAAGCGCCTGCGAGCTCCGGCACGTAGTGGATGTCCTGTCCGATGACGCCGCGCTCGGCGTCCACGGTGCCGGGCACGCCGATGCCGATGCCTTCCACGGTGACGCCGAGCGCGCGCGCCCCGTGCTGCGCGCGCTCGATGACGTCGAGGAGGGTGGACACGGCGGTCCCGGGCCCGCCCTTTCCCGTGGGCTCCTGCGACTGGGCGAGGACTTCACCGTCGACGGTGACGAGACCGGCCGCCACGACGGAGCCGCCCAGGTCCACGCCGATCATGGCCCGCCGCGCCATCAGAGCCGTCCGAAATGGGCGAGCCGGATGTCGTGACGCGCGATCGCCGCTCTCACCTCGGAGCCGGTGAGGCCGGCCATCTCCGCCTCCCGCTGCTTGCCGTAGCGGCTGTAGGCGAGGTCCTCGTCGAAGTAGCCGGGATGGGTCATGAACTCCGACACGCCGGCGGGCAGCGAGGCAAGGTGGGCGAGCGTGCGCTCGCGCGACCAGTAGGGCTCGGGACCCGACTCGCCCATGAAGTGATCGGGCGTGGGGATGCCGCGCTCTCGGGCGGCCGCGCGCACGAGATCGTCCTGGCTCCGCACCGGCACCTTGAGGGCGCGCGCGAAGTCGAGGACGAGGTCGAGGATGGGCGAGTGCCGGCCCACATGGTGATGGCTGTCGAGATGGGTGGGGAATCGTCCCATGATGGCCCGGAACGCGTCGATCTGGGTGCCGAGCTCGATGCGCGCCTCGTCGACGTTGGCGCGCGCGGAGGCCTCGCGCGCGTCCCGGATGAATCGGCCCTCCGCGTCCACGAGGGAGGGCACGCGCTTGGCGCTGGCCACGGGACTGCCCAGGGTCAGGTTCAGATGCACCCCTACCCCGAGGTCCGAGGCGGCCAGCTGCTCGATGAGGGCGGGCGGGACCTCGCGGTTGACGAGGAGCGTGGTGCTCGTGACGATGCCGTGACGATGCGCCTCGAGGATGCCGCGGGACACGCCGGCGGTGAGCCCGAAATCGTCGGCGTTGACGATGAGGACCTTGGCCTGGCCGCCCGCGGGCGCGGCCGTCATCGCGGCTTCGCCCGGCCCTGCATCACGAGGCGTTCCACGCTTGTCGGCATCTTGGCGGCCGGGAGGGCGCCTTCCGCGTCCAGGCCGCGGATGTGCTCGAGACGCTCGTAGCCGATGCGGGGAAACGCGTGGGTCTCCCGGGCGAGGATGGAGGGCTCGAGGCCGGCCGCCTCGAGGCGCGCGACGGCGCCGCGGGGCCCCAGGAAAGCGAAGAGCGTGAAGACGAGGCGCCCGCCGGGCACGAGATGGGCGGGCGCGCCCGCGATGAGCCGATCGAGGATCTCCCAGCCATCCACGCCACCGTTGTCGGCAGCCGCCGCGGCATCGTCGCGCTCCCGCCCGGGCGGTGTCGGCATCTGGGGCGGGCTCGCGCAGATGAGATCGAAGCGCCGACCCGCCACCGGCTCGTAGCAGTCGCCCTGGAGCACCTCGACGCGATCACCCACGCCGTTGCGCGCGGCATTGCCCCGCACGCAGTCCACCGCCTCCGGCACCACGTCGGTGGCGACCACGCGGCATCCCGCGCGGGCGGCCAGCACGGCGGCCAGCCCCGTGCCCGCGCCGATCTCGAGCACGTGCTCACCCTCGAGGAAATGGAGGTGACGGCAGAAGAGAAGAGAGCCCGCCTTGGGCGGCTGGACTCCGTCGGCCACGGCGAACTCGCAGCCGCGGTAACGGAAGATCAGCTCGCCGTGGTCTGTGGTCACACCTGCCCTCACGTCGCCTGCGGGATCAACTCAGCTCTCGTCTCGCGGCTTCGCCGCTCGACTCGAACGGCGGGCAGCGTTTCGGCTCGAACGACGTCGGCGTCACGGCTTGCCCATCACCCTCCGGAAGTAGAGGCGCAGCGCTTCCTTCAGCTGGGCCCGCGCCCCCGCGGCTGTCTGGGCATCCTCGAGCGTCTCCAGGTCGAGCTGGAGCGGCACGCCCTCCTTCTTCACGCCGTCCAGCTCCGCGGTGAGCCCGCAGCGCTCGTCCGACTCCGTGAAGACGATCTTGGCGCGCGTGAAGCTCTTGTCGTCCTGGGCGATCTGCTCGACGGTCTCCGTCAAGAGACGCTTGATCGCCTCCTGGTCGGGGCCCATGACGGTGGAAAACGCGGTAGTCAGCGTGATGTCGGCCATGGTGGGTTCCTCAGATGCCCGCGGCCGCAGCGGTATGGACAGGATCGAGCCCGGCCTCGAGGCCCTTCCCGGTGACGCGGATGGCCACGGGCTTGGAGAAGTAGAAAGTGCCGGGCTCCACGTGCGTCGGAATCACTCGATGACCCATGCGCGCGAGCGCGGCGAGCGATGCGGCTCCCACGCGATCGTCCACCCAGAGGTCGCCGCCTTCCGTGTGCAGCCGTGGCGCCTCGATGGCCGCCTGGGGCGAGTCGCCGAGATCGACCATGTTCGCGATCACCTGGGGGATGGCCGAGACGATCTTCCGCCCGCCCGGAGCGCCCACGGCAAGATAGGGAGCCCCGCGCTTGAAGGCGAGCGCCGGCGCCATGTTGACGAGCGGCCGCTTGCCCGGCGCCACCGAGTTGACGCGTCCCGGCTCGGGATCGAACCAGACCATGCCGTTCTGGAGCAGGATGCCCGTCCCGGGAACGACCATGCGCGATCCCCAGAGCGAGACGGCGGTGTTCGTCAGCGAGACCATGTTCCGCTGGCGGTCGACGGCGCACAGGTGCGTGGTGCAGTCGGCGGGGCGGGCCGCCGTCTCGTAGCGCCACGGATCGGGGGCGGGACGGGTGCGGAGCGGGCCCCTCGGCTTGAGGCCCGCCGCGACCTTGGCCGCATACGCGCGTGAGAGGAGCGCCGCCCATGGCGCCTTGACGCGCTCGGGATCGCCCAGATGCTCGAGCCGATCGAGAAAGGCCCGGCGGATGGCCTCGGCGCGGAGGTGGAGCCCGCCCGGCGTCTTCCACGTCGTGCGCGACTTGGGAAACTGGGCCAGGATGTTGAGCATCTCGAGGGCCGTCGTGCCTCCCGTGGCGCCCGGCGAGAACGCCAGCTCGAGGCCCCGGTACGCGCCCGTGAGCGCGGGCAGCACCCGCGGAGCGTAGCGGGCAAGATCGTCTCTCGTGAGCATGCCGCCCGTTGCCGCCATCTCCTCGTGAATCGCCTGCGCGATGGCGCCCGTGTAGAAGGCGGACGGCCCTTCCTTGGCGAGGAGCCTGAGGCTCCGCGCCAGGTCGGGCTGGCGGAAGACCTCGCCGTCGTTGTGGACCGGCGTCCGGTACACGTAGTCGCCGTCCCGGAGATAGGTCCTGGCCGTGGACGGAAAGGCGGCCAGCTCCTGGCAGAGGATCGCGGTGTGAAGCGCCATGTACCAGTCGGGGATGAAGCCCTCTTCGGCGAGCTTGATGGCGGGCGCGATCACGTCAACCAGGTCCATGGTGCCCCAGCGCTCGAGAGCGAGACAGAGACCCGCCACCGAGCCGGGCACCGCCACCGAGCGGGGACCGAAGACGTTGGCATCGTCCACCACTCGGCGCCAGGCGTAGACCGCAGTGGAAGAGATGCCTTCGCCCAGCTGATATGAGCGCTCGTGAGCGGCGGCCGGCGCCTCCACGTTGAAGTCCACGCAGAGCGTCTCGCCGCCCCTGGCCAGATGGAGGAGCATGGTGCCGCCGCCCGCCAGGGTGGACATGAAGGGCTCGACCACCGTCATGGCCACCGCGGTGGCCACCGCGGCGTCCACGGCATTGCCGCCGCGCTCGAGGATGGCGGCGCCGGCCCCCGCGCCCAGCGGATGCTCCGCTACCACCATGCCCCGCCGCGCCACGGGCGTCCGGTTCGTCACCACCCTCGTGGATCGGATCATGCCGCCTCCCGGTCGAACTCGAAGGGGTGGAGCCGGCAGGTCCAGATGCCGGCATCGTTGTGGATGAGGAAGCAGACGCGCACGGTGCCCTCGCCGCGCACGGTCCAGAGGAACACGCCCGCGTCCTCGGCCTCCCCGCACTCGTCGCAGACCCAGGCCGTGGCGAACTGCTCCGCCGTCTCCTGCGCGGCCGCATGCGCCTCCGGAGTGACGAAGAGCGGGCGATCACCCGGCAGGAAGGCGCCGATGTCGGACAGATACGCGAGCACCGGCCGCTGGCCGAGCGCGCGCCAGCCATCGATCACGGTCAGCACCGGCGAGGAGAGGGGCGCGGCCACCCGCTCGAGCGATGGGTTCAGCTCGCCCCGGGCCAAGACACAGGCGGAGAGGAACGCGCGAAGCTCCGGCACGCCGATCCGGCCGCGGTAGAGCTCCCCCGCGAAGTCGCCGCGATCCGCGGGAGCGAGCAGGAAATAGGGCGAGGCGGGCGGCGTCTCCATCGCGGGCCCGGAAACCTCGTAGACGGGCACCCCGTCGGGGCTCTCGCCCTTCCCGCTATACCAGAGGAGGGTGGCGGCGTCCCCGGGCCCTATCCATTTCGGCAGCTCGGCCATCAAGGTTTCCAACGCTCGGGAAGTTTACCGCAGGTCGCTTTTCAGCGACCTGCTAGTCGTCGTCGCCTTTGTCCCACTTCCCGCGACGGCGGACGATCTCGACGACTCCTTTGTCGTCGAAGTAGAGAACCCAGCCGAGCGGATAGACCCAGGCTTCTTTTGCCTTGCTGGAGATGGCCGTCCACTGCTGGCTCGCCAGGGCGGCCATGAGCGCGGGATCGATGGTGCGCTCGTCCGGGTCCTCGAGCAGCGCCTCGACCTCGCCCTTGCTGCTGCCCGGCGTCACCTGGCGCCAGAAGCGAAAGTCGCTATAGCGCTGATCGTTCTGGATCTCGGGATGCTCGCGCAGGTACTTGAAGACGCGCTCGGAGAGCTGATCCTCGAAGTAGCGCTTCTCGTCGAAGGTGGGCTCGCGCCCATTGGCGGCGAACGACCGGTAGATGTTCAGCTCGTACGCGTTGGGCCCGCGCGGCGTCCGCTCGACATTGGTGATCTTGGGCGTCGCGCACGCGACGGCGAGCGCGCCCAGGAGGATCAGTCCCGCCACCCGCTCCCCTGCCGTCATGAGCGCCTCCTTGTCAGATGAGGGCGGATTCGAGGACGATGCCGCGGTCCACCACCCGCGCCGCCCGGGCCAGCATGGCCTGGATCGCCGGCGGCACTTCCGAGGCCTCGCCGAGCTGCCGCAGGACGTCGATCAGTCGCCTCAGCGCCCGGATCAGGTCGCCTTCGTGTCCGCCGAAGGACCCCTCCACGATGCCCGTCCAGTCGTCCTCGCCCGAGGCCCACCGGAACACCGAGGGCATGAAGCCCGTGGAGACGCCGACGGGCATGGGCAGGTGATGGTGCCGCTGCACCTCGAGCACGGTGTGGGCGAGGGACTCCAGCTCCTGGAGCTTGCGCTTGAGCTTTGGGCGCTTCTTCAAGAAGAGGCGCGCCACCGCCGCGTCGCCCGAGCGGGACTCCTCGATGAGGCACGAGCAGAGCGCGGCCGCCTCGGCGAGCGTGGTGTCCTCGAGGATGCCGCGGTCCACCATCTCGGCCACGAGGAGCTCGTTGTCGTGCCGGAGTCCCGAGATGAGCTGACCCTTGGCCAGGAGCTTGCCGTCCTGCACCGCGCCGAACCGCTCGAGCACCGCCACCACCCGGCAGAACTCCTGCCAGTAGGCGTTCTTGAAGGCGTCGAGCATCTCGCGCTTCTGCCCGAGTCGTCCCTCCAGCGCCTCGACGCCCTTCCAGGAATGATCGCAGCGGCTCTGGCTGCCCCACGGACAACGATGGCACTCGATGGCGGCGAGCGCGCCCTCCGGACCCTGGCTCCGCTCGCGCTCGACGAGCTCGGGGAGGGCGAGGGCCTCGAGCTGCTCGCCGAGGCTCCGGGTCCGCCGCTCCCAGTCGCGCGGGAGATGAAGAGGCGGCGTCTGCCAGAAGATCTTCTTGATGTTGCCTTCCTTCATCTGGACGGTGGTGCCGTGGGGCAGCAGCACGGTGACGAGCATGCGGTGCCGTCGCCGGTCGAGGCCGCAGATGATGCCGAGGGAGGCGCCGCTCTTGCGCCGCACGAGGGCCAGGCGCCCGGGCTCGGCCTCGGCGACCGAGCGCCCGTGCCGGCCCGCCCGTCCCCGCGCCATCCGCTGCTGCTCGACCTGGGCGCGCGCCGCGCGATAGCGGCCGATCCGGGAGAAGTCGCCGCAGGGCGCCGTGAAGCGCTGCGCGTCCTCCACGGCCATCTCGAGGCTCGTCACCTCCGCCTCGAGTCCGCGGATCTTCTTCAGGTTCTGGTACTGGCCGAACGAGGACTCGACGGTGCGCCGGATGGTCGCCATGTCCTGGCCCGTGGCGAGGAGGAGGGCCACCGAGCCGTAGCCCAGCTTGAACTGGCTCAGCACCGGCTCCGGGGGGCCGTCGACGACACGCATCATGTCCTCGAGCCCGTCGCGCACGTCGAGAGCCATGACGCACTTGCCCTCGGGGTCGATGCCCCGGCGCCCGGCGCGGCCCGCCATCTGCGTCAGCTCGTTGTGCAGGAGTGAGCGGAAGCCGCGGTCGGTGCGCTTGGTCAGGGACTGGAGAACGACGCTCTTGGCGGGCATGTGGATGCCCAGCGACATGGTCTCGGTGGCGAACACGACCTTGCAGAGCCCCCGCTCGAACAGGAGCTCGATCAGCCGCTTCACGCTCGGCAGCACCCCCGCGTGGTGCAGCCCCACGCCCATGCCGAGGGCCTGGAAGATGGTCTGGTTGAGCGGCGACTCGGCCATGGTCGGCGTGTCGCTCACCGCCTCGCGGATGGCCTCGTCCACCTGCTGCTGCTGGCTCTTGGTGAGGAGGGGCTTGCCTTCGGCCAGCACCGTCTCCATGGCCCGCTCACAGCCCGCGCGGCTGAAGATGAAGTAGATGGCGGGGAGCCAGCCGCGGGATTCGAGCTCGTCGAGCATCACGGTGGGGTCGACCACCCGCCGCGTGTACCAGCGGCCCTTGTCGTTGTAGCCCCCTTCCCGCTCCTGCCCGAGGAGGCGCACCTTGCCGTTGCGCACCGTCTCGTAGGTGTGGATCTCCCCCGAGAGATCCGCGACCAGGTACTGGAGGGGCACGCTGCGATGCGGGTGCGTGATGGGCACGATGGGCCGGTGCACGAGGCTGATCCAGTCGGCGATCTCCGCGATGTTCTTGACGGTGGCGGAGAGGCCCACGAGGGCCACGTCCTTGGGCGCGTTCACGATGATCTCTTCCCACACCGTCCCGCGTCCCTCGTCGCCCATGTAGTGGCACTCGTCGAGGACCACGAACTCGAGGCTGTCGAGGCCGCCCGTGTAGAACATGTTGCGGAGGATCTCCGTGGTCATGACGATCACGGGCGCGCGCGTGTTGACCTTGACGTCGCCCGTGAGGATGCCCACGCGCTCCTGGCCGAACTGCCGGCAGAAGTCCGCGTACTTCTGGTTCGACAGCGCCTTGAGCGGCGTGGTGTAGGCGATGCGGCGCCCGCGCGCGAGCGCGGTGTAGATGGCGAACTCGGCCACGAGCGTCTTGCCGGAGCCCGTGGGGGCGGAGACGATCACCGACTTGTCGTCGATGATGGCCGCGATGGCGTCCTGCTGGAAGCGATCGAGCGGGAACGGGTAGCGGGCCTTGAAGGACTGCAGCAGGTCGTCTGTCACGTCGCGCGCCCCCTTCGACGCATCCTGAGCGTAGCACGGTCTTGCGGCGCCGTGAAATCCCGCTTACGCTGTCGGCCATGAAGCTCACGGGCAAGGTCGCCCTCATCACCAACGCGAGCGAGTTCATGGGGCCCGCCATCACCGAAGAGTTCTGCCGGGAGGGCGCCTCCGTCGCGCTCCACGATCGGAGCGAGGCGGCCGTCAAGCCCGTGGCGGCAATCGCGCTCGGCCTGGGACGCGAGGTCCTCACGATCAGCGGCGATCTCACGCAGCCCGCCGAGGCCGACCGCGCGGTGGCTGAGGTGGTCACCCGCTTCGGGCGGCTCGACGTCCTCGTGAACAACAGCGCCAACCCGCCCACGGGGAGCCCCACCGAGCAGGTGACGGACGGCGAGTGGCGCGCCATGATGTCGCGGCTCCTCGACGAGCCGTTCTACTGCCTGCGCGCCGCCCTGCGCGTGATGCGCCCGGCCAAGCGCGGCAAGATCATCAACGTGTCCTCGGCGGCGGCCTTCCCGGGGCTCGCCAACTACGCCGCGTACTCCGCGGCGCGGGCGGGCGTCAACGGGCTGACCAAGGCCGTGGGCCGCGAGGTCGCGCGCGAGGGCATCCAGGTCAACGCCATCGCGCAGAACTACGTCGAGAACCCCACGTACTTCCCGCCCGAGCTCGTCAACGATCCCACGTCGCTCGCGCGCATGGTCAAGCACATCCCGGCGGGACGCCTGGCCCGCGGCGAGGAGTCGGCGCGGCTGGCCGTCTACCTCGCGTCTGACGACGCGGATTTCTTCGTCGGGCAAGTGGTGCCGTTCGCGGGCGGCTGGGTCACCCCGTGATCGTCTCCCACGTCAGGATCACCGCGGCCGACGACTACCTCGAGCGGCGGGCCGCGCATCGCGCCGCTCACCTGGAGCGCATCGTGGAGCTGCGCAAGCGCGGCTTCGTGATCGGCGGCGGTCCCTCCCCGGACGGGAAGACGGCCGATCTCGTGTACCGCTCGCCCCAGCCGGGCGATCTGCAGCGGCTCGTCGAGGAGGATCCGTACTGGACGGGCGGCGTGTGGAAGGCCTGGCACCCGAGCGACTTCGCCCAGTTCCTCGAGCCGTGGGAGCTGCCGCCGGTGGTGACGGACGGCTCGCGCGCCGTGATCATCGTGGAGGGCGAGGCTCCCGACGTCGAGATGGCGTCGTTCGCGCTGATCGAGTCGCGGGGGGCCGGCCGCATGGCCTTCGGCGGCTTCTTCCCCGGCGGTCTCACCTGGGCGCTCATGCGCTCTGCGGAGCCCGACCCTGTACTGGCCGAGCTCACTGAAACCGGCTTCTGGAAGCCCGGCACCCTGACAACCCGTCCACTTCTCCACGTTGTCTAAAATGATTCCGCACAACGTCCAGGCGGCTCAAAAAGGTCCAGATGCGAGGCGGCGCCCGAAGGTCGCAGGTGAGGCGTACTTCCTGTACGTTGAACCTGCGGCCGAGGGCGCCAACGAAGCAGATGGCCTTTTTCAGCCGCCTGCTAGGGGAATACCGTGACGACTCCCAGCCATCGCGACATGATCCTCGACCAGTTCAGCCGTCAGGCGGTGCCGTTCTCGACCTCGCCTGGCATCAAGGACGAGCAGGCCCTGCGCCTGATCGTCGAGTTCAGCGGCGCCGGCCCCGAGGACACCGTGCTCGACGTCGCCTGCGGTGGGGGCATCGTCGTGTGCGCGTTCGCGCGAGTGGTCCGCCACGCCACGGGCATCGATCTCACCCCCGCGATGATCGAGCGCGCGCGGTCGCTCCAGGCCGAGAAGGGGCTGTCCAACGTCAGCTGGAAGCAGGGCGACGTCCTGCCCCTGCCCTGGCCCGACGGCACCTTCTCCATCGTGACCTCCCGCTTCGCCTTCCACCACTTCCTCGATCCCGGGGCCGTCCTCGGGGAGATGCGACGCGTCTGCGCGCCGGGGGGCAAGGTGGTCGTCATCGACACGGAGGCCTCGCCGGATGTCGCCAAGGCCGCGGAGTTCAACCGGATGGAGAAGCTGCGCGATCCTTCGCACGTGCGCGCCATGTCCCTGACCGAGCTGCGGGGTCTCTTCCCGCAGGCGGGGCTACCGGCGCCCCGCGGAACCAGCTATCGGCTCGAGGGCGAGCTCGAAGCCCTGCTCGGCCGCTCCTTCCCGCTGCCGGGCGACGCCGACAGGATCCGCGAGATCTTCGCGGCCTCCCTCGGCGACGACCGCCTGGGGATCCCGATGGCGCGGGAGGACGCGCGCATTCGCTACGCTTACCCCGTGGCCGTCCTCGTCGCCGACCGCTAACCGGCCCGCCCCCCAGCCGTCTTCGAGTGCCCTTCCCTGCCGTGGAAGGGTGCCCTAAAATTCTATTGACAGCGATCTCGTTGGTTAGGTATACCTAACCTAACTGGCGTATCACCAAAGGGGGTGGCTCGATGAAGTGGATCGCGGTTGGAGTCGGAGCACTCGTGCTGGGCGCACTGTTGGGGACGGCGCTCCCCGTGAGCGCCCAGTCGGCACCGGAGATTCCCCTCGTCATCGAGAAGAACCGCTTCCAGCCCGACGTCATCAAGGTCAAGGCCGGGCAATCGTTCGTGCTCGTCATCACCAACAAGGACAAGGGCCCGGAAGAGTTGGACATGCAGCAGCCGCGCATCGAGAAGGTCATCCCCGGCGGCAAGACCGTGCGCCTCAAGATGCCCGCCCTCAAGCCGGGCAAGTACCCGTTCGTGGGCGAGTACCACTCCGAGACGGCCAAGGCCACCATCATCGCCGAATAGTCCATGGGCGCCGCCTTCGTCGTCACCCTGCGTGAGGCCTTCGAGGCCTCCCTCATTCTCGGCATCGTCTACGGCTATCTCGAGAAGGTCGGAGCCCGCGACGGCTACCGGTACGTGACGTGGGGCGGGACGGTCGGCCTGCTTCTGAGCGTGGTCATGGGCATCGCCGTGACCTTCCTCTCCGGCCCCCTGCTCGATCTGGGCCCCGACATCATCACGGTGGTCGTCATCTTCGCCGCCGTGGGACTGCTCACGTGGCACGCGTGGTGGATGCAGCAGCATGCCCGGCTCATGAAGGGACAGGTGCAGCATCGCATCGACGAGGCGCGGGCGGGCAATCGGCTCTGGATCGTGGGGCTCATCGCCTTCACCGGCGTCTTCCGCGAGGGCGCGGAGACTGTCCTCTTTCTCTGGGGCATCATGGCCCAGGCCGAGGGCGCGGCGGGGTGGTCGAGCGTGATCGGCGGAGTAGCGGGCGTGGTGGCCGCGGCGGCAATCGGCTGGGCCATCTTCCACGGCGGCCGCCACATCAGCCTGTCTCGCTTCTTCGCCATCACCACCGCCTTCATCATGCTCCTCGCGGCCGGACTCTTCGCCACCGGCGTCGGCCGCCTCCAAGGTCTCGGAGTCCTGCCGCTCTCGGATCCGGTCTGGAACACGTCCTGGATCCTGAGCGACAAGAGCGTGGCGGGCGGTTTCCTCTCGGGCCTCATCGGGTATCGCTCGCAGCCGACCGTCCCCGAGCTCTGTGTGTACGTCGCGTACATCCTCGTGATGGGCATCGTGCTCTTCGGCCGCCGGACGCCGGCCGGCATTCCCCTCGCCGATCCGACCCAGCCATGATCGTCTGCCTGTGCCGGGGCGTCCCTGAGCAGACCATCCAGCGCGTCATCGCCTCGGGGGCGCGGACGGTGGACGATGTGTCACGCGTCTGCGGGGCCGGGACCGATTGCGGGGCCTGCTACCGCGCGCTCGCCGAGATGGTCCGGGAAGCCAGCGATGCCTCGTACGCGACGGCTGACCGGACATGAAGGGTCCCGATCAGGTCGTCACCCTCCTCAACGAGGTGCTGACCGCCGAGCTCACGGCCATCAACCAGTACTTCATCCATGCCCGCATGTGCGAGAACTGGGGTTACGAGCGGCTGTGGAAGAAGGTCCGCGCCGAGTCCATTGGGGAGATGTGTCACGCCGACCGTCTCATCGAGCGCATCCTCTATCTCGAGGGTGTGCCCAACGTGCAGCGCCTCGGCAAGGTCAACGTGGGGCAGACCGTACCCGAGCAGCTCCGGCTCGACCTGGACCTGGAGCGGGAGGCGGTGAGGGCGCTCAACGCGGGGATCGAGCTCTGCCGGAGCCTCGCCGACAACGGCAGCCGTGAGCTTCTCGAGGACATCCTGAAGTCGGAGGAAGACCACATCAACTGGATCGAGGCCCAGCTCGAGCTCCTGAGACAGGTGGGCGACGCGCAGTATCTCGCCCAGCAGATCAAGGAGAGCGAGTCGTGAGCGAGGAGCCCGCAGCGCAGGAGGCCCTGGAACGGGTGCGGGCCGCCCGCCCCGCCATGGTGCGCATTGCCAGCGGTGAGCTCTTCCGCGGCCAGCGTGAGATCGTGATCATCCATCGGGGCACCGAATACCGGCTGCACATCACCAAGGCGGACAAGCTGATCCTGACCAAGTAGCCCTGCATCCAGCCAGCGACCCAAAGCTCTTCCCGCTTGAGGCAGCGAGCCAGCTCACGGGGCGTGGCGCTCTCGCCGCGTCCATGACGGAGAGGTTTCCGTGACTCGCTTGCAAATCATCGCCCTCAACGCAGACCCAGGTGAGCGGGAGGCCACGGTGGTCCTCAAGGCCACCGCAGGCGACCTCGCGCTGGGCTTCCTGATCCCGCTGAACGAGGCAAATCGACTGGCCCGGGAAATCGGGCTCGGCCGATGCCGCTGTGTCCCCATCTATGAGCTCATCCAGGAGGTCCTCTCGCAGGTCGGGGGCTCGGTGAGCCACGCGGTGCTCGACGGGGATGACCAGGGGATCTACTCGACCCTCGTGATCGACAACGGGGGCTCCGCCTACTCGCTCCCGAGCCATCCCGCTGACGCGATCGCCCTGGCCGTCCGCGCCAACGTGCCCATCTATGCGACCCGTGCCGCCCTGGACAAGGCCCACCCACTGGCCGATGGCGCAAACGGGGGAGCCGCCTGCCCCCACGTGACCGAGTGGCTCGAGCAGGTCAAGCCGGAAGACTTCGGCGGCCCCGACGAGTCATGACGGGAGACAAGGGCCCGGGCGCCGGAGGGGACGAGCCGCGCTCAATGGGACGCGGGCTGCGACTCGGCCTCTACCTCGTCGGCATGGGCCTCTGGCTCTCGGGCGCTCTCTGGCTCCTCTGCCACTATTTCGGCCAGAGCCGGGGAGAGTTCGGCACGGGGCCCCATCCTCTCGAGCCGTGGCTCCTGAAGCTGCACGGCGCCTGCGCATTCGGCGTGATCTGGGCGCTCGGCCTGCTTTGGGGCGTGCACATCGCTCCGGGATGGGCCGCGGGAGAGCGGCGGCGGTCGGGCGCGGTCATGCTCGGTCTCGCCCTGTGGCTGGTGCTCAGTGGATATCTCCTCTACTACGTGGGACAGGAACGGCTCCGCGCCGTCACCGGCCTTCTTCACTGGTCCGTGGGGCTTCTGATTCCCGTCTTCCTTCTCGCCCACCGCCTCGCTCCCAGAGACCGGGGGACGCAGCACGCCGTCGTCGAGCCGTCGCGGAGAGCTTCGTGATCATGATCGAGTAGCCATTCACCGAGCCAGCCACCCAGAGTTGTGTTCTTGAGGCAGCGAGCCACCAGACGCGATGCGGGCTTCCGTCCGCGTCGTGACGGAGGACATCGTGGCCTCATCGAGACGCTCAAGAACCATCGCGGCCGTGCTGCTCGGATCGATGCTGCTCGCCCCGGCCCCGGGTGCCCGCGCCGCCTCCATGGAAGAGCTCGAGCAGAAGCTGAAGGGGCTCGAGGAGCAGATGCGCACGCTCAAGGAGCAGATGGAGCAGACAAAGTCGGCCCCTCCACCGACAGCGCCGGCGGCTCAGGCCCCTGCCACGCCTGTGCCCGTGGCGCCCGGCGCCACCAGCCTGTCCGAGGCGCTCGCCGCCGCGCGTCCTTCCGTGCTCAGTGATTTCCGCCTCGGCGGGTACCTCTCGAGCCGCTTCGAGGCGTCCGACCTCAAGAACCTCAACAACACCTTCACGTTCCGCCGGTTCGTCCTGAGCGGCGACGCCACCATCGCGGAGAAATTCCGTGCTTACGTCGAGCTCGAGCTCGAGCGGTTCACGGAGCTGGAGGTCGAGCGCAAGACGGTGTCCGAGAACGGCCAGCAAGGGTTCAGTCAGTCGATCGAGGGCAGCAACAACTCCGAGGTCTCGCTGGAGCAGGCGTGGATGCAGTTCGAGCTGGCCAAGTGGCTCCGCTTCCGCATGGGTAACATCCTCGTGCCCGTCGGGCGCTTCAACATCAATCACGACGACAATCTCTGGAACCTTCCCCGGCGGTCGCTCGTCGACCGTGGGGTCCCCGTGCTGCCCTCCACGGCAGCCTGGTCGGAAGTCGGGCTCGGATTCAATGGAGACGTCGCGACGGATCGCTGGGGCACCTTCAGCTACCAGATCTACGTCATGAACGGAGTGGCCCTCGACTCGAGCATCGAAACAGTGGCGCGGGGTAGCGGAGAGCTGGAGGCTGAAGTGGAAATCCAGCCTCGCCGCGGCACCGGCAACCTGGACGTCAAGCGGGACAAGGCGGGGGCGGCGCGGATCGCCTGGAGTCCGTCGATCGGCCAGGAGCTGGGCCTCTCGGGCTACTACGGCCGCTACACGCCGGACTTCCTGCCTTCCGAGCAGCTGTGGGCCATCAGCGTGGACGGCAAGGTTACCCTCGGTCCCTTCGAGCTGGAGGGAGAATACGTGCGCACCCACTTCAGTGGGATCTCGCGGGTCGCGCAGGGCTTTGCGCGGTCCGTCGTCAACAAGGAGTTCGGCACCGGGACGGCGCCGCTCGAGGCCAAGATCGACTTCGAGCTGTCCGGCCTCGCCGATACGAAGCAGGGGTATTGGATCGAGGCGCGCTATCGCTTCTTCCCGAACTTTCTCCGTGACACGATCCTTGGGCGGAGCTTCGACAATCCGCAGTTCATTCTCGTCGCGCGTGGGGAGCAGGTCTGGCTGGACGGCCTCGTCCGTCAGATCGACTTCGAGGACACCATGGTCACGAGCATCTCGAGAGAGAACCGCTTCGTGAACCGCATGACCCTCGGCCTGGCCTACCGCCCCGTTCCCCTCATCGTCTTCCAGGCGGCCTTTGAGCGCACGTGGACGGACTCGGGCAAGAGCCTGGCCGCCGTCACGAACTTCCTCCCCGCCCGGACCACCGAGAACATCGCCAATACCTTTCTGTTCGGGGCGGCCTTCGGGTTCTAGATGCTCTCGCGTCGCCGGTTCCTTGGAGGCGCCGCCGGCGCCTGGCTCGTCCTGCCCCCGGCCGGCGCTGGCGCTCAAGAAGGAAGCTTCATGCAGGCTGAGGAGGCGCCCCGTCAGCTCTTTCCGGAGGCGTCCGAGATCACGGAGCGGACCATACCAACCACGCCCGATCTCCAGCAGCGCGTCCGCGCCCTCCTCAGCCGGCCGCCGACCCTGTGGGAGACGGCCTATCGCGTCTTCACTGCGAAGCAGGGAGCTTCTCTGGTCGGCTTCGTCATCGTGGTCGAGGAGATCGGCAAGCACCGTCCCATCACGTATGCGATCGCCGTAAAGCCGGACGGAACCGTTCAAGACGCCGCCGTCCTCGCCTATCGTGAAGCGTATGGCGGTCAGGTGCGGGAACGCCGGTTCCTCAGGCAATACGTGGGCAAAGGACTGGGCGACTCACTACGCGCGTATCAGGACATCCGCAACATCGCCGGCGCCACCCTGTCAGTGGAAGCGACGGGGAGGGCGATGAAGAAGGCGATCGCCGTGCTGAAGGCCCTCGGAGACATCAAGTGAGCGCCGAGGTGCGCGTCCAGGTGCGGCCCCGTATGGGGACCTTGCTGGCCATCAGCCTACCCGTCTCCGCAATCAGCCTTCAAGGCAAGCAACTCCGTGCTGCTTTCGCCATGGCCACCCGTGCCGAGGCGGTTATGAGCCGCTTCGACTCGGCGAGCCCTTTGAGCCGGCTCAACCGCCGCGCAGGCCACCCAGGCGGAGTCCGATCTGCCTCTCTGGCCCAGTACGTCCGCAGAGCACGCAGCTTGTCGACGCGCCTTCACGGTGCGTTCGATCCGACGGTGGCGCCCGTCGTCGATTGCTGGCGGCGCGCAGCGCGGCGCGGGGACATGCCTACTCTTTCTGCGCTCACCCGTGCCCTCGCCTGCGTTGGCGTGACGCGGCTCCTGATCAGAGGCGATCGCGTGGCGCTGGCACGTCAGGGAATGGCCCTTGACCTCGGCGGGATCGGCAAGGGCTTGGCCCTCGATCGCATCGCCGCGATGCTCCGCCGTCGCAATTGTCGCTCCGCATGCCTGAATTTCGGAGAATCCACGCTCGTTGCGATCGGGGGGACGACGGGCGGTACGTGGCGAGTGGCGCTCCGTGACCCATTCGGGGCCGGCTTCCTCGGCGATTTCGCGCTCCGAGACAGCGCCTGCTCGACATCATCGACCCTTGGTCAGACGATACAGGTCCAAGGCCGGGTACTGGGACACATCATCAATCCCGGCACGGGGCAGCCACTATCCTCCATTTCGCAGGCGACGGTTCTGGCGAGATCCGCAGCGGTGGCCGAGGCGGTCTCCACGGCTCTTCTCGTGCTGGGCCGGAACTGCGTCGAAGAGATCGCCAGGCAAATGAAGGTCGAGATCTGCTGGATCGATCGCGCCGGTATCTATGCCACATCGGGGTTCATGCTGCGGCGGGCGCCCTCAGGGGCTGAAGGCCAGTCTTGACTCGTGCGCCGTACGACTGGGCGGCCACTCCTCACGCTCGCCGTCGTCATTCTCAGGACCGCCTGAGCGCCCTCGTCCGCCGCATGCTCCTCATCCCGGCACCATCTCCGGCTCCCGTGCACTTGCACCCGCCATCTGATTTTGTTAGGGTCCGTTCGTTACTCGTGCCTAGGGCGCCCCAGAGGGCCCAGGGAAGGCGGTGCGAATCCGCCGCGACCCCGTCACTGTAACCGGGGACGAAACCCGCAACTGCCACTGGCGATGAGCCGGGAAGGCGCGGGGAGTAGGACGATCCGGAAGCCAGGAGACCTCCCCAGGCGCGCATGCACCTCAGCCAGTCTTCGAGGGAGGACTTGGACGATGTCGGACGGCTACGACAACCTCAGCACAGACAATTTTCCCCCAACAGATCGAGTTCGGTGGCGTGTACAGGCGCCACACGCATCGGAGGCCACCCGACCCGAGGTTGTGAGGCGTCAACCGCTCTGGCTGGGATTGCTGATCGCCGCGAGCGCGGGACTCACGACTGTGTACACATGCATCACGCCGTTTGCGGCTTTCGCCGTGATCGCCGCGGTGACACTTTCCCGACGCCAAGCAGTATCTTGCACCATGGTCGTGTGGCTCGCGAACCAAGCGGTGGGCTTTGGCGTGCTGAACTATCCGCGGACGGCCCAGGCGTTCGCCTGGGGTGTCGCCATCGGCGGCGCAGCCGTGACCGCCACTCTGGCCGCCCAGTGGCCCCTCGGGCGCCTCGGCTCCCTTCGCTCACCCATTCGGACAGTCGTGGCATTCGGGGCGGCGTTTGCTCTCTACCAGCTGACACTCTACACGGTCGCAGTCTGTGTGCTGGGGGGTACGGGAGCGTTTGGGCCCCGGATCATCGGTCAGGTGCTGCTCGTCAACGCAGTGACCCTCGTGGGACTCTTCGGTCTGAGTCGAGTCGTCGTGGCAGCGGCGTCCGCGGCCCGGCGGCGTCGTGCTCTCGCTTCTCCCGCGCGCTTCGCGTAGCGATACGGCGCCGGTTTCGCGACGCAAAAGGACGCGTGTGTGATCTCGCGACGTCGCATCTTCGGCACGTGGTTCTGGGCGATGCCACAGCGGCAGGCGGTTGTCCTCATGTTCGCGAACATCCTGAGCGCGGACATGGCGCTGCCGTTGTTCGGCCGCGTAGTGGAGGAGACGATACGCGGGCTTGGCGACCGGCCGCGATGAGTTACCGTGTCGCGTCGTTGCTACCATCCGCGACTGAGATCGTCTGCGCGGTGGGCGCCGCGATTGATCTGGTCGGCATCTCGCACGAGTGCGACTTCCCCGAGAGCGTGCGCCATCTTCCAGCTCTGACGCGTGCTCGGCTGCGGCCGGTCAGAACCAGCCAGGAGATCGATCGAGAGGTGCGCTCGGTACTCCAGGACGCCCTTGCCGTCTACGAGATCGAGCTTGCCCAACTGGAAGCCGCCCGGCCCGATGTGATCGTCACTCAGGATCTCTGCGATGTCTGCGCGGTCTCGTTCAATGACGTCTGCGCTGCGACGGCGGCGCTCGTTCATCATCCTGTTCGTATCGTCAATCTGCACCCGACCCGGCTCGACAACATCTGGGCTGATATCGGTCGCGTCGCCGAGGCCCTCGGACGAGAGAGGCAGGGAGCCGCCGTCGTGACGGGACTGCAGGAGCGTTGTGCAAAGATCACAAGGCGCGCCCTCGCCAGCGCCGAGAGACCTCGCGTCGTCTCGATCGAATGGCTCGACCCTGTGATGCTCGGGGGTATGTGGATGCCTGAGCTGATCGAGCAGGCAGGCGGCGTCCCGTTGGTGACCCGGCCCGGCGATCACGCGCCCACGTTGACGAGAGATGCACTGCTCGCGCTTACGCCTGATGTCGTGTTGATCAAGCCTTGCGGTTTTCCGCTGCCTCGGATCATAGAAGAGCTCTCGCTACTTCCTACCTCACTACCCTGGGAGTCCTGGCGAGCCGTGCAGGAAGGGCGCGTCTACGCCGCCGATGGAAACGCCTACTTCAATCGACCGGGGCCGAGGATCGTCGAGTCCCTGGAGATCCTTGCCGCGTGTCTGCATCCGGAGATGTTCAAGGATCTTCGCAGCAAGCACCGAGATTCCGTGATTCGCTTGGACGCGGATTTGAAGCAGCACCTTTTCTAAGAATCTCCAGTGGGACCTCGCGGGACTTACGCGGCGGCTCTCCTGTATGCCGGCTCAGGAGGGCTGGCGCGTGAACCAGCGGTAGAGCAGGTGATCCGCCGAAATCGTCCCCCCGCCCCGCGGCAACAGGAAGAGGAGGATGGTTCCCCAGACCAGGTGCTCGTGCAACGCTTGTGGGTAGACGAAGAGCTGGACGGTGACGATCTGCCCGACCAGCGGGAGGGTGGCCAGGCGAGTGCCGAGCCCCGCGATTAGGAGCGACGAGCAGCCAAGCTCGAACACGGTGGCCATCGTCGCCGCGATTACCGGAGGCAGCAGCGGGACCTTGTACTCGTCCTGGAATAAGGCAATCGTGGATTGCCAGCTCGCGATCTTGAGCAGACCGGCCGGCAGGAAGACGCTGGCGATGGCCAGGCGAAACAGAAGCTGGTGCACGGAACATGGCACCCGACCGAGCAGTTCGGGCACGATTTCGATGAGCTTGCGTGCCGGCGGAACGCCCTGAGCTGTACGGATAGCGTCAGTCATCAGCCCTCCTTCGGGCCCAGCGTCGATCCGTCACAATCGACGGGCAAGTGCTCGGCAAAAAGGCTCCGCAGAGCCTGCGGGAGATCGAAGGCGCCGTCCGTTTCGAAAGCCACGCCGGCGGCTTCAGCGAGACAACCGCCTCGGCTGAGTGCACAGCGGAAGGCGTGGGTCGCCGGATCGAGAGCGCGGAATGCGGCCTCGTCTCCGATCCGCCGAACCTCCAGATAGACGCCGCCTGAGCCCAGATCCACAATGGCCTTGGAGTCTGCGTCCGGCTGGTTGACCTCCCAGATCTGGTCGATGGGCCAGGGTGAGCTTAGCAGCGAGAGCGACGGATCAAGGCGAAGGGTCAGTCCTGGCAGGTCGTCCCCCGGCAGCTGGGAGAGCACCATTGGATCGAGTGACGCGGTTTCTTCAGCATGGGTCGCGGAGTTCAACGCCCACTCAAGCCGAGCCACATCGGGCAGGTACCGCAAGTGCCTGCAGGGCTCGAAGTCGGCGAGGAATGCCGGGAACGAGCTCCCGTACTCGAACAGGCAGGGTCCGGCCGGCGGATGGGCTCGGACATACTGATCCGCCGCATACCCGAAGAACTGGTCATGGACGAGACGGCAGACCACCGGGTAGGTCGCCTGGAGCGCCGCCGTAAGCGTCGTGAACACGTGATGCCGGTAGATATCGAGCCGCGCCTCCGGCGCGGGGCCATCTCCCAGGATCTGCGCCGCGGCCGGCTCCGTTGGGCCGCCAAGGAGGGCTTCGCCGAACGCGGC
>DASQAK010000014.1:0-20686 GCA_035635755.1 Candidatus Methylomirabilota bacterium | reverse complement strand
TTCAGCTTGGCCGCCGCCGCGAGAATGCCGTAGATGACCTCGGCGTCGACGCCGTCACGATCCATCTCCTTGACCCGCAGATGGGGGTCGCCCGGCCGGCGAATGCCTTTCTTGCCGTCCTCGTACAACCCGGTCGCCGCCATCACGTCGACCCGGAGCTGCTTGCCCGGCTCGTGCTTCGTGCCCGAGGCGCCCACGCCGCCCGCCAGGCCGAAGGTCGCCCCGTTGTTGGCGACCCACCGCGGGCCGTCCGGCCCCTCCGCGACATACGGCATGCGGTCTTTCAGGGCCGCGGGTGCCTCGGACACGAACAGGTCCGGGGGCAGCCAGATCAGATCGAGGTGACAGTCCGCCGAGATCCGGTTGTAGTGCATGCCCTCTCCTTCCCGCCTGCCTGCGTTCGAAGCTCGTGAACAGAGCCGGTCACCTGGGACCGACGTTCGCGCCCTCGCCTCACGACGTCAAGCCGAGGTTGTCGCGAGCAGGCAAGCATCACCTCGCCGGAGAGCGTGGTTCTGCGGTAGCATCACCACGCTGCTCATCGCCGACGAGGAGGCAACATGACAACGACAGGTACCGAGCCAACCACGGTCGAGGCCGACGTCCTGCGCGCCGACGACCAGCGATTCGAAGCGATGCGGCGTGGTGACTGGGCGGCGCTGGATGCCGTGCTGGCCGACGATCTGACCTACGTGCACTCGACCGCCCGGCTCGAGTCGAAGGCCGAGCACATCGCGAACCTCCGCGCCGGCAAGCCGCACTACCGGGGCATCGCGCCCCGCGAGCGGCGCGCGCGGGTGCACGGCGGCATCGGCGTCGTCAACGGCGTGTCCGAGATGCACGTGGATAACGCCGGCAAGGAGCAGCGCTTCACCGTCCGCTACCTGGCGGTGTACGCGAAGGCGGGCGAGCGCTGGCGCATGATCGCCTGGCAATCGACCCGCCAGCCCGACGCCTAGCTTCGTCGCCTATCTGACTGCGTACATTTTTGAGTCCCGGATGTTGCCGACGGTAGTGTCTGCGCTGGCGCGGCCGTGAGCGTCGAGCGCATCGACGTCGCCGGCGACCCGCCCGTCCGCGGCGTCCTGCACCTGGCCGGGTCTACCGGCGCCGACGGCCTCGTGCTCACCCACGGCGCCGGCGGCAACGCCGACGCCCCCCTGCTGGTGGCGGTGGCCGGAGCTTTCGCCGAGCGCGGCGTCATCGTCTTGCGCTGCGACCTGCCGTATCGCCAGGCCCGGCCGCGCGGTGGGCCGTCGCCGGGCGGCGCCGCGGGCGATCGCGAAGGGCTCCGCGCCGCGCTCCGCGTCCTTCGCGAGCGCGTCAAAGGCCGTCTTTTCCTCGGCGGCCACTCCTACGGCGGGCGCCAGGCCTCCATGCTCCTCGCCGCCGAGCCCACGCTGGCCAGCGCCCTGCTCCTCCAGTCCTACCCGCTGCATCCGCCCGGCCGTCCCCAAAATCTCCGCACCGCCCATCTTCCAGACCTGCGCGTGCCCACGCTCTTCGTCCACGGGACGGCTGATCCGTTCGGCTCGCCGACCGAGCTGGACAAGGCACGAGCTTTGATTCCTGGACGGACGGCGCTCCTGCCCGTGAACGGCGGGCACGATCTCGGCTGGAGCCGAAAACGCGGGGACGCCACGCTTCCCGAGCGTATCGCGGAGGCGTTCCTGGAGCTTGCGGGCCCGCGCGAGGGGTAACCGCGCAGGCTTGTGCTTTGTCGTCCGCCCCGCTACTCTACGGCGGTACGCGCAAGCGTGTGAGGACCGACCCCGCTTCACCCGGAGAACACACATGAGCCAGGACGCGCCCCTCCTCGTCGAGAAAGACGGACCCATCGGCTGGATCATCTTCAACCGGCCGGAGAAGCGGAACGCGGTGGGCTTCGAGACGTGGCAGCTCATGCCCGACTACGTCAAGGATCTGGTCGCCGACGATGCCGTCCGCGTGGTCATCCTGCGGGGGGCCGGCGATCAGGCCTTCGTGGCGGGCGCCGATATCTCGCAGTTCAAGGACCGGCGAAAGAACATGGACGACGAGGAGGAATACCGGAAGATCAACGCGCGCGGGCAGGAGGCCCTCGCCACCCTGCCCAAACCCCTCCTCGCCATGATCCACGGCTACTGCGTGGGCGGCGGGGTCGGCATCACGCTGAACTGCGACATGCGGATCGCTTCCGACGAGGCGCGCTTCGGGATTCCCGCGGCCCGGCTGGGGCTCGGCTATCACTACCACGGCATGGAAAAGCTGATGAGCCTGATCGGGCCGTCGTACACGAAAGAGATCTTCTTCACGGCGCGCACCGACTGGAGCGCCCAGGACGCCCTCCGCATGGGGCTCGTGAACCACGTGGTGCCCAAGGCGGAGCTCGAGACCTTCACGCGGGACTACGCCATCAAGATCTCGCGCAACGCGCCCCTGACCATCCGCTCCGCCAAGGCCACCGTGGAGCAGCTCGTGAAGCCGGCGGCGCAGCGCGATCTGGCCCTGCTCGACAAGCTGATCGCCGACTGCTTCAACAGCCAGGATTACCAGGAGGGCGTCAAGGCCTTCGCCGAGAAGCGGCGCCCCCAGTTCCAGGGGCGCTGAGGCTCACATCGCGATGGCCGCGCGGGAGATCTTCTCGTGCGGCGCGCCCTGGCGCTGCATCCAGTCCGCCTGCTGGAAGCCTTCGGAGATGCGCTCGAGCGGGAACACGTGGGAGATGAGCCGTTCGAAGGGAAACCGCGTGAGATTGCGCCGAAGGAAGGCGAGGGACTGCTCGAGCGCCCACGGGGAGTAGTTGGAGGTGGCCACGAGCCGCGAGTTTCCGCGGACGAGGGCGGTGGCGTCGTAGCTGAAGATGTTGCCGGGCGCGATGCTGCCCACCTCGAGATAGCAGCCGCCGCCCCGGAGCATCCGTAGCCCTTCGGGGATGACCTCGGGATAGCCGACCAGGTCGGCAACCACGTCGGCGCCGAACCCACCCGTCAGCTCCTTGACCGCCTCCACGCGTCGGTCCGCCGTGGGAAGCTCGGTGGCGCTCAGCGTGTGGTCGGCGCCGAAGGCGCGGGCCAGCTCCAGCCGCTCGGGCAGCCGGTCGATCACGATGATCTTGTCCGCGCCCAAGTCGCGCGCCACCGCCACCGCGTTGATGCCGAGCCCGCCTGCGCCCTGGATCACCACCGCGTGCCCCGCGCGAAGCCCCGCGCGCCGCAGGCCGTAGAGTACCTGGGAGAGCGCGCAGTTGGAGGGCGTGGCGATGTCGTCCGAGATCTCGTCGGGGATCTTGAAGACGAAGTGGCCGGGCCGCAGGTAGTAGTACTCGCCGTACGCGTTGTTGAAGTAGGGGGGCGTGCCCGCCACTCGATTGGGGCGGGCCTTGCGCGGGCAGCTTCCCATCTCATCGTGCAGGCACACGGGGCAGCGCCCGCACGGGAAGAAGTAAAGATACGTCACGCGATCGCCCTCGCGGAGCGGCTGGCCCATGGAGTCGGTGGTCACCCCCGCGCCCAGCTTGTCGACGCGCCCGCACATCTCGTGTCCGAAGGTAAGATCCTGCGGGCTCGCCCCGTAGATCTCCTTCATCTCGCCCCGCCAGATGTGCAGGTCGGAGCCGCAGACGCCGGCCCGGGAGAGACGCACGAGGATGGCGCCCGCCTCGACCTCCGGCACGGGATACTCGCGCAGCTCGAACTCACCGCCGTACGCCTTGAGTACCGCCACGCGTCCTTTCATATGCCCTCCCCCCCACCGGGTCCGGGGGGGAGCGCAGCTGTCGCTCCTCCCCCGGGCCCCCCCACCAGCTTGTGTGACATCAGGCCAGGAAGTCCCGACACAGGGCCTCCCACATCATGGCGGAGAGCTTGAGGCTCTCCGTGTCGACGCGCTCGTTGTGGCCGTGGAACATGATCGGATACTCGGTGTGCGGGATGCGCAGCGAGTGCAGGCCGAAGCCGTAGGCGGGAATGTTCCGCCAGCGGAAGAACTTGCCGTCGGTGCCGCCCGTCGTCAGCCGCGGAACCACGCGGCTTCCGGGCAGAAGCTTTTCCGCGATCCGCGTCACGGAATCGAAGAGGGGCGTATCCGGCGAGCTGAGCGATCCCGGCTCGGCGCGCCCATGCGTGATCGTCACGCGGGGCGCCAGTTCCCCGAGGGCTTCCGCGAGCATGGCATCGACTTCCTCCGGCGTCACCCCCGGCAAGGCGCGGATATCCACGTCGATCTCGACACGGTCGGGGATGACGTTGGTCTTCACGCCGCCGCGGATGACGTTGGGCGAGAAGGTGGTATGGGTGCAGGCATGCGCCTCGCGGGCCAGGGACAGGTTGTCCAGCCCGCGCGCCGACTCGAGAACGCGGTCGGCATCGGTGAGGCCGCGCGTGAGCTCGGGGCCGAGCTCGAGGGCTTCCACGTAGCGGCGCCAAACGTCGAAGATCCGCGCCTTGGGTTGATAGCTGCCGATCCGGCGCACCACTTCCGCCGCCGTCATCAGCGCGTTGTCGGTGCGGAAGGGACGCGAGCCATGGCCGGGTGTGCCGGCGACCGTGAGCCGCCGCCAGTTCGCGCCCTTCTCGCCCACTCCCAAGGTCAGCACGTGGCCGGTGCTCGTGGGAATGGGCACGCCACCGTTCTCGGTGATGACGTAGTCGGTCTTGACAGCGTCGGGCTCGCGCTCGACGAGGTGGCCGGCGCCGTGGGTACCCCCCGCCTCCTCGTCGGCCACCGCCAGATAGATGAGCGTGCCCCGCGGGCGGAAGGCGCTCCGGGCGAGCCGGCGCGTGGCCACGGCCATGGTCGCGGTGAGGTTGAGCATGTCGATGGCCCCGCGTCCCCACACGATGCCGTCCTCGAGCTCGCCCTCGAAGGGATCGCGCCGCCAGCCATCCGGGCTCACGGGGACGACATCGGTGTGGCCCATGAGGAGGAGCCGTGGGGCCGACGGATCGGAGCCCTCGATGCGGACGATGAGGCTCTCGCGTCCCGGCTTCGACGTGTACTTCTCGCACGACACGCCCGAGCCCGCGAAGTAGTCCTCGAGGGCGGCCACGTTTCGCGTCTCCTGGCCCGATCCGACCGTGCCGTCGTTGACGCACTTGTTCCGGATGAGCGTCCGCAGGAGCTCGGTGGCTTCCGTCTCGATGGCGCGTCCATCACTCATGGGATTCTCCTCTCCTCGACGATGGACGACCCGCCCGCCCGGCGTTCAGCCGGCCGTCCTACGCTTGGCCTGGGCGCGGTATCGCTCCGGGACGGAGTCCCACGCATCGGTCCAGTTCGCCACACCATCCTCGTCGATCCAGCGATAGAGCTGGCTCGGGCGGGAGGACGACGGCTCCGCGGCCAGCGGCGCGCGTGGCGCGGGGGGCAGAGGTGGCGTCGGCGGCGCGGGAGGATTGGGGATCCACACCCACTGATACGGCGAGGTGATGCCGTCGCCCCGCATCTCGAAGCGCCCGGTCGGGTACTCGATCACGCTGGGCACGGGAGGCGGCGGAGGCGCGAGGGCGATCACCACCGTAGGGCTATAGGCGGGCGGAGGGGTGTAGACAGGCACGGGCGCATAGTAAGGGAGCGAGCCATACCATACGGACGGAGTCCACACGAAGGGCCAGTTGCCCCGATGGAATGGGCGATGGACGAAGGGCGGATGGACGGCCGGGTGCATGGGGGTGTGGCCGCCTCCGCCGGCGGGGCCACCTGCGCCGACGCGACTCGCGGGAGGCCCCGGCCGAGATGACGATGATGGCTGCCCTTGCTGCATCGGCTGGGCGACTGCCGCCCCTGGCGCGGCGAGAAGGCTCGCGACGAGGCTCAGCAAGACGGCCGAGACCGACACCACTCTCGTCATCGCGCGGCAAAGACTTCCTTGAGCAGGGCCGTCGTGCGGGCCGCCGGATTCGTCCGGATCTGCCGCTCCTGCTCGCCCACCACGTGGAAGAGACCGTCCAGCGCCTTGCCCACCACGTAGTCGTCGACGTCGAAGGTCTGGCTCTGCGCGAAGGGAATGGCCTCGAAGCGCCCCATTAGCTCCTTGTACTTGCGGACCACGCCGACTTCCCCCATGGTGCGATCCACGACGGGCTTGAAGGCCGCCGTGAGCTTGTCCGTCGTCGTGCGCTTGAAGAAGTCCGTGGCCGCTGTGTCTCCGCCGCCCAGGATCTTCTGGGCGTCGTCGAAGGTCATGGATCCGATGGCGTCCCAGAAGATCTTCTTGGCCGCGGGCGCGGCCTTTTCCGCCGCGCGATTCATGCTCAGGACGAACTCATCGACCTTGGGGCCGTAGCCCACGACGCGCAGCCCCTGCTCCACCGTCTTGAGCTTCTCGGGCATGAGGATCTTGATCGCCTCGTTGCTGAAGTAGCCGTTCGTCCGCCCCGTGAGGCTCACGGATTTCTCGGTGGCGACCTGGAGCGCTTCCTTCAATCCGGCGCCGACCTTGACATCGGACAGACCGCTGCCTTGCTGGCCGACGCCCAGACCTTTGAGGACCTGATCGAGCTGCGCCCAGGCAGGCGTGGCGACGAGAGCGAGGACGACGGCCACGGCCAGCCTGAGCGCGATCATGAGCGTCTCGACGCGGCTAGTCGCGGTACGACGGATCGCTGCGGTCGAGTCGACGCAGGAGGCCGGGCCACACGAGGGCGCCCCGATTCCCGACTCGTCCGGAGCCCGCCATCTGCGGATAGGAGCTCTCGATGATTTCCTTGGGCACCGAGATCAGCTCGCCCCCGCCCGATTGCGCGCGCACCTGAATGGCGCAGGACGTCTCCAGGTAGTACATCGAGACGAACGCATCGGCCACGGTCTCGCCGACGGTCAGGAGCCCGTGGTTTCTCAGGATGAGCGAGTTCTTGTCCCCGAGGTCGGCCACGAGCCGGGGCTTCTCGTCGTCCCGGAGCGCGGGGCCTTCGAAGTCGTGGTAGCTCAGACTTCCGAGGACCGACATCGAATGCTGCGAGATCGGGAGCAATCCCGCCCGCTGGGTGGAGACGGCCACGCCGCTCGGGGTATGCGTGTGCAGCACGCACTTGGCATCGTGGCGCGCGCCATGAATGGCGCTGTGAATGACGAAGCCGGCGGCGTTGACGGGAAACGGCGAGTCCTCCGCCTTGTTCCCCTGCTGGTCGATCTTGACCAGGCTCGAGGCCGTGATCTCGTCGAAGAACAGGCCGTACGGATTGATGAGGAAGTGGTCCTGGGTGCCCGGGACCCGCGCGCTGATATGCGTGAAGACGAGGTCCTCCCAGCCGTACCGCGACACGAGCCGATAGCAGGCCGCGAGATCCACACGCACCGCCCATTCCTCTGGCGAGACCTTGTCCTTGAGCGATCGTATGGTCAGGGCTGACTCGGTCATGGGTCGACTCCCTCCTCTGGATGGTTACGGACCGTGACTGCAGGTCCGGCGGTCGGTACTGTACCACGAAAGATCGAGCGCATCCCGCCGTCGTCGGGCATTCCCGGAACCACGTCACGAGTCACGATGTTCTTGGATCGCAGGAGGTGGCACGAGCCATGTCCCCCGTCCCGATGGTCAAGCTGTCGGCACTTGCCGGCTGCCTCTTGATAGCCGCCGGCTGCGCTCCCCACACCCTGCTCCGCTCCCGCGTCGTGGAACAGGTGCCCCCTGGTGAGTACAACGTGAGCGTCTCGGAAGATCCTACCGGGAGCCGGCAGCTCAGCGCCGTGCTCTTCGAGACGGCACGCGCCATGGTGACACTCGACCTTCCCAGAGTGAGACATGCGGGCATCGCGAGGCCAGATGACTACGGCTATCTCCTCAAGGCCGGCTTCGTGGTCCACGAAGTGCGCGGCGCCGACGGCGCCGTGACCGGCTATCTGATGGCGCCGGGTCGAGCGCACGTGATGGTCTGGGAGCGGGAGCCACGGGGCGGTGTCGTGGTGACGGTGACCGGACTATCGAGCGTGCCCGAGGCAGGCGGGGGCGGCGGCGGCGGTGGAGGCGCCATGTAAGTGCCGTGACGGATGGAGGCGGCGGCTACTGGCACACCTGAGAAGATCCAGGATGCCAGTGGTATTCCACGTCGGGCTCGGACTCCGGTGGCGGGCTGACCCCGAGCCTCGCAGCCACGAACCCCTGGCTCTCATAGAAGGCGCGGCCTTCCTGATTCATCTGGAAGGTGAAGAGGCGAAGCCCGGAGGGTGAGAGCCCGCGGGCATGCGCGATCAAGGCGCGCCCGAGGCCCTTCCGCTGATGATCGGGGTCGACGTAGAGCTGGTCGATGAAATCACCCGCGATGGCGAGAAATCCCGCGACACGCCCGTCGAGCTCCGCCACCCAGACGTCATGGCGGACGAGCACGACGTCGCGAAAGTGCTCGCGGTCTTCCTCCGCCGTGTGACCCTTCCGCGCCTGGAGATCAGGAAAGGCCCGGAGGCGGGAGCGCCGCCAGAGATCGTTCACCGCGTCGAAGTCCGCGGATCCGTACCGACGAATGGTCGGGCCGGGGCTCATGCGGTGAGTGTACGCCGCCCCGGCCTGCCGTTCTGAATGCCCTCATCGGCTGATCAGGAAAGGATCCCAGGATTCGTTCCGGCTGAGAGCGCCCACCCCGTACCAGATGGACCAGCTCATGAGGGCGGCGGCGCAGGGAAGCCCGGAGATGATGTTGACGAGAACATAGAGATCGACGCTGCCCCGGAAGAGAACGAGGGACCGCACCGCGCTTCCCAGCAGGAGATAGCCCGCCCAGGCGAGTGAGATGAGTGAGCAGACCCGGCGAAACGTGGGCGAGGCTTTCACCTGGGGGGAGAAGTCGTACGATTCGGCGGCGAAGAGCCCGGCGAGGGGACGGCCGATGAAGACGGACACGAGGAAGCCGCATCCGTAGGCGACGTTCAGGATCAAGGGTGGAGCGAAGTAGGCGACGGTGTTCGTGGAGGTAAGACCTCCCGCGGCCTGCACCAGCGCGACACCGAGCCCGACGGCCGCCGACAACCCGGACCGCCGCTGTCCACGCTCCCACGCATATCCGACGATCGCAAATCCGGTGGCCGCGGCGATCGCGGCGTCGAAGCCGAGGAGCCTCCAGCCGAGATAGAAGGCGAGCATCGGGCCGAAGGCGTCTCGGACAAAGCGCGGTCCGCCCGCCAGCAAGAGCGCCCGCACCGGGTGGTGAGGGCGCTCCGACGGGCGAGCGGGCGGAGAAACCGTCGCCTCGACGCTCATGCCAGGATCGGCGGCGTGGGCCTACTGTTCCTCGTCCGCCTCGGCCGGCGCTTCCATCCCTCCAGAGCCCTGGCGCATCCGCTGCCACCGCGCGGCCCAGAGTCCCTTGAGCTTCTCTTTCTGCTCCGCGGTGAGCTGGGCCTTGGCCTGCTCGGTCGTGCGGATGGCCGCGATGCGCCCGTCGGCCCGCATGCGCTCGATCTCCCGCACCTTGGCCTCGACCTTGCCCATGTCCACGGGATCGTTTCGGCGCAGCTCCATCAGATCGAGCTGAGCCAGCTGCCCATCAGCCGTGCGCCGGATGGCGGCCCGCCGAAAGTCCATGCCGAGCTTCTGCAGCGACTCCACCTGCTGCGGGCTCAACCCCAGCTCCTGTCGATGACGGAGAACCATGCCGATGAACGAGCGGCCCCGCCGCACCTGCCCCGGCCCGGCGCTCTGCTGCCATCCACCGAAGCCACGTCCCCCCTGCATCGAGGGACCACCCATCGCCCGCCCCGCCGCGTCGTCCTCGTGGATCGCCAGCGCCACGTCCGACGTCTGGGCCGTCACCGGCACGGTGAGCCCAAGGACCAGGAGCAGCCCTCCCAGCACCGCGTTCGCTCGCATACGTTCCTCCCGTGGTTGGCTCGCATCGCAGGCATCGCCCTGCTCGTGTCGCACCATGTGAGAGGCGCGTGAAGGGGATGTGTGGAGGATGTAAAGGAGTGTGAAGGCGAGCCGGGCCACTTTGCTCGCCAGTTCCACTCAGCTCTCGCCTCGCGGCGGGGCCGCTCGGCTCGAAATGCCACGTTCTCGGTCGCCAGCAACGCTCGACGTACGATCCACTCAGCCCTCGCCTCGGGCTTTGCCCTCAGCTCGAACGGCCACGTACGCCTCGCATTGCTGGCTCCCTCGGGCGTGGCCGTTCGAGCTGAGGGGCGGAGCCCCGAGGCGAGGGCTGAGTTAATCTGGCGGGCAAATTGACCCGGTTCGCAGCGCGGCAGTGACGGGTTGAGGTATGCTGGCGGGCATCGTGGCCCAAACCTCGGCCGAGGTCGTGATCTGTGGCGCCGGCATTGCCGGGATCGCCACCGCCTACCACCTGGCCGTCCGACGCGGGATGCGCGGCGTCCTCCTCGTGGACGAGCGGCCGCCCCTCTCCCTGACCAGCGACAAGTCCGCGGAGTGCTACCGCAACTGGTGGCCCGGACCCGGCGACGACATGGTCGCCGTCATGAACCGGAGCATCGACCTGCTCGAAGAGCTGGCCCGCGAGAGCGGCAACGTCTTCCGCCTCAACCGGCGAGGCTATCTCTTCGCCACCGCGGACCCGGCGCGCGTCCCCCACTTCGTGGAGACGGCACGCGAGGCGGCCACGCTCGGCTCCGGTCCGGTGCGGCTGCACGCGACGGCGACGAGCGGCTACGAGCCCGCCGCCTCGGAAGGATTCGACTCGCCGCTGACCGGCTCGGACGTGATCACCGAGTCGGCCCTCATCCGGCGCCACTTCTCCTTCCTCGCCCCGGATACCCTGGCCCTCGTCCACGCCCGGCGCTGCGGATGGTTCAGCGGTCAGCAGCTCGGCATGTACCTGCTCGAGCGCGCGCGCGAGCATGGTGTCCGGCTCCTCGAGGGCCGGGTGGAGCGCATCGACACGGCGGGCGGACGCGTGTGCGGCGTCGACATACGCGCGGCGGGTGGTCTCCAGACCATCGGGACCTCACGCGTGGTGCTGGCGGCGGGCCCTCTTACGGAGGGGGCGGCACGGATGCTCGGAATCAAGCTCCCGCTCTTCTGCGAGCTGCACGCCAAGATCGCCTTCAACGATCCGCTCGGCGCCATGCCGCGCTCGGCGCCGCTGACGATCTGGACCGATCCCCAGACCATCGCGTGGTCGGAGAACGAGCGAGAGGAGCTCGCGAGCTCCCCCCGCCACCGGCGTCTCGTGGGCGAGCTGCCGGGGGGCGCGCACGGGCGGCCCGAGGGCGCCGGGGAGAGCACTTCCGTCCTCGGCATCTGGACCTATGACGCCGAGCCCGTCGAGCCTGTCTTTCCCCAGGAATTCCATCCCGCCTACGCGGAGGTCGTCCTGCATGGGATGGCGCGCATGATCCCGCGTCTCTCGCCTTATCTCACGCGCATGCCTCGCTGCTTCGTGGACGGCGGGTACTACACGAAGACGCGGGAGAATCGGTTTCTCGCGGGGCCGCTGCCCGTGGCGGGCGCTTACATGATCGGCGCGCTCTCCGGCTACGGCATGATGGCCTCGAATGGCGCGGCGGATCTTCTCGCCGACTACATCGCCGAGCGCCCGCTCCCGCGCTATGCTCCGGCCTTCCGCCTCGACCGCTACGAGAACCCCGACTACGTAAGACTTCTGGAGAGCTGGGGCGACTCCGGCCAGCTCTGAGCTGCTCACGCACGGTTGTCGCCTTCCCCTCACCCTGCCCTCTCCCCTGAGGGGAGAGGGATGAGAGAACAAGTGCTCCCTCGGCCCTTTTCGGATCCCTCTCCCCCACCGGGGGAGAGGGCAGGGTGAGGGGGCATCCGAAGTCGCCGCCGTGACAGGCGCGCGCCTATCTCTGACTCGGAGCTCCGCCTTCGAAGACCTCGCGCCGCGCCATCGAGCGCTGGAAGGCGAGATAGCCCGCTCGAGTCAGGGGAGGCTTCGACTTGGCGACCACCTCGCGCGCGCCTGCGGCGCCATCGGCGAGAAGATCGACGACCATCGCGGCCAGCGCCTTGGCGGGCAGGACATAGCCGAGCTGCTTGTCCACGATCGCGAAGGTCGCGGCGTGTCCGGGACCCTGGGCCCCGCCCATGTACGGATGCAGGCTCGGCATGATCTGGCTCACGTCTCCCATGTCCGTCGACCCCGATCGGTGCGGGATGTCCCGATAGTGCTCCTGGCCCACGAGGCCTTTGGCCGTGCGCTCGAAGAGCGTGGACATGCTCTGGTCACAGAGCAGCGGCATGGGCCCCGGCAGCGTTTCGATCTCCACTTGAGCGCCCAAAGCCAGGGCCCCCGCGCGAAGGGCCCGGTCCACCTTGTGGCTCGCATCGAGCACGCCGTCCGCGTTCTTGCCCCTCACATACATCTCGAGGCGCGCCTCGCCGGGGATCACGTTCACCTGCGAGCCGCCATGCGTGAGAATGGGATGGACGCGGATCGAGTCCTCGTCGCGGAACGTCTCTCTTATCGCGTTGATCGCTTGAAGCGCAATGCTTGCGGCGTAGAGGGCGTTCACCCCCATGTGCGGCGCTCCGCCGGCATGTGACGCGCGCCCCACGAATCGCGCGGTCTTCCCCACCCGGCCGTTGTTGGAGGCGGGCACGCCGGCCTTGCCGTCCTCGGCACGCCAGTTGGTGTGGATCATCATGGCGAGATCCACGTCGTCGAAGCAGCCCAGCTTGATGAGCTCCTGCTTGCCGCACGGGAACTCGAGCTTGCCCGCGCGGATCTGCGCCTGACGCCACTCGATGTCGCCGCCCTCCTCGGCGGGGACCGCGAAGAGCGCCACCCGGCCGGCGAGATGATCGAAGGCCTTGGCGTCGACGAGACCCATGGCCGCTCCCAGCATCCCGGCGACCTGCGCATTGTGGCCGCACGCATGGGCGGCGCCCGTCGCGGGATCAGCCTGGGGATGGCCCGTGACGCGGAGGCCATCCAGCTCGCCGAGCAGCGCGAAGGTCGGGCCCTCGCCCGCGCGCCCGCGCGCATCCGCCCGCACGCCAGTCATGGCGAGCCCGGTGCGCGACTCCAGGCCGAGGCGCTGGAAGGTCTCGTGAACCAGGGCCGCCGTCTTGACTTCCTTGAAGCCCATCTCCGGATTCTCGAGGATGCGCTCGCCGATGCCGATGATCTCGTCCGCCCGCTTGTCGATCGCCTCGAAGATGCGCCGCTTCAGCTCGTCCTTCGTCATCGCTCGGTCGCTCCTCTTCCTCTCGTGGTTTTCTCACCGCCTCCGGCACTCTAGCTCATCGCCTCGGGCAAGGCGAGCACGGCGCGCTCGACGAGCCCTTGATCCTCGACCGGCGCGAAGGCGGCGGCCGTGCACGGCGGGGCGAGATCGGCGAAACGGTAGGCCGCCGCCGTGCTGCCCGGCCCCTGGCCCGTATGGCCGCTGCACCTGCCTCGAGGAGAGGTGACGTCCACCATGAGGCCGAGCCCGTAGCCCGCCGTGCGCCAGGGTCGGCCCGGAATGGGACCACCCAGAGGATACGGCGTCTCCATGGCGTCCCGCAGAACGGCCGGGAGCAGAGGGCCGGAGAGCAAGCGATCGAGGAACAGGGCGGCCTCGGCCGGAGTGCCGATCAGGAGGCCGTGATAGACCCAGCCCGGGTGATAGCCGGCCTCGTTGCCCCACGCGGTGACGGTGAGATCGCTCGGGGCGCGGGCAAGCCGGACACCCGGCACGCCCAGAGGGCCGAAGACGAGCCGTCGGAGCGCCGCGTCCATTTCCTCGCCCGTCGCCTCTTCGATCAGACAGCGGACGAAGAGGTATCCGACATTCGAGTAGGCCCACCCGTGCCCGGGCGAGAAGAGAAGCGTGTCCGCGGAGACTCGCCGCAGGAGCTCGTCCGCGCTCCACGGCTCGGCCCGCCGCGCCACCGCCTCGTGATACGCGGGAAGCCACCATAGTCTGGAAGGCCGGCCGTATGCTGCAGGAGCTGGCGCAAGGTGTAGGACCGCCCCGCGAGCGGTGCGTCGAGCTCGAGCCTTCCTCCCGCCACGAGAACGAGCGCGCCCGCGGCCAGGACCGTCTTCGTGAGGCTCCACCACGGTGCCGGTGGAGAGAGCTGATCATGATGACCGAGCTCTCCGCCACGGACGAGCGCGGTCAGGCCCGTGAAGGTGATCATGTCGTCGCCTCGCGGGAAGGCGTGGCCGTCTCCAGGTCTACTTGGATTTCGCCAGCAGCTCCAGCGTCGCCTCCACGACCGCGGCCGGCTGCTCGCGCGGCATGAAGTGGCCGGCCGCGGGCACGACCCGGCCTTTCGTGCCCGCGGGAAACAGCGACATGAGGCGCTCCGTCCGGCGCGTGAGATCGACCCCGTCCTCGGCGCCCCAGAGCGCCACGCTGGGCACGGTGATGGGCGGGCGCTCCGCGAGGCGGCGCTCCATGGCGTCGAAGCGTGGCTCGCCCGGCGCGTTGCCGTGGCGGTGGCGATACGAGTGGATCACCACCTCGACGAAATCCGGATTGTCGAACGAGGGCGCCGTGCGGTCCCAGGTGGCGTCGTCGAACCGCCAGGTGGGCGACCAGGTTTGCCAGAGGAAGCGGCAGATCTCGCGCCGCTTCTGCTCGAGGCCTCGGCGGCCGCGCTCCGTGTTGAAGTACCACTGATACCAGCTGGCGCGCTCCTCGGCCGCGGAGGCGGGAGGCGACGGCGCCAACGTGTTCTGCACGTTGTAGCCCCCGATGGTGACGAGCGCGCGCACGCGCTCGGGCGCCACGATGGCGGCGATGCAGGCCGCGCGTCCGCCCCAGTCATAGCCTGCGAGGGCCACGCGCGGTAGGGCGAGCGCCTCCATGAAGTCGAGCAGGTCCTGGCCGATGGCCGCCTGCTGCGCCATGCGCGGTGCCGCGGGGTCGAGGAAGCGCGTGGGCCCGTAGCCGCGCAGGTACGGCACGAGCACGCGATGGCCGGCCACTGCGAGGGCCGGCGCCACGCCATCCCAAGCGCGCGCGTCGTCGGGGAAACCGTGAAGCAGGATGATGGGGGCGCCCGGCGCCTCGCCGTGCGACTCGTAGGCGATCTCGAGGACGGGCGTGCGGACGAGGCGAGTCTCGGGCGCCACGCTGCGCAGACTACACGGTCAGAGGCATCTGGGCAACGCGACCCAGAGCGTGAGAACGGCCGGAGGGGAAGACAGAGCTAGCGGAGCGAGGCGGGCGCGGCCGGCACGGCATCCAGCGCGTTGCGCACGGCCCGCGCGAGAGATCGCGGTGTGAACGGCTTTTGCAGGAATGCTCCCGGAGGGTTGATGGTGCCGTCCGGCCTGATCAGGTCGTCCGTGTAGCCCGACATGTACAGGATGCGCATCTCCGGGTGCTCGGCGAGCAGCCGCTCCGCGAGGGCGGGGCCGCGCATGACCGGCATGATCATGTCGCTGACGAGCAGCCGAACCTCGCCGCCGTGGCGATCCCCGAGCGTCAGGGCCTCGAGGGGGTCGCCGGTTTCGAGCACGGTGTAGCCGCATCGCTTCAGGACGTCCGCGGCGAGACGACGCACTTCCTTCTCGTCCTCCACGAGCAGGACCGTCTCACGGCCGCGGGGCAAGGCCGAGGGCTCGGGAGGAGCCTCGACGACTTCGGCAGGGGCGGCCGTCCGAGGCAGGTAGATCGTGAAGGTGGTGCCGGCGCCCACCGTGCTGTCGACCCCGATGCACCCACCGCTCTGGTGGACGATGCCGTGCACGGTGGCGAGGCCAAGGCCGGTTCCCTTGCCCGGATCCTTGGTGGTGAAGAACGGCTCGAAGATCCGTGTCAGGGTCGCCGAGTCCATCCCGCATCCGGCGTCCTGCACGGTCAGTGCCACGTACTGGCCCGGCGGCACCTGTCCCTGTCCGTGCGTCATCGTCTCGTGAACATCGCGGTTCCCGGTCTCGATCCTCAGCATGCCGCCCTCGGCCATGGCGTCGCGGGCATTGACCACGAGGTTCATGATCACCTGCTCGATCTGCCCGGGATCGGCCATCACCCATCCCAGATCCGCCCCGGGGACGAGGACGAGCTCGATGTGCTCGCCGATGAGCCGTCGCAGCATCGGGGCCAGCTCGCCCGCGAGGAGGTTGAGATCCAGCGACTTGGGCAGGAGAAGCTGCTTCCGGCTGAAGGCAAGGAGCTGCCGGGTGAGGCCGGCCGCGCGCTCCGAGGTCTGCGCGATCAGCTCGATGTCTCGGCGGGCCGCGTCGTCCTTCGACACTCGCGCCAGGAAAAGATGGCTCCGCCCGCTGATGACGGTGAGGAGGTTGTTGAAGTCGTGGGCGACCCCGCCGGCGAGCTGGCCCACCGCCTCCATCTTCTGTGCCTGGGTGAGCTGGGCCTGCGTGTGCGAGAGCTCGTCGAAGGCCTGCCGGCTCTCCTGGTAGAGCCGGCTATTGTCCAGCGCGATGGCGGCCTGGGAGGCAAACGCCTTGGCCATGTCGACGTCGGCGGCCGTGAAGCCGCTCTCCCGCGAGCTTCGAATGGTCAGGACCCCCATGAGCCGCTCTCCCGTCTTCACGGGAACAGCCAGGAAAGCCCGGACTCCGGCCCTGCGGTAGCTCTCGCGGTGAATAGGATCGACGCGTGGATCAGTCCCAGGATCCTGGACGACGATGGGCTCACTCGTGGCCGCCACCATCCCACTGAGGCTCTCGCCGATCTTCAGCCGCTTGGGGATCGGCGCGTCGTGTGAGCCCCAGTCCGCGCAGTCGACAAGCTCGTCCCCCTCGACGAGGCGGAAGCTAACCGAGCTCGCACCGAAGACACGGCCGCAGGCCTCCGCGATACCGGTGAGGAGCGACTCGACGGGCTGGATCCGCGAGAGCTCGCGGTCCACGGCCAGGAGGGCCTCCAGGCGGGCCTGCCGGGTCTTGAGCTCCTCCACGAGGCGCGCGTTGGTCAGCGCGATGCTCGCCTGACGGCCGATACCGTCGACGAGGCGCAGCTCTGCCGAGGTGACGCGATGGCCCTGCTCGAGCCAGGCCACGAAGATGCCCCCGATGGGCTCGGACTGAACGCTCATGGGACAGAAGAGGCTCGAGCGGTGAGGGAATCGTCTGATGGAGTCGCGATCGACGCGCGAGTCACCTGGCACGTCGTCGAGCGCAACCGGGCGCTGCAGCCTCCAGGCTTCCTCCAGGATGGGATGTCCCTTCAGGGGGATGGCATACGTCATGAACTCCGCCACGAGATGCTTGGGGACGTGGTATCCCGCGATGGGCCGAAGCTGCGTATGGTCGGCGTCGGCCAGGAAGACACCCGCCATGTCCCCGCCGAGGGCGCGGCCCATCTCCCGGGCGACCCGTCGCATCATCTCGGTCATGTCCATGGTGCCGCTGACCTCGTGCGCCACGTTGAGCAGCGTCTCGCTCTGCCCGAGCCGTTCTTCCGTCTCCCGGTGGAGGCGGGCATTCTCGATGGCGATGGCGGCCTGATCCGTGAAGGCCTCGGCCGTCCGGACGTCGTCGGCATCGAAATCCCGCCCGGCCCGATCGCCGACGCCGAGGGCGCCGATCACTTGCCCCTGAACGAGGAGGGGAACCGCCAGCACCGCCTGGATTCCGGCCTTCTCCACGCGGTACCGGAAGTCCGCCGTGACCTGGATCCGCGCATCGTCCAGGACATCCGGGGTGACAATGGCGCGACCTTCGTGCACCGCCAGTCCGACGGCGCCGATCCTGGCAGGCAGGGGGAGCACCCCGTCATAGGCGGGGGCGGACTCGCGTGAAGTCGCCACGACGACCAGATCGCCCGTCTCCGGGTCCTGTCGGTAGAGGGCAGCCGCGCGCGCCGACAGCAGGGTCGTGATGCTGTCAACGATCCGCTGGCTCACCTCCTGAGGATCCAGGGACCGGGAGATGAGCCGGCCGACCTCGGCGAGCCCGACGGCGGTCCGGCGGCGCCGCTCGGACTGCTCGAGGAGGCGGTGGCGATCGGTGACGTCCTTGAGCACCACCACGGTCCCCACGGTCTTCCCTCGCCGGATGATGGGCGTGCGGACATACTCGACGGGCACCGTGGTGCCGCCCGATCGTCGCAACATCAGCCTCGCCCGCGCGCGGGGTCGCTCCACCCTCCAGGATCGCGGCCTCGAGCCCTGTCTCCCCGCCTGCGGCCACGGGCAGAAGCCGGCGGAGCGGCTGACCGATTACCGACCTCTCGCTCCATTCGAAGAGGGCCACGGCCGGATCATTGATGAAGGTCACACGACCCGCGGGATCGAGCCCGAGGATGCCCTCCCCCGCCGACTTCAGGAGGAGCTTGGCGAGAGCATGGGTGGTCTCGTTGACCCGCCAGGTGATCAGGCACACGATGCTCATCGCCGCGATGAAGACCGCGTGGATGGCGGCCCACCGCCAGGGGTGAGCGAGCGCGGCGGAGTGATTGTAGACAGAGGACGGGTCGAGGACTCCCACCACGCCGTGATGGAAGAGGACGAAGGCGATGGCCACCAGGAAGGGCGGCCATTCCTGGTAGAGGGCCAAGAGCCCGACCATCACGAAGAAATGGAAGTGGAACTCGATATAGCCGCCGGAGAGATGGACGAGGACGGCCGATGACGCGATGAGGCCGAAGGCGGCCACGGAGGCTCGCACGGTCCGCGGGCGCAAGGGAAGGGAGGCCACGAGGGCGGCGGCCGCGATGATCGCGCCCTCCCCCAGGCTGTGGACGATGCCATTTTGTCGGTAAAGGGAAAAGCACGTGATCCCTATCGCCTGAAGCCAGAGCAAGGCCAGGATGCCGCGATGGCGCTGGCGCCAGACCGTGAGCGGGAGCTGGGAGCCTTCGGGGATGGCGATGCGGATCGCCGTCGCGAGGGCCTTGAGCCGCGCCAGGACGGACGCGCGCGGGCGCTTGCTCTCGGTGGATTTCGCTTCCGCGCTCGACACGCCCCGCTCCCTCCGCCCCCGTTCGAGGGGCCTAGGCCGGAGTCTCAGCCCTCCGTCCCCTGGCGGCTGCAGGCCACCTATACAAAGGTGTTCGGCAGTGTGAGGCCGCTAACGGAGGGTCGGCGCGGAGACGAGCGGAGGGCGCGGTAGTCGCTAACTACGCGCTGAATGAGACCGTTCGGCGGACGAGGCGACGCCGGGCGCCCGCTCGCGCCAGCTTCAGGTGCGCTCTAGGATGTGGAGCCCGCGCCCCCGGTCGATGAGATACAGGAGCCCGCGGTCGTCCACCTCCACGTCATTGCTCGACACGCGCGCCGAGCCGTCCGGGGGCTCCGGGAGGAAATGGGCAACCTCCCGCGGCGCGTGCGGGTTGGCGATGTCCACGATGCGGAGGCCGTGGGCGAACCATGCCACGGGGATCTCGGGTCCGGTCACGCGCTCGCATGGCTGATGGCACCCGGTGAACTCAGGCTGGGGGCTGCCGTCGATGCCCGCAACCTGGAAGCTCGCGAACGGGGTGGGGCGCCGCTCGTCGGTGATGTCCACGATCCAGAGGAAGGACGGCGATCCCGGCTCGAGCTTGGCGACGTCCTCGTCCGCCACCATCATCACGCGCCGGCCGTGAAGAGGGAAAGGCACGGGCAGCGCCGTGTGCGTCGGAGTGATGAAGGGCGGGCTCCAGTCGAGCCCGGAGACGAACGTGGGCTTGGCCATATCCTCGATATCGAGGATGACGAAGCCCCCGTGCCAGTAGCTGACATAGAGGCGATTGGCGAGGCGGATCGGGTGGTGGCAGCGGTGTTGTCGGCCTTCCCACGAGGGCGTTTCGCCTCCCGCCGTCCATTGCCCCGGCATCCACCAGCGGCCCACCTCTTGCGGGCGGCTCGGGTCGGCGAGGTCGAGGATCAACACGATGTTGCCAACGTACCCGTCCATCTCGGGAGAGAGGTAGGCGTAGCGGCCGTCGAAGGTGAAGCGATGGACTCCCGAGCCGCCGGAGGCCCAGAAGGTGATCTCGCGGGGACGGTTCGGATCCGAGACGTCGTAGATCCCGAGCCCGCCCTTCGCGCCGGCGGGCGGCCGGTGGGCCGGCTGGGCCTCGCGATTCACGAGCATGAGATCGTTGGCCGCGCGGACCTTGTGCGAGTGCGTGCCCGCGGGAACCTCGAGGGTGGCGAGCTGCTTGGGCGAGGCGGGATCGCTCACGTCGACGAGCGTGGTGCCGTGCGGTGCTTTCATGTGCGCGATGTAGGCGACCTCGCGGTCGACGACGACCTGGCCGCCGCCCGGGCAATCGAAGTACCCCACCTGCCTCAATCCGTGCGCGCTGGCGACACCGGCATGCGTCATGTCTGGCTCCTGTTTGAGTCAGGGGGGAGCGAGCGCCGGCCTTGACAAGGGTTGGCTCGGCTCGCCTTCGGCTGCACCTCACACTGCAATCCCCGACACGTCTTGCCTATGAGTCAGGGGGGAGCGATCGCCGCTCCTCCCCCGACACCCCCCCACCGGGAAGGCCCGAGGAAGGTGTTCAGATCTCAATGTGTCTTGCTTGATGACGTCCTGACTCAAGTGTTCTCGTCTTTTATGCGTCTTGCTTGATGATTTCCTGAATTTTGTCGGGGGGTACGGCGATCTTCACGCCGGCGCGCTCTTCCTGCAGGAGCATGGCGACCCGCGAATCCCGCGCGCCCCATCCACGATTGAGCGCTTCCGTCAGCTCGTCGAGGGCGAGATTGGCCAGGCGCATGGGCACACCAAGCTCGCGTGCGAGCGCGGTGGCCAGCGAAACGTCCTTGTGGGCCAGCTTGAGGCTGAAGGCCGGCGGCTCGAAGGTGCCGGGCAGGAACTGATCGATGAGGCCATCGAAGGTGCGTCGACGGCCGCCCGCCCCTTGCCGCACCGCCTTCCAGAGGCCGAGGGGCTCCACGCCC